>NZ_JAWOTI010000008.1:0-198805 GCF_033338775.1 Vibrio sp. Vb1018
GCCACTGTGAAGTTCACCGTTTGGCTAACGCTTTCACCGCTTGGATCGGTGGCGGTAAAGGTTAGGGTTTCTGAGCCATTCCAGTCTGCGGTTGGAGTGAACGTAGCAATCCCATTGACGATTGCCACTTGAATGTTGCTGTTGCCAGAAACACTGAAGCTCAGCTCGCCATCCATATTATCCACATCACTGAAAGCGGTATTTAGATCGATGCTGTATGGCGTAAAATCTTCCGCCAAGGTTTGGTCTGCAATGTTGCTTTCAACCACAGGCGTGTCGTTCACCGCATTCACGGTGACGTTGACCGTCGCTTGGTCGGTCAGTGCACCATCGGTCACGGTGTAAGTGATTTCGGCGTCACCATTGAAGTTCTCAGCCGGTGTGAACACCAGTTTGCCGTCAACAATCTCGACTGTCCCTTGCTCACTCGGCACAGATGCCGAGTCAATCGACAGCTTATCGCCATCGATGTCAGTATCGTTTGGCAGAACATCAATCGTCACTGGCGTGTCTTCGTCAGTGACAGCGGTATCATCTTTTGCCACTGGCGCGTCATTCACTGGCGTCACATCGACGTTCACCGTGGTGAATTCCGATACCCCACCGGAGGTAACGATATAAGTGAAGCTGTCTGTCCCGTGGAAGTTGTCGTTTGGTGTATAAGTGACGCTGCCGTCCGGGTTGACCGAGACCGTGCCGTTGGCTGGACCGTTATTGGTATCCAGCGACACCACTTTGTCGTCGCCTTCGAACGTGTCGTTATCTAAGACCTTGATGATGGTTGGCGTGTCTTCCACGACCGTCGCGTTGTCTGCCACGATGTCCGCCACAGGGACTACTGTGAAGTTCACCGTTTGGCTAACGCTCTCGCCGCTTGGATCGGTCGCCGTAAACGTTAGGATTTCTGAGCCGTTCCAGTCTGCGGTTGGAGTGAACGTAGCAATACCGTTGACGATCGCCACTTGAATGTTGCTGTTGCCAGAGACGCTAAACGTTAACTCGCCATCCACGTTATCCACATCACTGAAGGCCGTATTTAGATTGATGGTGTATGGCGTAAAGTCTTCCGCCAAGGTTTGGTCTGCAATGCTGCTTTCAACCACAGGCGCGTCGTTCACCGCATTCACCGTGACGTTAACCGTCGCTTGGTCGGTCAGTGCACCATCGGTCACGGTGTAAGTAATTTCAGCATCGCCATGGAAGTTCTCAGCCGGTGTGAAGACCAGTTTGCCATCAACAATCTCGACTGTGCCTTGCGCTTCAGGTACGGACGCCGATTCAATCGACAGCGTATCGCCATCAATATCGGTGTCGTTTGGCAGGACATCAATCGTTACTGAGCTATCTTCCTCTGTAATTGTTGTATCATTAGAGGCAATAGGCGCATCGTTAACTGAGTTTACTGTTACCGAAACTTGAGCTTCATCCTCTAACTCACCATCTGAGATGGTGTAGCTAATCGTTGCATTACCGTTGAAATTTTCAGCCGGAGTGAAAACAAGCTTACCATCGATAATCTCAACGATACCTTGCTCTTCTGGTACAGAAGCAGAGGTAATGATTAAATCATCACCTTCAATATCACTGTCGTTAGCGAGCACATCAATTACAACCTGGGAATCCTCGTCAGTTTGAATCGCATCATTAGTTGCTATTGGCGCGTCATTAACAGGCGTAATATCTAAGTTAGCAGTGCCATTAATAACACCGCCATCGTTATCAATAATGTCATAGGAGAATGACACTTCAGTGTCATCGTCAGCCTCTGGAATGTAAGTCCAAGATCCATCGCTGTTATCAATTAAGGTGCCATTCCCACTCTCAATAGTGACGTTTGTAATGACAAGAGTATCGGCATCATCAATATTGACATTAGATAGTAATTCTTCAGTAGTTATCGTGATTGGATCGCTATCTTCCTCAACAGCGCTTAATGTCACTGGAGAATTAGTAAGTGGCTTACTTGAGCCATCCCCACTTGTCTCGATACCTGTTGTGAAGAAGTCATTTAAGGTCAACGCTTGTGTTTCAGATAAGCCGAGGGATTCTAGGCCAATAGTTTCAAAGTTTGTTGAGGCTAGCACTTCAGTACCATCTCGTACAATCGTGGCACTATTTTGCAAACTGGAGCCACTATTTTCACCCGCTGCAGGTGCGAGTTCTTCATCAATAGCAGAAGGGTCTTGACCTTGCTCAATAGCACTAATAATCTGTGCTACATCGTCTGAAATATCTTTTAAACCTTGCTCTTGAGCAAGCTGAATTTTCAGGTCTTGAGGCGCAGCATCTGTCATTGCCACTATCACTTCACCTGGTAGAGGCTGCTGTCCTTCTGCAAGGACTCTCAGCTGCCCATCCAAACCTATTACGACGACTTGATTACCGAGTGGCACTAATGCTGTACGATCCATATAAACCTTAACCCTAAATAACTGTCAAGTTTTTGACTAACAATACTAATTTGCTATATATTGCCCGAATATATAGTGCAATAACAGCAATTTGATGCTCAATAAAGTAATTATGTGTCATACATCAATGAGAATCCAGATGCATAAGTGTTTTATTTTATTAAAATCTGGACACTCGTTTCTAGCCATTACCTCCATCTTTAATTTGAGACCTTAATTCAAGTTTTAGGCAGATTTAGTAGGTTGATTTATCAAAATTGAAACAAATGAACAGCGAATCAACAGGTTACTTCATCGCATATTAATGTTATTGTGCGCTAAATTATTGACGCCCTTATAAGTATTCCACTTATAAGCCCTATCACCTCGAGAATTTTTACCATTATCTAGGAGAATCACAGTGAAGTGGACTCGTGCCAACGCCTTTTGTATTGGTATGTTCACCGCTAGTCATGCTTTTGGGCAAACGCTAGAGCAAGCGGTTGAAAACACATTAAAAACCAATCCTGACATCAAAAGTGCGTTCAATGAATTCGTTAGCAAGCAGTATGTGAATGAAGCATCTGGTGGTGCTTACCTCCCATCCGTAGACTTAGATGCCGGTATCGGTTACGAAGGAATCAAACCTGCAGAGTCAGGGCGAGATTCAACCGATCTGACAAGAAAAGAAGCCACCGTGACACTAACCCAGCTAATATGGGATGGTTCAGCGACACTTAATGATATGGATCGAACAGCAGCTGATGCTGAATCGGTCCGTTATCAACTTCTAGCTGATGCCCAAGACACCGCTCTAGAGGTCGCGAAAGTTTATTTAGACTCAGTAAAAGCTTATGAAATTCTTACACTTTCCGAGAATAACTTGAAAGTGCATAAGAAGATCTATGAAGACATTAAAAAGCGAGTTAACTCAGGTATCGGTTCTACAGCAGACCTAACCCAGGTAGAGGCTCGTTTAGCAAAGGCTCACGGTAACTTGGTGGCAGCTCAGAACAACTTATATGACAGCCACACCACCTTTACACGCCTTGTCGGACAGTCACCACAAGGATTGATTTTCCCAAGAGCGGACCAAAACTTTATTCCCTACACCATCGATGAAGCGATTGACTTGGCATTCGAGTCACATCCAGTAATCAAAATTTCGGTAGCTGATGTGGACTCTGCAAAGTTCCAATACAAGCAATCTAAGGGAACTTACTACCCAACGATATCGGTAGAAGCTGCTCAAACATGGCGTGATGATGCAAGCGGTATCGAAGGAAGCAGCGAAGAGACAACAGCAATGTTACGTATGCGTTACAACCTCTTTAACGGTGGTAGTGACGTAGCCAACGCTGAAAGTTTTGCCTACCAACTAAATAAAGCAAAAGACCTAAGAGAACGTGCATACCGCCAAGTAGAAGAAGGTCTTCGTCTATCTTGGAGTGCGTTAGATTTAACACTTCAACAAAAAGAGTTCCTAGCGGATCACGTAGATTCGGCCTCTGAAACTGTCATCGCCTACGAAAAGCAGTATCGCATTGGAAAACGCACTCTGCTGGACTTGTTAAATACTGAAAACGAACTTTTCGAAGCGAGAAAGAACTACTTGGATGCTCGATACTCAGAGCAGTACGCCAAGTACCGCGTTATGAACGCGACTGGCCAATTGTTAAATGCCTTGCGTGTCGATGTACCTACAGAATGGAATGAAAAGGTGGAGTACTGATCATGAAACCAGTGAAGATTCTATTTGCATTGGGTATGCTCGCCATCACTCAACACGTTGTTGCTGAAGACGAATATGAGTATCGCCCTGTACCAAATGCAGAACAAATAGCAGATTTGCAAGATGACGATAACGATGGTGTCATCAATGCTCGAGATATGTGCCCAGGTACACCTGAAGGCTCAGAGGTCGACAACGACGGCTGTGGAGAATACATTAAAGCATCAGATAACATGCAAGTGCGGATACTTTTTGCTAACGACTCTGATGAGATCAATCCAGTCTTCAGAAGACAAGTCCGAGAGCTTTCCGACTTTTTAAAAGAGTACCCTACTACTTCGATAGAGCTGCACGGCTATGCTAGTAAAGTTGGTGGTTCAAAGCATAACCAAGATCTTTCTGAAAGACGAGCACGCAATGTCCGTGAAGCCCTACTAAGCTACGACATCGAACCGAGTAGAGTCCGCATTGTTGGTTTTGGTGACACTCACTTAGCACAACAAGGGACCGATGAAGTCAGCCATGCTTTAAATCGTCGAGTAACCGCATCAGTCGTTGGTTACAAAGGCGAGATAAAAAGAGAGTGGACAATATTCACAACTCTTCCAGAAAGGTAAAGTACCTGTTTTTGTTTGCTCTGTGAGCATAAAGCAAACAAAAACGAGTGAATACTTAACCTCAGAAAAGGAGCTTCGGCTCCTTTATTTTTACTCATTTCGACAACCGTATTATGCTTTAGGAATCGGCACTTTAGTGTTACTCTAGCCACGTCATAACAACGAGAGTTTTGAAATGAGCAAACTTACATCAGATATCCAAGCGAACCTTGACCTTTTTGTTGCAGAAACGAAAGAAAACCAATTGGTTTGGGGTTTACGCAATGAAGAAGGTTGGCTATCTTGCGATTCAACTGAATTCGAAAACAGCGAAGTCATGCCTTTCTGGTCTTCTAAAGAAGATGCAGAAGCACATAATGTTGAAGAATGGGCAGATTTTACTGTACTAGAAATCCCATTAGATATCTTTGTTGAAGATTGGCTTTTGACTCTTGCTGAAGATGGTGTTCTTGTTGGAACTAACTGGAACGATCAGTTAGAAGGCAAAGAAATGGAGCCTCAAGATCTAGCAAAGCTTTACATTGATTAAAGATTTCTGACCTCAACTTTATGTTGAGGTCTTTCTTTTTATGCCTCTTCTTTCAATATCTCGACCAAGTGCATAGTTTCACTACTCTTTTTCTTAGTACACCCAACTTAATCACAACGCTGATACGTTAAAAGCGCTATGATAACTCAACTTTAAAGGCACCTTAAATTAAAGGCTCGTTTAAACATGCGCGTGCTCTATCCCTTGCTTGCGTCACTTTTGCTCACTCCAGTATATGCAAGCGACACTCAAGATATTGAACCAAACCAAAATATCACACAGTGGCACTCTGTCTACCAAACCACACTACGAAGCAACCCTGAGTCGGCATTGAGCATGCTTCAAGATCGCTACCATACAGCGAAATCGGACAGCGAAAAGCTCTACGTAAGTGGATTGATTTATGAATATATGTCAAACATAAATCAGCCTTACTACGGCAGCAGTCAAGTCTTAGACAACCGTTTTTCTCAATTAGAATCAGAATATATTCTTGCCTTAAAGGAACGTAAGCATGGTAGTTACGAGGCCTCAGTAGATAGCTTTTCTTCTTTGCGACAGACAATGAAGAAAATATCCGATTCCGAAGGCAAGGCTCTGATGAACTATCAACTTTGTTATACGCTGAATCAACAAGGTCGTTATCACAAAGCAAACTTTTATTGCTCATCCTTAGAGAGCCACTTAAATCATAAGCATCAAGAAAACTTCCCTGTTGATCTTGCTTTGCGCGTAATAGCAAATAACTACAATTACCGCGGTGACTATGAAAAAGCCTTAAGTTTGTATCGACAGTTGATGGCCAACATGTCGACGCAAAGCGATCCTTCAGGGATTTACAATGACGTCGGCAATTTACTTGCAGAGCTGGGGCAATTTGAACAATCAGAGCAATATCTCATTCAAGCCCTACTGGTTCGCCAAGATGAAGGGACACCTCTTGAAGTTGCACAAGTCGAACATAGTCTAGGAGCGATGTACAGAAAATCCAAAGAACTCGATAAGTCCATCAGCCACTACAAAAATGCATTGACGATTCTCGAACAACTTCATTATCCATACGGGCAAGGGTTGACCTATTTAGGGTTATCTGCTGCTTTGGCCGATTCTGGGCAATTGGATACCGCGGTAGATTACATTGGAAGAGCATTAAACATTGCCCAAACTTATGAGAATACGCACCTTGAAACAGAGGGTCATTTGGCTGCTGGATTGGCATATTTAAAGAACCATACACCCGAAAAATCGATTGAACACAGTACAATAGCGTTAAGATTAGCGGTAAAAAACGCTAGGCCCTTATTGCAAGCGCAAGCCCAATTACTCCTCTCAAAAGCATACCAAGCTCAAAATGATTACAAAAAGGCACTGGAGCATCACAAGGCCTACTCGACGATTGAACTAACGAACCGAGACGCGAGTAATATCAAGGCGTTAGAGGCACTAGATCTCACTAAAAAAGAGTATGAATATGATCTACAAGTCGCGCAGTTGAACAACGAAACTCTTCTAAGTCAGTACCAGTTTGAAAAACTCACAGACCAACAACGCACTTATAATTTTGTTGTTTTCTGTTTATTGATTCTCCTCGCTCTGGCATTGATGGTTCAGCGACAAACACGCTTAAAAGCCAAAATAGACAGCTTAACGTGTGCATTAAACAGAGCGGCAATTATAGAGACGATTAAAAGCCAAACCTCCAAAGCGGAAGGAGACTTCCGCTACGTTCTAGCATTAATCGATCTAGATGACTTTAAGGCGATTAATGATCAGTATGGTCATCCGACTGGCGACATAGTACTACAACAGGTATGCAAAGCGCTTAAAGCTAAACTTAATAAGGGAGATTACTTGGGTCGTTTAGGTGGAGAAGAGTTTATCTTGCTATTGAAAAACGTCGATGAGATTGACGTTCCCTTTAGAATACAAAGTCTGCATAAAACAATTTCAGAAAAGAGTGTACATTCGCTTAATAACCATCAATTGAATATATCTGCGAGTCTGGCCTATCTATCAACCTCAATGCCACTCACCAACTTTGATGAGCTCTATTCGATATTAGACCAAGCGTTATACAATGCTAAGAAGCAAGGAAAAAACTCCCTTGTGGACGCATACAACGAGCCGATCAGTTTAAGTGCTGAGTATATTCTCTAATAAAACCAAACCACCAGCGTAGTGGTTTGTTATAGGTGGAAGCATCAGTAAGCCATTCAGATGCAACACCATCATCAAGGAGTCTTTGTGCCCAAGGCAAGAAAAAACATTCAGTCTCTAGAGCGAGGTTTTCTAATCCTCGAGTTGCTCTCGATGAGTGAGTCTCCCCTATCATTACAGACGATCAGTAATGCGATCCAGTTAAATAAGACGACTGTTCACGGGTTACTTGCGACTCTACACTCTCTTGGATATGTATCCAAACACAACCATAGCTACAGCCTAGGGTTTAGATGCTATGAACTGTCTAAGCCGATTGAACAAAAAAACGAAGCTATCCGACAACACTTTGTTCCATTGCTGAAAAAAATGGCCCAAATGACTAACAACACTGCTTACCTCGCTGTACAAAGTGGCGCTAAAGAGTACTTGTATATCGATGCTATAGAGCAGGATAACCCTCTTACTATCCGTAGCCCGAGAGGGAAACGAGAAGGACTCACAACATCTGCGATCGGCAAGGTTTTTCTTAGTTTTGATGATGAGCTTCGCCGAACATTGCGCCTTGAAAGCCAAATATCCCCCACGTTAGAAACTGAACTTAATCAGGTTGTATTATCAGGTTACGCACTCGATTTAGAAGAGGCAGAGCCAAACCTCAATTGCTTAGCGATCCCCCTTTACTTGGATGGTAAGGTCGTTGCTGTTGCAGGTGTCAGCGGTGCTGCCTCCGAACTGACGGTCACTAGGCTAAAACACTTTGCCAGCATCTTTCTCAAACTTTAAGATTTGACAATGTCGAATTCTAGGCCATTTTTATACTGTTTTGATTACATGCTTATACGTCGCCTCTAATATGGTCGTTGTTCAACTCAACAACGTAGGAGAAGCGATGTCTACTGTATTAATCACTGGCGCTAACCGTGGCTTAGGCTTGCAATTTGTCCGCCACTACCTTGGAAAAGGTTGGCAAGTTATCGCAACTTGTCGTTCACCAGAAAATGCTAAGCAGCTCAATGAACTAGTAACCCAACCCAATCAACTTCAACTGATGGCTCTAGACGTCACTAACCAACAAGATATCGATCAGTTAGCCACTCGATTAGCGGATCGTCCGCTCGATCATTTAATTCTGAATGCAGGTGTATTAGGCGAAGAGTGTGCAACGCTTGGCGAAATGACCCAGAAAAAATGGCTAGAAGTACTAAACATAAATACCGTCGCACCTGCCCTGCTAATTCAAGCACTACAAGACAACGTTGCGAAAAGTCAGCACAAAACCATCGTGGGAATCTCAACCCGAGTTGCGAGTTTAAGCGATAACAGTTCAGGTAACATGTACAGTTATCGAGCATCTAAAGCAGCGCTTAATCAGGTTCTAGTATCAGCAGCACGCAATCTCGAATCGCGAGGAGTAAAAACTGTCGCAGTTCATCCCGGCTGGGTAAAAACCGATATGGGCGGTGAGGACGCAACCTTTTCTGCCGAGGAAAGTGTTGCAGGCATTGTTTCGGTCGCAGAACAACTAACACTTGAGCTATCCGGAAGCTTCCGCGTATTTGATGGCTCTACAATCGAATGGTAACTGATCTCTAAATGACGTCTCCCGGCCAAATTGAAGGCCGGGAGAATACAGTAAACTAATAGGCCAAAAAGATAAAAGCTCGCACTATCGTCAGACAAGCGAGCCGTTATCGTCTATGGTGTTGTACTACCGTCAAACGCTGAGGAAGTCAGCGATTGCAGAGGTGTCATTTAGGCAATGATTTCCCGTGAAACTCACTCAATCATCCCACTCAGGCGCTAGCCCTTCAGGGTTTACTTCGCGGCCATTTCTTTCCAACGCATCTATCTTAGCAATCGCCTCTTCACTCAGATTAAGTTCAAGTGCTTTCAGGTTACTTGCCAAATTCTCTCGTTTAGTTGAAGACGGGATCACCGCGTAACCTTTTGACAGCGCCCAAGCAAGCGCGACTTGAGCTGGCGTGGCCTGATAGTCCTCAGCAATACCTGCAATAGTTGGGTCCCCAAGTACTTTCCCATATGCCAAGGTCATGTAAGACGTTACCTGAATATCGTTTTCCTGCATGAAGCTGACCAACTTACGATTTTGCAAATAAGGGCTAAGCTCGATTTGGTTAGTAACAATATTCTCTTTACCGACCACTTCTATCGCTTGTTGCAACAAGTCAATATTAAAGTTGGAGACGCCAATATTACGGGTTAACCCTTGCGATTTAGCTTCAAGTAATGAAGCCATGTATTCGCTCAAGTTATTGTTATTGCCAGGCCAGTGGATCAAGGTCAAATCCACATAATCTGTATTTAGCTTTTCTAAGCTCTCTTTTAGACTTGGAATGAGTTGTTCCGTGTTCATGTTATCAACCCAGATCTTGGTCGTAATGAATAGCTCATCACGTGCAATACCGGACTGTGTCAATACTTCACCGATTTCTGCCTCATTACCGTAAATCTGTGCAGTATCAATTACGCGGTAACCCACTTCTAACGCATTACGGACTGAATCCTTAACTACTTCACCCTCTAAACGAAACGTGCCGACGCCAAATGATGGTACTTTCATCTAAATCTCCTGAATTATCGATTTTATAGTTGATTCGAAGCAAAACTTTACGCCGCAAGAAACTTTCCGTAAAGTTAACAATGCTCAAATCTAATTTGAAATATATTCAACAATGAAAGCTACTCTAGATGAAATGCGCACCTTTATGGCCGTGGTCGATACGGGTTCAATCAGCTCTGCGGCTGAACTGTTATCGATGACCGTCTCGGCGGTGAGTCGATCGGTATCTCGGCTAGAAGCCAAACTCGAAACGACTTTGTTAAATCGCACAACCCGTAAGTTAGATGTTACTAATGAAGGAACGATATACCTCGATAAAGTCAGACATATTGTAGAAGCAGTAGAGAATGCCGAAGCACAACTGAAAAGCCAGAAATATAAGCCCTCTGGCCTCCTACGAATAAACGCAGCTACCCCCTTCTTACTGCACGTACTAACGCCGCACATTGCTAAATATCAGAGCTTGTATCCAGAAGTCGAAATCGATCTCAATTCCAATGAGGAAAATATTAGCCTTTTGGGAACAAAAACCGATATTGCTTTTCGTATCGGTGAGCTACAAAACTCAACCATGCGCGCGATATTTCTTGGTAAAAGTCGGATTCGAATCGTCGCGAGTCCAGAGTATTTAAGACAACATGGTACTCCAACCTCAATAGATCAGTTACTCAATCACAAGCTACTTGGATTCAACAAGCCGGAGTATCTTAAGGAATGGCCGATCATGGATGATAAGAACAAACTTCTGCGTATTATGAGTAGCCTAAGATCTGATAATGGCGAGACGCTAAGGTGTTTAGCCTTACATGGTGCGGGGATAGCTTGCCTGTCTGACTTTATGACCTACTCTGACCGACAAGCTGGTCGCTTAGTGGGCGTGCTTAGTGAACACACGCATAATGTCGAACAGCCCGTTCATGCGGTGTATTACAAAAATGCCAGTACCTCACGCCGGATCAGCTCTTTTATTGACTTCATCAAGCAAGAAATCAAGGTAGAGAACCACCAGTTCCTTTAAAGACCACCGCTGTTTGTGGCAAAACACTTTTGTCTTTTTGCCGCTTTTTCTCACAACAAAAATCTCATAGTGTCCTGAATATCAGGGAGGCACCTTGCCTCCTAGTACTCACAGTAATAGTCAGGCTTCATAATGCATAAAGATTTAAGTAACAGATTCACCATCGGGGTTGAGCTCCCCCTAGATAATGACTGGACCCAAGAAGGCCAGAAAAAACGCCTGCTCCAACGAAAACCGTTCGGCGTACCAGACATGAGTGCACATAAACAGCGTATTATGTTAGCCGATAAGTTAGGCTTTAACGTAGCGTGGGTGAGAGATGTCCCGTTGTACGACCCTAACTTTGGAGACGCGGCACAAATTTATGAACCGTTCAGTTATCTTGGCTATCTCTCTGCGTGCACCGACAACATTCTACTAGGGACAGCAGCGATAGTATTACCGTTAAGACAACCTTGGCTAGTGAAAAAAGCCGCTGCGACCATCAACGAGTTAAGTGGTGACCGCCTGATACTCGGTGTGGCTAGTGGAGACCGTCCTAGTGAATATCCCGTTTTTAACGCTAACTTTGACAGCCGTGGCTCGGCTTTTCGAGAAAGTGTAGAGATTTTGAAAGATACGCAAAATGATAAGCTGGGTAACGATCTACAGTTATTACCCGAGTTTGCTGATATTCCTATCTATGTCGCAGGGTTAGCGCAGCAAAGTCCACAATGGATAGGAGAAAACCTAGACGGCTGGCTCGCCTACCCAGGCACACCTGATGATCATGAACACCGCGTTGTACTTTGGCGCTCCGTAGCGGGAAACAAACCCTACGCCAGCTTTATTCATCTTGATTTAGTCGATAACCCAAATGCACCAGTCGTTCGGCATCACTTTGGTATCCGGGCCGGAGTCAATGGCTTGAGCGATGAGCTAGAAAAAATGCAAGAAGCAGGAGTCAATCACATCGGGTTGCATTTCCGTCGTAATAGCCAACCAATTGAGAAATCAATGGAACAGATCGCTCAGTACGTGTTGCCACGCTTTAACTAAGATCAAATAAAAATATGTGCCACCTTACTAAGGGGTGGCACGCTAGGCTTGGCACTTGGAAAAACAAAAGCTGCAATAACGACAAAAATCTTTTGTTAAAACAACAATAATAGAGTTATTTTAAAGTAAGTCTTGGTTGAATAAAGTCGATGAACGCGGAAATACGTTTAGAGACTGAAGAAGATTTGTAGAAGACAGCATTGACCTGTTCTCGTCCAGTATTTGTGATTTTTTCCGATTCAAACAATGCCACTAACCGTCCAGAATCAAGATCATCTTTCACCATAAAGCCAGATAAACATGCAATGCCGTTCCCTGCCAGCACTAACTGTCTAACCGTTTCACCACTGCTGGATAGGATATCAGGCTCTATCATCTCAAACCCTCGTAATGGCCACTGATTTAACACTTTAGCGCCAGAAAAACCGATCAAGTTATGACTGCGCAAATCGCTCACCGCTTCAGGGAAACCTCGTTTAGATAAATAACCAGGCGTGGCAACGATAAATAGTGGGCTTGTTCCTAAAGGTTTAGCATGCAGTGTTGAATCCGATAATCGTCCAATACGTATCGCCACATCGGTTCTTTTTTCCAATAGATCCACAAAACCCTCATTAGAGGTAAGATCGAGTTGAATATCAGGATAAGCCTCTTTAAATGGCTGAATTAACGGCACGAGTTGATGTAAAACAAATGGGCTAGCGGCATCAACTCTTAAGCGCCCCTTGGGTAATTCACCTCGTGTGATGATCTCTTCTTCAGCTTGCTGTATTTGTAGTAAACCTAAGCGAACCGCTTCAACAAACTGATGCCCTTCCTCAGTAACTTCCACTCTGCGCGTCGTGCGATTCAGCAAGGTTACCCCCAACTGTGATTCAACTTTACTAACCGCACGAGATACCCTAGCGACTTGAATACCTAGTGCATCAGCAGCGGAAGAAAATCCACCACTATCCACAACTGCCATAAGAATCTCTAATTCATCTGATCGGGTTAACATTTCATCCCCTTTCTTAACTGCGCACTTTCATCATTTATAACAAAAGTATTTTGTAATAAACACCATTTTTCGCAACGAATAACTCTTTAATAATACACGACATGGAAACGGGCTATTCGTTTATCCATTCATATTCAATGATTATAAGAGAGAGTTGTTATGCCTTTAGCTTTACTTGCATTGACGCTTAGCGCCTTTGCTATTGGAACCACGGAGTTTGTAATTGTCGGTCTGATACCGACTATGGCCTCCGACCTCAACGTATCATTACCTTCAGCGGGTCTTTTAGTTAGCCTGTACGCACTTGGTGTTGCGGTTGGTGCTCCCGTTTTAACAGCGCTGACTGGTAACTGGAAAAGAAAGTACGTTCTGCTTTCTGTTATGGCACTGTTTGTTCTTGGCAATCTGTTAGCCTGGCAAGCACCTGGATACAACACACTAGTTACAGCAAGGATACTGACCGGGCTTGCACACGGTGTGTTCTTTTCGATCGGCTCGACTATCGCCACTGGCCTAGTGTCAAAAGAAAAAGCCGCTAGCGCAATTGCTATTATGTTTACCGGTCTGACCGTAGCTCTAGTGACGGGCGTGCCACTTGGAACCTGGATTGGCCAGACATTTGGTTGGCAGGCAACCTTCCTAATCGTCGCGATCCTTGGAATCATCGCACTGATAGGAAGCGCTCTACTAGTGCCGAGTAATCTGAAACAACCACCAGCAACCAAGCTGTCATCGCAAGTAAAAGTCTTGACTCAGCCTCGTCTACTTTTGGTGTACGCAATCACCGCGCTCGGTTACGGTGGTACGTTCACAGCCTTCACTTACTTGGCTCCTATTTTGGAAGAAGTTTCGGGGTTTGGCTCTAGCGCTATCAGCCTAATTATGTTGGTTTATGGTGTATCGGTCGCATTCGGCAACATCTGGGGCGGAAAGATGGCCGACTCTATGGGGCCAATCAAAGCTCTGACAGCGATTTTCTCGGGCCTAATTGTGGTATTGCTCGTGTTTAGTGTCACAGCATTTAATCCAATTTCTGCAGTAGTGACCATTCTTGTCTGGGGTGCCTTTGCCTTTGGTAACGTTCCAGGACTTCAAGTTTATGTTGTCAAACTAGCAGAGAAATATTCACCTGATGCAGTCGACGTCGCTTCTGGTCTCAACATTGCTGCATTTAACGTAGGTATTGCACTGGGTTCTTGGGGCGGTGGCCTTATCGTGGCCAATGCTGGGCTGATGCACACACCTTGGATTGGCGCGATCGTAGTATTAGGTGCTCTACTACTAACCCGTTTCAGCGGAATGCTAGACAAGCGTGGAGAGCAGCACGCAACGGCACACTGATTCACGTTCCGAATCGATAAAAATCACTTAAGTTAGCCCGGCATTACGTCGGGCTTTCAATACAGAGTTTAAATACACCATTGACTGAGGTAGAAAGTTTATTCTACCCTTAGGTAAAACAAACGTTCTACCTGGTATGTCAAATAGTGAAAGAAAAAATCGCAGCAAGCCTAGAAAAAGCATTCAGTCAGTATGGCTTCGCCGAGCCGAGCGTACCTCAACTCAAAGACGCCTGCGAAGTCAGCCTGAGAACCCTGTACAAATACTACCCCTCCAAGGAAGCGATGATTGTTGCAGCTCTCGAGCATCGCCATCAAAGGTATTTGAGTTTTTTGCTCGAAGACGCCCCTGCCAATGGAACACCGGCTGTATTACACCTATTCACTCGCCTCGAGGATTGGATGAAGGAGTTTGCACCGAATGGCTGCATGTCCATCAATGCATTAGCAGCCTATCCAGAAAATCTATCTATTAATCAAGCAGTAAAACAACACAAATTGGCGGTTCGTCAGCTTATGGTCCAACTAAGTCAGCGAGAAGACCTCGCAACCACACTCTTCTTGTTACATGAAGGTCTATCCAACGCATGGCCGGTTCTCGGTCACGCTGCCTTTGCATCCGCTGAACACACTCTGCTAGAACTAATGAAGGAGAACAATCAATGACCACAATCCCGAAAGTCATGAAAGGCGTCCAACTTATCGGTCATGGTGGGCCAGATATGCTTCGTTACCGCGATGATCTACCTGTGCCAGTCCCCTCGCCTGATGATGTATTGATCCAAGTTGCCGCCGCCGGAGTCAATAACACCGACATCAATACCCGAACAGCATGGTATTCTAAAAACGACGCCAATAGCATGGATGCAAGTTGGTCAGGAGACGCGCTATCTCTCCCTCGAATCCAAGGTGCCGATGTATGCGGTACCATCGTCGCTGTTGGTGAGAATATCTGCCCATCACGAATCGGCCAGCGTGTGCTTATCGAACCATGTATTACGCGCTTCCACAGTCAAGCACTTAGCTCGCCTTGGTACTTCGGTTCAGAATGTGATGGTGGCTTTGCTCAGTTCACTGTTGTTGACAGTAAACATGCATATGCTGTGAATAGTAGTTTATCGGATATCGATTTGGCCTCCTTCCCTTGTTCTTATTCAACTGCCGAGAACATGCTTGTCCGCTCTAATGTCACAGCGAGCGATACCGTACTGATTTCAGGGGCATCCGGTGGTGTTGGCTCTGCCGCAATCCAACTGGCGAAGGCGCGTGGAGCATACGTCATTGCTATCGCCAGCCCAGAAAAGAAAGAACAGATCACGGCATTAGGAGCAAACCAAGTTATCCCTCGCGATGCAAATTTGACGGCGACTCTCGGAGAAAACAGCGTTGACGTAGTGATTGATCTGGTCGCAGGAGAGCAGTGGCCACAATTTCTTCAGGTACTAAAACCAGGATCAAGATACGCTGTTTCCGGCGCCATAGGCGGCCCAATTGTCGAGCTGGATGTAAGAACTCTTTACCTTAAAGACCTAGCGTTATTTGGTTGTACCGTTTTGGCACCAGAAGTATTCGGTAACTTGGTTCGCTATATCGAACAGAACGCAATTCGTCCCTTAGTCGCGGAGTCATTTCCCTTGAACCAGATAGGTCAAGCGCAAGAAGTATTTTCACGCAAGCAACATACTGGGAAACTGGTTTTGGAAATCACATAGCTTTTGTGATTAACAGCGGCCTATACAAGTCGTTGTAATTTGAGAAACCTTTAAGCATCCTAAAAAGTTCTCAATATTTAGAAGATCGCTACGGTTGGCTTAGCTTGTTATCCCTTTTCATCACGCTAAGCCAGCTTGTAAAAATATGCGGTGTTTGCTTCTGAGTTATAAATGTTTAATACCAACATTATCTTACTTCTGGCGTTCATGAACAGAACCGAGATCTGAACGACTTCGGTGTTAACCCTACGATTCTATTAAATATTTTCCTGAACGCGCTCACATCTTGGTAACCCACTCTAAATGATATTGCGTCAAATGTTAGGGTTGTCGACTCAAGTAAATCACAAGCTTTTTGTACTCTTAAGCTTTGTATGTATTGGTTAACATTGAAACCTGTCGCCTTTTTAAAGCGTCGCTGCAATGTCCTTTCTGTTAAACAACTCAACTCTGCAAGCTCTTTATTGCTCAGTTTTCCTTGATAATGATCGTTTATATAGTGCTGTAGTTGAACAATTACCTCATCACCATGTTGGAAGTTTGGGGTAAACTGTTGATAAAAGCGTTGCTCTCTCGGACCAGTATCAATAACCAACATTTTGCCTAACAGGCGCATTACTGCCGGTGACGCAAATAAGGAAACCAGCTCCAAACCTAAATCCACCCATGACATCATACCCCCAGCCGTAATGATCGTTCCTTCGTTAATAAGGATGGCTTCTTGTCTTACGTGGATATCGGGAAACTGACTCGCTAATGAAGGAGCCAAGCCCCAGTGTGTCGTACAAGACTTATTGGTCAACAACTGGGTTTGAGCAAGAATAAAAGTACCGGCGCAGGCGGAGGCTAAAATCGCACCTTTACTATATTGGATATTTAACCAGTCGAGTAGCTCTGGCTCTGGTTCTAAGTAATATTGACCAGTGCCGCTAGGCGGAATCATTACCGCTGTTTTCACATCGAAGTGCGTGTTTGACCAGTGAGCCAATATCTCTACTTCAAAGTGCACATCAACGCCCAATTTAGCCGCCGCACGGTTTGCCATCTCGAAGAGTTCGCTTAAACCATATACGGAGGCTTGCGAGCTATCTGGGTAATTAACGAGTGCTATTTTCATTTTCAATTATCTTCAAGTGTCGCTTTTTGACTCTTTTGTGTCATTTTAGACTCTAAAGAAGGTAGCTAAAAGTCTTTATATTATTCGTACCGCAATGATCCTGAATAAAAGGAAAAGAAAATGACTCAAAAAGCCCTACTTGTAATTGATTTGCAAAACGACTATTTCCCAGAAGGAAAGTTTCCTTTATGGAATACAGAATCAACTTTAGACAATGTTAAGAGAGCAATAACTAAAGCCAATGAGCAAAACATTCCTGTGATTCATATTCAGCATATTGCCGATCCTGCCATGGGCATTGCCCCATTCTTCAATGAAGGCAGCGACGGTGCCAATATTCACCCAGAAGTTCTTGCTTTAGCGCCGAATTCCGAAATCGTGGTAAAGCACTTCGCAGATAGCTTTGAAGGAACACGTTTAAAAGAAGTATTGGCAAGCAAAAATGTAACGGAGTTACTTGTATGCGGAATGATGACACAAAACTGCGTCACACATACTGCTATCTCAAAATCTGCGGACAAGTATGATGTTTCGGTCTTAATGGATAGCTGTACCACGGTCGATGAAATGATTCACAACATTGCACTTCACGCTGTCTCAACGAGAGTTCCCCTCGTAACTATTGAAGATAAGCTGTAATACACGCAAAACCTTTCGCTCACACAATGCGGGCGAAAGGTCACACATATATGCACTTTCATTGATATTTGCTTACTTTGTGTTAAACATTGGTTTCCAAACAGTTACAAGGAAACGTTTATGAAATGGATAGTCGTATTGTTTATTAGCTTATTTTCAGTTTTCAGCCATGCGAAAGAGTGGAAACAAATTCGCTTCACTGTTGAAGGGGCTTACCCCCCATTTAGCTGGACGACAAAAGAGGGAAAGCTAGAAGGGTTTGAAGTCGACCTCGCTAACGCGTTATGCAAAGAGTTAGAAGTAAAGTGCGTTATCTCAAAAATGGATTGGGATGGCATCATCCCTTCTCTCCTTAGTCGCAAGAACGATGCGATTATTGCTGCAATGACAATCACAGAAGAACGAGAAAAGAAAGTCGATTTCACCGTCCCTTATGCAAAAGTACCGACTCGTTTTGTAATGAAAAATGATAGAGAAATCAACATGGATGACGGCAGCCTAAATCGTTTATCTATTGGAGTTCAAAGAGCCACAATTGGTGATAAGTACCTTTCTGCCTTGTATCCAGATATTGATATTCGTCGTTATGGTACGTTCGATGAGGCATTTACCGATCTACTCAATGGACGGTTAGATGCTGTATTTGGCGGCTCAATCGGTTTAAGTGCTGGTTTTCTTGAAACTGCACAAGGTGAAGGCTATCACTTTACTGGACCAGCGTTTACAGAGGAAAAGTGGTTCGGCCGTGGCATTGGCGTAGCAGTGAGAAAACAAGACAAAGAATTAAAAGCATTACTCGATAGCGGAATACAAAAATTGATCCAGAGCGGTAAGCATAAAACCATCGCCAGCAAGTATTTCTCCTATAGTATTTACGAGTAACCTCTTTATCTTTTTATTGCCTGCGCGGTATAGGAAACTTCCCTTTCCCTATATGGCGACAAAAACAGAGCCCTCGAGCAATCGCCCGAGGGTTATTTTTATAAAAAAGCCCACGTATATAAGTAACCCGCTCCCATGGCCATCGTTAAGATAACGATTAGGAAGGCAGCGATCATTTGGTTCTTAAAAATTGATTTCAACAAAATCACTTCTGTAAGACTTGCGCCAGCACTACCAATAATAAGCGCCATAACAGATCCAAGAGCCATACCTTTTTGTACTAGTGCCGCGCTAAGTGGAATGACCGCCTCTGCACGGATGTACAATGGAATACCAATGATTGCTGCGACCGGAATCGCGTACCACTTCGCTTCACCAGCGAACTCCGCAATGAACTCCGTCGGGATGAAGCCATAGATAAATGAACCAATCGCAATGCCCATCATGAGATAAGGGAACACTTGCTTAAAGTCTTTCCAAGTTGATTGCCAAATACGTGCCCAGCGGCTAGGTTCTTTCTCTTCCAAGACTGTCGCTGTTGCACTACCGTCTGATGAACAGCAAGACACTTCCACTTTAGGTTCAGGTTTTGGTGCATCACCACAGCAAGATGTTTTCGCCGCAACTGGCGTAGGTTCATTGCAGGCGCTGGTACCACAGATTGATGCTGGTCTCGCTTCTTCTTTTTTCTTGCTTGAATCGCCACAAGAAGTACCGCACGAAGAAGAACCTACCGCTTGATATGCTTCTGGTTTGACGTAACGTTCAAACCCTAGTTTTTCAAGTACATAGCCTGCTACCACTGATACTGACATCGCAATAGCAAAGTAAAATACCGCAACTTTCCAACCAAAAGTCACCACAAACAAGCCAATAATCACTGGGTTAAGCAACGGGCTTGCAAATAGGAACACCATCATAGGTCCAAAACCTGCTCTTGCACGCAACAAGCCTTTTAAGAAAGGAATGGTCGAACACGAACAGAAAGGCGTAATCGAACCTAGCAACGCAGCAATGAAGTAACCTTTACCCTTTTTCGAGCTGAGAATAGATTGAATTTTTTCTGGCGTTAGAAAATCTTGCAACACACCGACAATGTAGCTAATTGCCAGAAATAAGATGATAAGTTCGGTTGCTAGAAACGCAAACATATCCAGCGCTTCTTTAGCCATAGTTATAATTTCTGTATTCACATTTACTCTCCTCGTCATTTTTCGCTAACAAGCTTACCTGATAGACAAGCCTTTATTTCGATATTTCTGGAATTATAGAATCACAAAACAAAAGATCAACAAAATATTTCCATAAAAATGGAATAATAAAACTAGTCATTACTTATCATAAAATTACATGTCATTAGCTATGCAGACTGGTTGTCGATGATAATTTCAGAGCATCTCGAATCCTTTTTATCAAACATAACCTAAAATTATCAAAATAAGAAAAAACCATAATTATTACAGTACTACCCTCTGAGTTAGTATGACTTTCGACCATTCTTAATAATGAGGAAAACCTATGAGAGCGATAACTTACCAACGAGATAACGATACTTTCTCTTTATCCGAATTACCTACACCAAAACTAGAAACCCAATTTGATGTATTGGTTAAAGTTAACGCTGTTGGTTTGAACCCTGTCGATGCAAAAATTCATTATTGGTCAGACATGGTCACTAACATGGGTAACAATTTTGTTGGCGGGTTAGACGTATCAGGAGAAATAGTCTCTGTAGGCGATGCGGTCGTTGATTGGAAGGTTGGCGATAAAGTGTTGTATCACGGAAACATGAGACGCCATCACGGTGGATTCGCTGAATTTGCTATCCATGATTCAAGAACGCTCATAAAGCACCCTCAGGTTCCGGTTGAAGTGGCAGCATCTACACCTTGCGCAGCCTGGACCGCATATCGCGCTTTGGTAGACAAGCTCGATATTTCAAATCGAAGCAGCATTTTTATCGCCGGAGGTGCTGGCGGCGTTGGAAGCTTTGCTATTCAGTTAGCAAAGACATTTGGTGTTGAACAGATCATTGCTACTAGTTCAGAAGCTAATCACGCATATTTGTCCTCGTTAGGAGCAACCCATACGATTGATTATCATCATGAAGATGTAGTTCAACGAGTAATGGACATTACCGGAAATCATGGCGTTGAGGTTGCACTCGATTGTGTAGGCGGTGATAACGACCGAATTGCAGCCTCGGTGTTAACCTTTGAGGGAGAAATGGTGGAGCTCGTCAAGACTGTCGACCCTTCTCAATATCCAGATGCCTTCTTAAAAGGCTTGGGCTTCCACCAAATAAGTTTGGGCTCTGGTCACGTCTTTGGCGAGAGAGGGTTTGCAAGTATCGTTACTGCCGGAAAAGAAGTGTCTGAGCTATTAGAAAATGGAGAATTGGAAGTGCCGAAACTGAAGATCATCGGCTTAGAGGATGTAGGTAACGCACTCTTGGACATGCGAAATCAGAGAACCGTTGGAAAGATTGTCGTTAATCTGAACCAAAAATAATTAATAAAGATCTCGAGGCAAACTGGCAAAGTAATGAGCAAGTTAAAGCATCTTGTTACTTTGCCAGATATGAAAGACCTTTATTTTGTCTATAACGATGAATGAAAAACAAAACCTCTTGCAATACTTCCCTGCGCTTCACCAAAATTAGGCGTTTTCGAGAGTGTCTCTCCAAGTCGCTAGCAATTTAATATGACGTGGTTCAATCCCACAGCAACCACCAATAATGCTTGCTCCCTGCGCATGCCACTTTTTAGCATACTCAAGATATTCAGTCGGAGAGAAATGACGAACTTCCTGAATGGTCTCGTTGGCTTGGTGCGCTTGCTTTATCGGAGCAAAGCTATTTGCGAAAACACCTATCGTCAATTCTCTACCTGACTCACTCAATACTGCTTGTGTATCTATGATCGCTTGCTCGACAACTTCAGGAATAGAGCAATTGAAAAAGATACCTGAAACATTTGTTTTCAACAGCGTATTAACCGCGACTTTAAGAGATTCCCCTGAGCGAAGGCGAGGCAAAGAGTTAGGCTCATCCATTAAGGTGAAAGCAAGATAATTGGGCTTATCTGTTTTGGCTAAAATTATTGATAGAACTTCAACTTCAGCGAGGCTAGACACGGTCTCAGCTAACCAAATATCAACATATTGATCTTGAGCTTCAAATAACTCAGAAGCCACTTCCAGTGCCCTTTTCGGCTCGAATAATTCAGGCCTGTAAGACCCCATTACAGGAGGAAGAGAACCCGCAACGAGCACTCTATCGTTAGAGCTGGTGACTACATCTCTGGCAATTTTGGCTGCAGATTTTGCTAACTCAGTCCCCCGTTTTGCATAGAGTTCCTCGCCTAAGTGAAATGGAACACATGCATAACTGTTGACAGTGATAATCTCTGCGCCAGCGTCTATGAAATTCTCATGCGCCATTTTTACATATTGTGGTGATTCAATTAGCGCTTGTGCACTCCAAAGCGGCTGAGAAAAAGGGGCGCCAATACGTTTTAACTCTCGCCCCATGCCACCATCTAAAATTGTTACTTTCTTCATTTAGACATCCATACCGCCAAACATCCATAAGCTCTATTCAAACACAATTTTTATCAATTCAAAATGAAATTGTTATGTTTAAAGTGAACAAAGACTTAATGGCTGATTAAACACTCTAGTATTTACCAGACCTTTCATTCGGACCAAGCTAATGTTATCGCCATTAACTTCGAGTAAAAAGCCCATTATCTATGTCTCTCGGCGAGGCGAACGTTACGAGCCACAATAGTGCATGAAGTGATTGAGGGACTCGCCCTCAATCAAATTTTCTTTTTATTATAATACTTTAGATAAAAACTTCTGCAATCTAGGGTTGGTGGGGTTATCAAAAAATCGCTCAGGAGAGTCAGAAACCAAAAGCTCACCATCTTCCATAAACAACACCCTATCAGCGACCTCTTTTGCGAAACCCATTTCATGAGTAACCACTACCATCGTCATTCCGTCCTTGGCCAAATCTTTCATCACATCAAGAACTTCTCCAACCATTTCAGGGTCTAGTGCTGATGTGGGTTCATCAAACAACATAATGTTGGGCTTCATTGCTAACGCACGAGCGATTGCGACGCGCTGCTGCTGTCCGCCTGATAAATGATTAGGATAATTATCCATTCTCTCCGACAGACCAACTTTATAAAGCAAATCTTTTGCTTCTTTCTTCACCGATTCAGGGTCACGTTTAGAAACCTTTAAAGGTGCTAACATGACGTTCTCTATCGCCGTTTTATGCGGAAAAAGGTTGAAGCCTTGAAATACCATGCCCACATCAGCGCGTAGTTTATTGATATCCGTAGATTTGTGGTACATATCGATACCATCTACGATAATAGACCCACTATTTATTGTCTCTAATTGATTGATCGTCCGTAAGAATGTTGACTTACCAGAACCTGACGGTCCTACGATGACAATCACTTCCCCTTTTTCTACATTTACCGATACGTCCTTGAGTGCATGGCAGCCATTAGGGTAAATTTTATTAATTGTTTTTGCTGAAATAATGTATTCCATTAATGACTCCACCATTAATCACTTGCTGCCAATTTCTTTTCTAACGTTTGTATTGCCCAAGATAAGGTACTAGTTAGAAGCAAATAAAGGGCCGCAACGGTAAACCAAACTTCAAATGGGGCAAAACTACCACTTACGACTTCCCTGCCCGCTTTTGTCAGATCAGTAATCGAAATCACGGAGACAAGTGAGGAATCTTTTATCAGGTTGATAAACTGCCCGGCTAAGGGAGGTAATGTCTGCTTAAACGCTTGAGGTAAAATGACATAAATCATCGCTTTGGGATAATTCATTCCTAGTGAACGCGCCGCTTCCATTTGTCCTCTTGGGATTGACTGGATTCCTGACCGCACAATTTCTGCGACATAAGCAGCGGTAAACACGGAGAGCGCTATCACTCCCGCAGTAAAACGCTCAAGGTCAAGCACAGTACCAATAAAGAAGTAAACGATAAAAATCTGTACTAAAAGAGGCGTTCCACGAATGACCTCGACATACACAAGCGCCAGCTTTTTTAATGCCGGATTGCTGGATATACGCATTAGTCCGACAACTAAGCCCAACGCTAGAGCAATGATAAGTGACCAGAGTGAGATTTTAATGGTCGTCACAACACCATCTAAAATTGGGCCAGAGCGCCACTCTTTTATAGTTGCTAAGGTATCTCCTTCAAAAATAAGATCACCTTCATAGACGTCCACAGACTTATATTGGCTTAGTTCAAGAACAATATCACCATGAATACTCTCCAGAGCCAGTTGGTTATTCTCGTCGAGAATGATGTTCCCATCGACAGGCGCGGTAATGGATGAAGCAGCGTTAGTGGCAATATAAGGAAGGACACGCTCCCAATTCCAGCTGTAATCGATTCGCTTACCTGACAGATAGACAAGACCGCAAATTGATAGCAAAACAAGAACAAAAACAGCGTTCCACAATAGGGATTTAAAGTTATTTTGCATGTGATTCCGAGAATGACTTTGATTAAAGTTGGTTGGGTATTTGAATAAAGAAAAGCGTTAGCTTCACAGCGCGAACCGTTTGGTTGGCGATGAACCGAGCCAGAAGCTAGCCGCTCCTCTACAATAACAAAATGATTACTTAACTTGCTTTAACCATTTATCGTCGTTAAACCACTTATCGTAAATGCGATCGTAAGTTCCATCGCCCTTAATTTGACGTAAATAGTTGTTTAAGAAGTTAAGCGTATCTGGATTTCCTTGCGGCACAGCCCAACCCAAAGGCTCGTAAGTAAACGGTTTAGCCAAGTGCATTAACTGCCCTTTGTTTTCCGCCACATAAATAGAGTTGTAAGGAAAGTCATAAACAAACGCATCTACCTTTCCGTTGGCAACCTCAAGTACCGCTTCAGACTGAGTTTCGTATAGATTTATCTTAGCTTTCGGAAGGTATCGTTTTACCGCTTGCTCACCCGTTGTCCCAAGCTTAGTTGCAACAACATATTCTGGACTATTGAGATCTCGGTAACTAGACACTTTACCTTCATGTTTGAGATCTACGAGAATGGATTGACCAATAACCACATAGGGATCAGCGAAATTCACCTGAGTATTTCGCATAGGTGTGATAGTCATCCCGCCCATAATCATGTGACACTTACCAGTCAACAGTGTTGGGATAATGCCATCCCATGAAGTGTTTACCGGAACAAACTTAACATCCATGGCACGCGCCATTTGCTTACCCAAATCGATATCAAACCCGATGTACTGCCCATTTTTTGCTGTCATTTCAAAAGGCATATACCCAGAATCAAAGCAGACTTTTAGCTCCCCTGTACTTTTGATGTCGTCTAAAATTGGGTCTGCATTAACCGTCGTCGAAACAGCTAACCCCAGTGCAGCAAAACACAATAACTTTTTCATGGATATTCCTTTATCATTTGTTGTAAAGTTTTTTTATACACGACAATAGAATAAAAAACCACAAACAATGACTTTTTAATCACTAGAATTTGTAGGATCGTTACTAAGCTGGAAGATCTGAATGAAAATCTATACCAAGCCATTGCAATTGAATTGCATGCATTAAGTGATTAAGTTGTAGGCAGGTCACTATAACGACAAGAAACATACGCTTTGACTGAATAGTCAGCGTTTCCGAGAGTGGTTTAATTATTAACGAAACCATACAGATATTCGCTTTTTCACATTGACCGTAGTGTCAAAAGTGCTTGAGTTTTATTGTTGACAATTCTTCCATAGTTAATGGTCACAAATGTGATGTACAGCACATTTCTATAATGGCACTATCACCTTTGTCGAGAGATATTAACAAGGATTCGTTGGACATCTTGACTTTGTAATACAAATAAAAAGGTGACTATATGAAAAAACTAATGACGCTCTCATCACTATTATTATTCAGTTTATCTGCTACTGCTGGTATTCATGTCGAACACTCTACAAACAAAGTTGTTCTCAATGACTTTACGACAAAAGATGCCGCTTATAGCTCTGCGTTTGATCTTGTCGATGAATACCAAACGCTATCAAAACATGAACTTAGAAATCGTCTAAACATCATTGGAAGCGGTTTCCCTCGTGATATTGCAATCGATGATAGTAAAGTGAGAGTTGAAGAATACGCACTTAACCGTGATGAAGTTAAATATCGTGCAATCATAAACTTCGATTATCACTTCAGAACAAGTGACGGCGGTAAAAACTAAAAAATCATCTGCACCTTTACTTTCTTAGAGCCCTTCCTATTTTAAGAAAGTAAAGGTGTCTAATCATATTGAAACGACTGCTTCTCATAAATCGCTCTCTCCTTACATAAACAGTATCAATCCCTACCTCTATCGTTTACATAAAAATAATTTTTCCAATCTTCATTGAGATACATTTCGTCGTTTGGCGCTTTATCATTCACTTGGTTCGCCATATGGATTCCACATCACTTAAATGAAAAAGACCCTTGAAATTGAGTTCACTTTTTTATGAAGATTAACTCAACCTAAGATTGACAATTTTCGTTATATTTTTCTCGTTTATAGCAATATATAAAAAACTCTTTTTGTTTTAATTAACCATAAGACGTAAAAAAAAGGCAACAAGATACTTCTTGTTGCCAAAGAAAAAAATCATCATTCAAAAAATATGAAAATGAAAACTAGCAGTGGACTAGCTAACAAAACAATTATATCCAAAACACTTTAACAAGTAACGATCAATATAATCCATTATATATGGATGAAAATCAGCACTTATAAAATTACACCGATAAATAAAAAAGCCTGAAAATAGTTTCAGGCTTTTTATATTTATTAATTTTTTAGAATGAATATCTCGCAGCTATTGCAAGAATATCGTCTTCATTGTCTACATCTGTAATTCTGTATTCTGCTAGTGCTTTAAAATTAGAAGTCAAATCGTACTCTGCACCTAGTGAGTAGTAATCGACGACATCTTCATCATCACGCTCTAGATTGTTATAGCCAACTAGTGCCCAAAGCTTATCTGTTACTTCATAAGTGGCAACTGCTTCAATACCGGTGTAATCAATATTACTTTCAGAACCATCTTTAGCCCAGTTTTCACCATCACTGTATAAAACAGAGGCATAAAACTTGTCGTATTCAAATGCAATAGCACCCGTTAGCAGCTCTGCATCTTCTGCACCCGATTGCCCTTCACCTTCGTTGTAACCAAGCGCAACTTTGAAGCCATATGGCAACTTGTAGTCCGCCGCCGCACCATAAGAGGCTGCATCTGTTGACACTTCATCGTTTTCAGCCTGATAGCTAACATGAATATTCAAACCTTCATAGCTTGTCGTTAGCTTAAATACTGAATCGGAGCGACCGGTACCATATAGATCCGCACTTACGCCAGCAGCTTCATTACCAAACTCCGGGAAAATATCCGTGTAATCAGATACTAAAGTGACCGCACCGTATTGACGTCCATAACTTACTGTTCCGTAATCTGCACCAACTCCTACATAGCCTTTTCGGATATCAAATTCATCATCTTCAATCCCATCAGCATCTCTGCGATTAGACTTAAATTCCAACTCATATAAGCCGAAGGCATAAAGATCTTCATTTATTTTAGACTCACCTGAAAGTCCTACACGAATGTAGCTATTATCTCCGTCAGCATTTTTATCATCAGAGAAATAATACATCCCTTGCGCTCGGCCATGAATATTTAACACTGATTCTTGATCTTCATAAACTACGGCTGAATTTGCAGCACTTGCAGAGAAAAGTGCTGCGATTGCGATCGACGTTCTTGTCATTTTCATTTAATTACCACTACTTGTGTTGTTTGAATCGAGTGAAATTATGAACAGTGGCAATTATTTTTAAAGTGCAAATTCAACCATATTCTATGGATAAATATAAACAAGCCCTCAATCTAAAACATTATGTCCTAGTACTCATATTAGTTGAGATAATCCATCCAAACAGGAGGCGTTCCTATTATTTTTTGAACAGTATCAATGAACAGTTTGGCTAATGGTTGTTGATTTCGGTGAGTATACATTGCATATATTTCCCCTATTGCGGGAAGATTATAATCAGGAAGCAACTGTACAAGATCTTGTTTACTCAAACTCTCCTGAAGAAAGAACTGCCCTATTAAAGCATACCCTAGATCAGATTTTACGGCATCGAGCATTAGCTCAGTTTCATTCACGAAGTACTGCCCGTTGATATTATACGTTCTAACGTCGCTTGATGACTGGCTTGGAGCTATACGTAGCTTATCCGCCTTAAAGTTAGCATTAGAGTATATTACTGCTGGCATTTTTATAAGCTCTTCTGGAGAGCTCGGGGTTCCATACTTATCAATAAAACTCTTCGATGCAACCAGTGCCATATTATTGCTTGCCAACTTACGTACTATCATGTTGGACTCTCGGATTGGTCCGATACGAAACACAACATCAAAACCTTCGTGGATAACATCGACTCGATTATCATCGAGCAGCAGCTCTACAGTAATGTTTGGGTACTGTTTTATAAACTCTTTAACTGCCTGATTTAAGTATGCTCTGCCAAAGAAAGTGGAGCTTGATATTTTCAGATTACCCTTCGGCTCATCCTGAAATGTAGCAGCAATACTACGAGTTTCAGTTAGAACCTCTCTTACTTTCTTAGCTTGCGCCACCATCTCAACACCTGCATTGGTCAGGGATAGCGAACGCGTGGAACGGTTTAACAGCCGTAAGCCCAATTCATCCTCTAGCTTTTTGATCTGTTTTGACAAAGCTGAACGATCTATATGATTTCTGTCAGCAGCCTTAGCAAAAGTTCCGTATTCAGAGACATCCAGTAGTAATTCAAGTTGGCTTGCGAGATCCACTGCACAATTCCTTATTTAGTTTTTATTCTTTATGTGATGGGAAATGGATTTTACAAAATTAATTTCAATTTTTTATGGTTCAAATTGCATCAGTGAATTGCAAATAATGCACGAATTAAAAACGCTTTAATTTTCGTCGCTATCTTTAGCTTCTGTTTAGTTATTCCTATCTATTATGGCTTATTACATTTAACAATACTCCACGTCTTTAAAACCCTAAACTGACCTTTTTCAAACCAAAAAGTGAGCATTTTGACCAATATTTAATCGTGCATTTTTATCACTACTCTATGTTCGCTGAGGGCCTATTTACCCATAGGTACAATGAATACAATGCCGTTCCTTTTAGTATGAACAGAATCATTTAGGGCGCGACAAATGTTAAAGAAAGTTTTCGGCATTGGCCTTTTATCCGTTTTAGCTGCTTGTGCAGACGAAGAGATAACCAAACAACCTAATACTCCCTTACCTACGATAGACGTCTCCAAAGTCATCTATGAGCCCGTTCAATCGTGGTTCACCTTTACAACAAGGCTTCAAGCCCCAGAGAAAGTTTCTTTAATGCCACGCGTTTCCGGAGTTATTGAAACGGTAGAATTCAAAGACGGACAGAGTGTCAACAAAGGTGACTTACTCGTCACTCTTGATGATCGAACCTTCAAAGCTCAGGTCTCACGACTTGAAGCGCAAGTTAAGAGTGCTCGAGCTGCGCTAGAGCAAGCAGCAAACGAACAAAAGAGAGCCGCCCAACTGGTTAAGCGAAAAGCCATCTCAGCGGAACAAGCAGAGGCCCGAGATACCGCAGTAAAGCAACGCTCTGCAGAACTAATGGCCTTGCGTGCTCAGTTAGAATCCGCAAAGTTAGATCTTGAGTTTACGAAGATATATGCCCCTATTAGCGGCACTATTTCAAGAGCATTCATTACTAAAGGAAACAATGTAAACGCAAATCAAAGCGTTATATCAAACATTGTCTCTAACGATCAGGTATATGCATACTTTGATGTCGATGAGCGAACTTGGAACCGTTACTTCTCGACAATCAATGCCGACTCTAACTTACCTACTCGTCTTGAACTATCTGGACAAAATGGGCAGGTGTTTTTTGGACGCGTTGACTTTGTCGACAACTCCATCAACGAAAACACCGGTACTTTGCAGGTTCGAGCGGTATTCGATGCAACAAAATCAAACTTAAAAGTGGGATCGTTTGGCCGAGTTCAGATATCAACAACCAAACCAGTTGAACGAGTTCTCGTTCCAGAGCGTTCTATTGGCACAGATCTAGAAAACCGCTTTGTATTAACACTCAATGAAGAGAATACGTTGCAATACAGCATCGTAACCTTAGGCGAACGTTACGGAACATTTCGTGCTATCGAGAATGGCTTGAACGCCGACTCAGTTATTGCGGTAAATGGCCCAGCAAAAGTTGGCCCAAATAGCAAAGTCACACCAAAAAATGTCACGCTAGATATTAGCAATACTTCATTGATTATGGCTTCAAACTCAACATCGTTGCCAAACAAACGTTTAGCTCAAGACTAAGAAGACAACCGAATGAAATTTGCACACTTTTTTATTCAAAGACCCATATTTGCCTCTATGTTATCGCTATTGATATTAATAGTAGGCGCAATTTCACTTTTGCAGTTGCCTGTGAGTGAATATCCAGAGGTTGTCCCTCCTACAGTAGTAGTTACAGCAAACTATCCTGGTGCGAACCCAAAAGTAATCGCAGAAACAGTTGCTACGCCTCTGGAGCAAGAAATTAATGGTACAGAAAACATGTTATATATGTTTTCACAGGCAACCAGTGACGGCAGAATGACATTGACCGTAACCTTTGCTTTAGGTACGGACTTGGACAAAGCTCAGGTTCAAATTCAAAATCGCGTCACTACAGCTTTGCCCCGGTTACCAGAAGCCGTCCAACGGTTAGGAGTTGTTGCCGAAAAAGCCTCTCCTGATCTCACCATGGTTGTGCATATATATTCTCCAGATTCTAGCCGTGAAGTCAGTTATTTAGCTAACTACGCTAATTTAAACTTGAAAGATGAGATAGCTCGGCTCGGAGGCGTTGGTGATGTGCGCCTTTTCGGTGGTGACGAGTACTCAATGCGCTTGTGGTTAAATCCAGATGAGCTCGCTTCTAGAAATCTAACCGTAATGGACGTTGTCTCCGCCGTCCGATCTCAAAACCAACAGGTGGCAGCAGGCTCATTAGGTGCGCAACCAGCCGCTAATGAAAACCAATTCCAAGTTTTGTTGAACGTAAAAGGCCGCTTGGAGAATATTGATGAATTCAACGACATTGTAGTAAAAGTTGACGAAACAGGGGCTTTGACACGTCTTAAAGAAGTTGCACGCGTAGAGCTAGGTCAAAACTCTTATGCACTGCGCGCCTTGTTAAATGGTAAACCAGCGGTGGCGATGCCCGTATTCCAGCGCCCTGGTGCTAATGCTATTGAGCTATCTAATCAGGTTCGTTCAACCATGGACCGTTTACAAACAGCCTTTCCAGCTGGAGTTTCATATGAAATAGCCTACGACCCGACCGTCTTTGTTCGTGGTTCGATAGACGCGGTGGTTCATACTCTGCTAGAGGCAATTGTACTTGTTGTTGTCGTAGTCATTTTGTTTTTGCAAACATGGCGCGCGTCTATCATCCCTATCATTGCGGTGCCTGTTTCATTAATCGGTACGTTCGCTGTAATGCAAATGCTCGGAGTATCGATTAACACACTTTCGTTGTTTGGGCTTGTTCTCGCCATAGGCATCGTCGTCGATGACGCCATTGTCGTCGTCGAAAACGTGGAACGGAACATCCATAATGGCCTTGCACCACTAGAAGCAACGAAACAAGCAATGACCGAAGTTACCGGGCCAATTATTGCAATTGCTTTAGTGTTATGTGCGGTGTTCATCCCGACGACCTTTATTACAGGGTTATCCGGTCAGTTTTATAAGCAGTTCGCACTAACAATTACGATCTCGACGATTATTTCAGCAATTAACTCGTTGACGTTATCGCCTGCTTTATCAGCACTGCTATTACAAGATAAGAACGCAAAACCCGATCGGCTAACCAAGCTATTGGATGCGGTTTTTGGTAAGTATGTTTTTGCGCCATTCAATAGAATTTTTGAGTACAGCTCGAACCAATATCAAGCTCTGGTCAAGAAGCTGATTCGCTTTAGCCTTGTTGTTGTGGTGGTATACATTGCGTTACTCGGGGGAACGGCTTCTCTATTCAAAGCAGTTCCTGGAGGATTCATTCCTCAACAAGATAAGCAGTATTTAGTTGCGATCGCCCAACTTCCAGATGCAGCAAGTTTAGATAGAACAGAGTCCGTTATTAAAGAAATGGAAAACCTCGCGCTGGCAACACCTGGCGTAGCACAAACCATTTCTTTCCCAGGCTTATCGGTCAATGGTTTTACTAACAGTCCGAATAGTGGCATCGTTTTTGTTACGCTTGAGGACTTCGATAAACGAAATGATCCAACTCTCGGAGCAAATGCGATTGTTGCATCTTTGAATAAGAGCTTTTCAATCATTGATGAAGCCTTCGTTGCGATTTTTCCACCACCACCAATCCAAGGACTTGGCTCTACTGGCGGCTTTAAACTTCAAATCGAAGACCGTGCGAACAAGGGGTTTGATGAGCTCTTCAAGCAATTGAACTTGGTAATAAGTGAGGCATCAACAAGACCCGAGCTGATGGGATTATATTCCACATTTCGTATACAAGTGCCGCAGATGGACATCCAAATAGATCGTGAACAAGCGATGCTGCAAGGTGTTCCTCTAGAGCAGGTTTTTGATGCGCTTCAAGTTTATTTAGGATCATTATACGTCAATGACTTCAATATGTTTGGTAGAACATACAAAGTGAATGCCCAGGCAGACATGAACTATCGTCTCGAACCTGACCAAATACTTAACTACAAAGTAAGAAATGCTGCCGGACAAATGGTTCCTCTCGGCGCTGTACTGGAGATCATACCCACGATTGGGCCTGACCGCGTGATGCACTATAACGGCTACCCTAGTGCAGAACTAAACGGCAGTCCTGCTTTTGGTTACAGTTCTGACCAAGCCCAAACGGCTATTGAGGAAGTACTGGATCAAAACCTAGCAGAGGGAATGGTTTATGAATGGACTGATGTAACCTACCAGCAGATTTTGGCTGGTAACACGATGGTGTATATATTCCCACTTGTTGTTTTGTTAGTTTTCATGGTGCTAGCTTCGCAGTACGAGAGTTTAAAACTGCCATTCGCTATCATTTTGATCGTTCCTATGACCATTTTTTCTGCACTAGCAGGTGTTTGGTTCATTGGTGGTGACAACAATATATTCACACAAATTGCTTTGATTGTCCTTGTGGCTCTAGCGTGTAAAAATGCCATCTTGATGGTGGAGTTCGCTAAAGAACTTAAAGACAATGGCCAAGATACCTTATCAGCGATTTTGGAAGCATGTCGTTTACGTCTTCGACCGATTCTAATGACATCAATTGCATTTACCGCTGGTGTTATTCCATTAATGATTGGTACAGGGGCCGGAGCGGAAATGCGACAAGCAATGGGTATTGCTGTATTCTCGGGTATGGTAGGCGTAACGGTATTTGGATTACTACTCACACCTGTTTTTTACATGTTAGTGAGTCGAAACAAAAAACGTCAAACACTATAACCATAATATAAATACTCATTTAAATTCATACTAAAGGGAGCTATTGCTCCCTTTTCTTTTGGTTATTAAGTATATTAATAATTTCTAGACAGAGCAGAAGTTATACATGAAACTAATACGCTAATATCTAACGTGGATAAACATTGTGGATTTAGCAAATAAACTACACCTGCTTTTAGAAGTCTCTAAAGCTGGATCTTTTGCAAAAGCAGCAGATGGGATGAATATCGACCGCTCTGTTTTGTCTAAACACATCAAGCAGTTAGAAGAGCACTTAGGCGTTAGGCTATTAAACAGAACGACTCGCTCTCTTTCATTAACACAAGTCGGCAAGCAAATAGTAGAAAAAGCAGACCAAATATCTCAACTCCTTGATGATACTCAACAAATAGCGGAGAACTTTCAGACTGAGCCTTCAGGGAAAGTACGAATTTCAAGCTCAACATTATTTGGAAAACTCTATCTACAACCTTCGATAGAGAAGTTTTTACATAAGTACCCAAAAGCAAGTGTTGAACTAATGCTAGATGATCTTCATGTAGACGTGATTAGAAGTAATTTTGATATTGCTTTTCGAATCGGACCTATGAGGGATTCATCAATGGTAGCAAGAAAATTAGCAAAAAATACGACTGCAATCATTGCTTCTCGAAATTTAATTGAAAAACATGGTAACCCAGAAACGCCTGATGAGTTAGTTAAGCTACCTTTTATTATTTATTCAAATGGTAATTTTATTGTCGATAAACTTAAATTCTACGACAAAGCAAAATCAGATGGTTTAGATACATACCCAATATCAGGGTCATACATGGTAAATGAAGCTGAGCTAATAATTGAAAGCGTAAAGTCAGGTCTGGGCGCAGCACTTATAGGTCAATTTATGCTCCCTAACAACCTAGAGTCTTCTAATTTAGTTCAACTTTTACCAGAATATGAAACTCAAGATTTTGGTGATATTTATGCCATGTACTCACACCGTCAGCAATCACCATTGGTTAGGGCATTCATTGATATCGTTCAAGAAGAAATTGGCATACCACCAATATGGGAAAAGCATTTCAATAAAAGCTAGGTAATTCTATTTAACCAAAATTAACAGTAAATAAAAATCAAATAAAATCAATAATTTAAAACAGGAACATTTAAAATTCATAGAAGTTTAATGTTAAGTGAATTAAGTTCCATTCTAAATGGCGCTTAATTCACTAAATATAAAACATTCTTGATTTATAATACTAACAAATCCATCACCTATACAAGTTACGATGTATATTAAAGAAAAACACACCTCGGTCACTATTTTGTTAGTATATAAAATATCTTATCTTATTTTTTTGGTTATTTATACGTTAGCAACGATTTATTTTAGCGTACAAATGGACAAAAGCACATCGGAGAACTCTCTTATAGAAATGACTCAAATAGCATTTGTGCTTTTTTCATCGTTAATGTGTTTGTATAAATCTAAGGAATATCTTGAACTCAAACACATATTAGTAATAATGTCTTCATTTTTTATGGTTATATTCGTTAGAGAAATGGACTACCACATAGAGCAGTATTTTCCTCACGGTTCATGGAAGTACCCTGCTTGGATTATAATAGTCTCGGTCTGTTATTTTTGTTTTAATAACATAGTTAACATAAAAAATGAGGTAAAATTTTTCATTTCTCATTCTAGCTTCACGACATTAACAATTGGATTTTTCATTGTTTTCTTATTCTCACGCTTTGCAGGGTATGGTGATTTTTGGGTCGAGTTCATGGGGAACTCATACAATAGAGATGTGAAAAACTTGGTTGAAGAAAGCTTAGAGTTACTAGGTTACGCGATACTTTTAAACGGTGTTTTACTTATTAAAGTAGAAAATCACTAAGTATAAATAAGAGTTCAGAGCTTGTAGTTCAAGCTTTGAACTTTTTGGTTAAAAAAAAGCAGCAAATTATATTTGCTGCAAATGATGAAAAAAACAATATGCGTAAGTTAACTTCCTAGCAATGGATGCGTTAACGAGTTAATAATAACGAACCGTAACAATTAAGTCTCGTTGAAAATAATCCATAAAGAATGGCATTTATTACACTGTTAATTATGTAACCTTATCTAATCTAGTTATCACACGCCGTCGTTTTTATATCTTATCTCTTTCCGTCAATAAATAGCTCTTCACCTCAGATCCCATTTATCATCCCACAACAGTCGGATTCACAACAAAGCAATAAAAATCAATAAATTATAAGTAGCCACTTAAAAAGTAAAAAGGAGTAAAAACGAAACTATGTCAGATAGAACATATTAAAGATCACCGACTCTAAGTAGAAAACCGTTCATACTCGTTACGCATACAATCAATAAAGACTTCCATCGCCGGCGTCACACACTTCCCAGCATGATAAGCACAGAGTGGCTTGATCATCTGTGAAAACTCGGTGAATTCAAGCTCTTGTAAACTGCCCTCTTGCAACTCTTTTTCAACCGTAAAACGAGGTAAGTAAGAGATACCAATATTACTCTCAACGCAATTTTTGATCGTATTAATACTGCTAAGTTCGATCATGTTGTCGATGCTAATATCACGCTCCTGAATAATGCTCTCAAACATCCGTCGAAAAAGGCACTTAGGGCCATTGCTTATAAACCCTAAATCAATATGTTGCTCTCTCTTCTTTAAATCTAGCCCTTTTAAAAGCGGTGAAGCAATCAATACCAGTGGCTCCTGCTCAAACTCGTGGACCTTGAGCGTATCGTCATTACCTACTCGATAAAACACACCTAAATCAGCTTTATCCGCTATCAACTCATCTCGAATCTGATAGCAATTTTGTGATTGCAGAGAGAGTCGGACATTGGGCGCCCTGATCCTGAACTCTTTTAAAACATTAGCCATCTTATAAGCAAGTTGAGTCTCAGCAACCAGCACTTTCAATTCACCGGTCGGCTCCGAGTTTTCTTGCTGTGCTGTTCCCTCAATATTTTCCATCACTCGCGCCAGTTCATAGACGTAAGGCAGTATCTTTTCTCCTGCTTGAGTCAAAACCATCTTACGCCCTATTTTTTCGAACAGCTGCAAAGACAGATCTTGTTCCAACTGCTTGATTTGAAAGGTGACGGTTGATTGCGTGCAATAAAGCTTCTGTGACGCTTTTAGAAACGATCCTTCTTCAACAATAGCTTTAAAAGTAAGAAAGCGTTTTAGATTCATGACTAGACTCCACAACCAACAGTTCAATAAATTAAAAGTCTAAGTTTTAATTTATTCAATTTTTTAATCAATTGTAGCGAAGTATAGTGCAGTAAAAACAGGAGAGATAGAGATGACCGCCATCTACACCGCATTTTTTACTTACGTAATCATTACTTCAATTACACCAGGGCCAAACAACATTTTATCGCTCAGCATCGCGACGCAATATGGACTAAAACGCTCTACAAAAGTGATTTCGGGGATGTTTTGTGGCTATGTTGTTTTGATGCTACTTTGTGGCGCTTTCACGTATAACATGATCAGCCTCTTGCCCGTGATTACACCTTGGCTAACATGGATTGGAGCAGCTTACATTGTTTGGTTGGCTTGGGGGCTTGCTACGAGTGAGATCAAAACTTCATCGGATAATTCTAAAGGTATCAGTTTCTTAACAGGTTTAGGTTTGCAGTTCGTTAATGTGAAAATCATTCTTTATGGAATTACCTCTATTTCTACGTTCGTACTGCCCCACACTCAGAATATCTACTGGATCTTAGCGACTAGCCTCATTCTTGCTTTGATCGCACTTCTTAGCAACGTAGTTTGGGCCGTTGCAGGAAAGCTACTTCAATCGCAATTCCAGAGATATGGCAAAGTCATCAATATGAGCTTAGCAGCAGCTCTGATCTATTGTGCGACACAGTTATTTACTTAAGTATATAGTTGATCATCAAGAACAATATTGCTCTTCAACTTAGACGACTACGTTTATGTGAAGAGCAAATTCTGCTCTACAAATCGCTGCGGTTTCTCGTGCCCTTACTCGCTCCTCCCGCGCCTCCATACGGCAGTTTTTGAAGAAGTAGATTCAACGTCACTTAATCAACCTAAAGATACGAAATCTTGTTTAGCTATACATACACGGCCTTGGCGACCTCGGCAATAACTAAGCATTACTTAGTATACACAAATCAGAAAAACTAAGATAATCTTAGTCATCCAAGTCCTTCGTATGAACTTTAAGTGTTGTTTAATAACCCACTCCCAGCCCGCCTTAAGCATGCGCGTAAACAAGCGAATCTGTCCCAAAAAGCACTGGGCATCCGTATCGGCATGGATGATAGTTCTGCAAGTGCAAGGATGAACCAATACGAAAGGGAGCGCCATACTCCCGACGTAAAAACGCTCAAACTTATCGCAGATGAGCTAAACGTACCTCTAAACTATTTTTTTTGTGAAGATGAAATCACCGCTGAACTTGCTGTGAATCTCCACAAGCTGTCAAATGATGACAAGCAAAGAGTGCTTGAGAGCACAGCCCAGTTGATTGCGGACGCAATCGCTACGAACAAGTCGAGTACGTAATTGGGATTAAACGCCTAAGAATACGTATCAATACCAAAGAATCAAAGAGCATAACTAAGGGTTCAACATGGCTACAACAAAAGCACTTGTGGTTTTTTCCGGTGGGCAGGACTCTACGACCTGCTTAATCGATGCATTAAATACATATGATGAGGTTCATGCTATAACGTTTGATTATGGCCAGCGTCATTCAGATGAAATAGATATCGCTATCGAATTAGGTAAGCAACTTAACATCAAAAGCCACAAAGTCCTGGATGTAAAATCAATTAATGAGTTAGCGATAAGCTCGCTGACAAGAGACAACATTCCGGTATCTAATGACTTAAGCGACGCTAACGTACCCAATACATTCGTTCCAGGGAGAAACATCCTCTTTCTTACTTACGCATGTATCCATGCTTACCAGCTTGGTATTCAAGACATCATTACGGGAGTTTGCGAAACAGACTTTAGTGGTTACCCTGACTGCCGAGACAACTTTATTCGCTCTCTAAATCTCTCTTGCAATTTAGGTATGGATAAAGCCTTCAATATTAAGACTCCTTTAATGTGGCTTACTAAAGCAGAGACCTGGGCTCTAGCTGATAAGCACAATATGTTGGAGTTTGTCCAAAACAATACGTTAACATGTTACAACGGAATCGTTGGTAAAGGCTGTGGTGAATGCCCAGCGTGCCTACTGCGACAAAGCGGCTTAGAAGAATACTTAGCGAGCAAATAGTCTTTGTTAGCGGTAATAGCGCTGGGATAAAACCTTTTGCGTTAGCTTCTAAACGTTTTATCTCAGCGTGAAACTCCAGCCAACAGAGCTTTATTTTGATGCCGCCAGATTGGTGGCATCAATTAAATGCGAAACGATTGTCGAACCAAAGATAGCACTACACCACAACAGCCAACACTGCTTAGCTTTTACAACGCTATAAATTGCTTAGATATATCGACAATGTTTCGATAGCAAAGCTACCAACGGCATTACTCCGCGAAACCGGGATTAGATAGAAAAGCTACCTCGAATGATGACGAGTCTCTCGTCTAAGCAATACTCAAATATTTATGAGTTTGAACAGACAAACGCCAATTGCGGGCAATACACGTATCAATACACAATTGCGTAGCACGAGGCTTCTGGCTAATTGGTTGTAGTGCAATGATAGTCTCAGCCGCTACGTTCGCATTTGCTAAAAGATCATCAAGGTGGTCGATGTCTTTCTGGGTACCGACTGGATGCTTAATCTCATTTGCCCGCTCTAACGCGCTATTAAGCACTGGTAATTTACCTTTCATTGCTACTTTTGGTGACACTGTCACCCACGTATTTTCTGAAGTAATCACTTCTGATGTGCCACTGGTTTCAATTTGGCATTGGCACCCCATATCTTCAAACGCCTTTGTTAAAGGGCGCAGATCATAAATACAAGGCTCTCCACCAGTAATCACGATATGCTTAGCATTAAAGCCTTGCTGTTGATATTGCTCTACGATGTTCTCGGCAGATGCAACACACCACGTCGGAGAGTCTTCCGTTTTCACCAGAATATCGCCTATTTGACGTTGATCATTCTCATCTGCATACCACGTTTGTTTGGTATCGCACCATGAGCAACCAACCGGACACTCTTGAAGCCGAACAAAAACAGCAGGGACTCCAGTGAAAACCCCTTCCCCTTGGATGGTTTCAAACATCTCATTTAGCTTATACAACGCAGAACTCACTCAACTCATAACATTTCGAGGCGAAGACCATAATGGACACGCGTGTCTAGGTCAATTTAAACCAAAAATTAATTGTTAAAATAGACCATTTTGTAGTTTCATAGCGTAATGAATATAGGTTTCTGGTTAACGTTAAACCAAGCCTTATTCACTGACAGCTCCCAAAAAACTTTAAGGTAAGAAATGATGTATAAACTGATCGCACTAGATATGGATGGCACGCTACTCAATAGTGATAAAGCCATTTCTGAAGAAAACAAACAAGCGATCGCAAAAGCTCGAGAAGCAGGCGTTACTGTCGTTCTCGCTTCTGGTCGCCCATTAGAAGGAATGCAAGACAAGCTCGACGAACTGAATATCCATTCCGATCGAGATTTTGTTCTTTACTACAACGGTTCGATGGTCAAGAACGTAGGCACAAACGACATCATCCACCAGCAAATCATAGATGGTAAAGCTGCAAAATTGGTGGCGCGAAAAGCCGAAGAGCTAGGTGCGTACGTCCATGCTTTTAGTCAAGTTCATGGTTTAATCACCAACGAACACAACCCTTACACCGATATTGAAGCAAAGATAAATGGCTTAAATGTCACCGAGATGAACTTCGAATCACTAGAAGACGATCATCCAATCATCAAAGCTATGATGGTTGCAGAGCCAAGCAAACTAACAGAAGTTATAGCAGCACTGCCAGCTGAAATGCGCGAAGCGTTTACGGTTGTTCAAAGCGCTCCGTTTTTCCTTGAGTTTCTTAACCCTGCGAGCAACAAAGGTATTGGTGTTGCCGCAATTGCCGAGTATCTGGGAATTAAACCGGAAGAAGTTATCTGTATGGGTGACGCAGAAAATGACCACCACATGCTGAAATACGCTGGCCTTGGTATCGCGATGGCAAATGCAATGGAAGAAACCAAGCAAATCGCTGACTACATTACGGCAAGTAATGATGAGCACGGTGTCGCTAAAGCTATAGAAAAGTTCGTGCTCAATGCATAGCCCTTTCCGCCATGTCTGTTGCGTTAAGCTTCTTACGTTTAACATCCCTAGCCGTCCAAGATAGGCAAGCGGCGTTGTTCGTGGACTAAACGTGTAAAAGCCTTGCTGTAATGCAAGGCTTTGTTTTTACTTAAATACTAATAGATAACAAATACAGCCATCAATCTAGCAACGTTTTGCTCGGTTGGTTTTCACAAGTCAGCTTCCTTGCAAGCAGCATAAATAACAACATTAATAATGGATAATGTAACGTCGACAAGACTAATGACCACAAACCGCTAAACGATACGATATTAGCCGAGTACAAATAGAGTTGATCAACAAGCAACAATGCCAGCGTCACAAAGATCATCTGCCGAGTATCTAAATGTGCTTTCGACTCTTTAAATGTCATGACCAACGCTGATGCAGTGATTAAAATTGCTAGCCAGCGACCAAACACAGGTAATGGCCAGATGACGGAGATGACCGCTGTTGCCACAGTCATAATGAACCAGACGCCTTTTGAGCTTAGAACTTGATCAACGTTCACATCTTGATTTGTCTCCAGTCGAAGAACATGCCAAGCCACCAAGCTGCCTAACAGCGCGCCAAATAACGTATCTAAAATAAAGGCACTGCCGAGGAAAAACTTACCTAACACCACTGTAAGAGTGATGAACACGAAGACTGCCGTTGTTCCATTCAAACCGAAATACTGGGTTCTATGAAACAAGAACGTCAGAACACAAAACCACACAGCGATAGGCAAGCTAGGAAAACTAAAGCCAAAGCTGTGCGTTAACTCCATCATTGGTATATAGACATGTGGGCGCGGTAACGAAAAGCCTTGTTGAGCGACAAGCACCATAAGCGACGTTGCACTAATTGCAAAAAAGAGTCGGTACACAAACCGGCTACCAAAGCGCATCATGGCAAAAGGAAATAGAAAGAGTAGTACCGTCGGTTCTGTCAGGTCTACAACCAGTTTCGAGATCTGACTAGCTACCTCGTAACTCGTTTCTGACAACGCCCCTACCCAACTCTGTAAATCTATCAGCCACGCCAATTCAACCTGACGAAATGAAGGCGCGGATTCGATCAACTGAGTCACATAAGATACTGATTGCTTGGTAGCTTGATCAAAAAACTGAGTGGCTTGTGGCCATTGCTCAGGATAACGATATAAAGATGATGGTAATTCAGATGGGCTAAGCAACATCGCTGACGCAACTTCTACTCCATAATGAGGGGCAAACCAAATAGGCAGTTCATTTCCACCTAAAGAATTATTCATAGAAAAAGCGATAATGTCAGAGTCTGATATACAGTCGTAAAAAACCGCAGTGTCCGTTCTGCCAAGCTCCTCTCCAACCGTAACCACTATACCGGTTTCTTCCCACGTTTCTCGTTGAGCAGCAACTTGTGGAGACTCACCATCAATGATGGTTCCGCCAGGTAGAGAAATCTTATCCGTTAATACTTCATGAACTAGCACTAACTTGTCATCAGCGCGAACAATACAGAGCGCTCCTTTAACTTCGCTCGCAGTGGCTTTAGCCGTAGAGATCGGTGAAACAGGTAACAAAATAAAACAAAGGATGAGTAATAATAGCTGTCTCAACACAAAATATGACCTTAAATAAACATAATGATAACCAATGAATCATGGCAGTTAATCTTATCTTTTTCGACAAAAATTAAGTAACGAGTTATGCCAAACTGAGTTGATCGCGTAAAACCCGATCTCAACGCTCACTGGAGAATAATTTAATGCAAACCTGACAAAGATCAGACAAAACATAAAATGTTGATCGCAATTCTGCCAGTTATATAAAGATAACGTCAGGAAAAAGTCATACACATTTTGTGGGTTCTCATAGTTGACACAATAAAAAAGGGCTTATTATTCGCAAACAATAAACCCCAGTTATGATAACTATGTACTGATCGTTGAAACCAAGAATGAATCTTATCTCATGGTCAACGAATCAAATTCACTGGCCCGATAGTTAGTTAGACGTGCAATTCGCATCACCTACTTTTTGCCAAACACCCCAAGGCCCTGAGTCTGCTGGATTATCACCTTGAGTCCACCACTGCGCTTGCCAAACTTTACCATTCCAAGTGACCGTATCTCCTTTGAGATACACTAAGCTGGCTTGCCATACAGTTGTACAGCTATCTGTGGGAGGCGTTGTCACCGTTTTCGCTTGAGCGGATACTAACGCTTGGTATTGTGTGCTGGTCTTATCAATGTTGAAGTTCAAAACCACTCTTGCTTCTCCGCTCTGAGTAGCACCAAATTCAACATCAACACGACAACTTGCATTCATTGCTAACGTCGCCTGAGAGCACTGATCATTGGCAATAACAGCTGCATCAGTAACACCCGAAGCAAACGCGCGAACATTTTCCACAGTAAACGTGGTGCTCCCTGAATTCTGGATAACAAAGCTATGTTGCTGTAACTCCCCAACATTAAATGATGCCAGTGTCTGTTCGGTGGTGTATCCAACAGAAACATTTTCTTTTGGTGGTGTTGCTGTTCCGATAACACCATCGACAAAATTGCGCATAGCAGCGATATCGCTATAAACCCCATACATACCAGGACGAGCACAACCTATTCCCCAACTGACCACACCAAGTTGAGTAATTACACCACTGCGATTAATGACGATTGGACCACCACTATCTCCCTGACAAGAATCTATCCCACCTTGAGGAATACCCGCACAGAATGACACTTCTCCAACCGTTGTGTAGTTGCCACCGGCTTGACGGCAAGTCATATCCGACACAAGTGGGACGTCAACCTCTTGCAATCGAGACGGAGAGCTTCCTCCTTCAGAAGTTCGCCCTAAGCCAGCAACACTAAGCCAATCTCCGATGCTCGCGTATTGCGTTAGACTGCCATTCGCAATCTCAACTGAAGAAACACCTTGAGGCACAGAGTCGAGCTTCAATACCGCGAGGTCATGAGAAAGCGTCGCGCGGCGATATGCCGGGTGCATATGGATCTCACTGACGTTTGCACGAACACCATCACTACCGTTATAAACAACGCCACCGATTTTAACCGCAATCTGACTCGGAGAATCACCCTCAACACAATGTGCAGCAGTCAGGACGTAACCATTCCCGATATAACTGGCCCCACAATATGATCGGTTACCATAACGACTAACAATTTGGGTGTAGAATTTCCAGTCACGTGGGTCGGCAGTTACTCCGCCTACGATCTGGGGTTGGATAGTATGATTTTGCGTCTGTGACAAATCATCAGCACTTGCGAACATTGGCAAAACGGCTAAAGCAAGTAACGATTTTGTTAGTTTCAAAATATTGTCCTCTTGTTTTTGTAAGCACGATCCTCGTGCTACTAATAAACAAGCAGACAAAAACGCCGATACCAATGTAGGTGCATATCAATTTGTTAACATTGCGAGCAACTTATAGAGAAAAGTCTATTGACGAACTGAATGATTTCAATTCGATAGAACCTAAATCACAATATTAAAGTTAAATACGATTATTCGTTCAGCGGTTTTCTTAAATAGTGGATATGATGTGCAAATCCTTGTTTTTCATACAAAGATATTGCGCCCTGGTTAAAATGCCATACTTCAACAAACATCTGTTTTGCACCGTAATCAGAGAACGTTGACTCAATTTTATTAATCAATGCCTGCGCCGTACCTTGTTTTCGATATTCAGGCAGCACATAGAGCTCATCCACACTTCCCATCATAACTGGCTGGCTGACGGTAGAAATAAGTTCACAGAAGTGACCAGAGATAAAGCCAATAATTTCATCTCCTTGTTTTGCTACGTAAACAAGGCACTCAGGGTCATCAATATATCGAGCAATGCTTTTTTCTTGTTCTATCTCCTCTGCCGTTTTGAAAAGCTCAGGAGATTGAAGATGATGCTCATCATGAAGCTCGAACATAAGATCGTTGAGCAACTCTAGGTCGCTAAAACACGCAGGTTTAATCGCAAACGTGGTCATACAAAGGGTCACTAAAAATGGAATGGCTGTAGTTTGTGAGGAAAACGTCGTATTGGCAAGTCACAAATGCTTTCACGATACGTTTGTACTGTTTGAACAACAAAAAGGCCCCTGCACTTAATAAACGTACAGAGGCAGAACCAACCAACAGAGTTCGAGGATCAGGGGTTAGTTAGAATTGAGTTTTTCTCAGCGTCGTAGCACTCGCTCAATTTCGTTCAAGCTACTTGGGTCATCAATCGTTGACGGAACGGTGTATTTTTCACCATCAGCTATTTGACGTATAGTTCGACGCAAAATTTTACCTGAACGTGTTTTCGGTAAACGGTCTACAACCAACGCATGCTTGAAGCAAGCAACTGCACCTATCTCACTACGCACTTTGCCCACAAGCTCACCTTCAAGGTCTAGCTCATCCACTTTTACACCGTCTTTTAGTACCACAAAGCCAAGTGGAAGCTGACCTTTTAGATCATCGTGGATACCAACCACCGCACATTCTGCAATCGCTGGGTGGCCTCCTACTATTTCTTCCATTTCACCTGTCGACAATCGGTGTCCCGCGACATTAATCACGTCATCAATACGTCCCATAATAAACAGGTAACCGTCTTCATCCAGATAGCCACCATCACCTGACACGTAGTAGCCTGGGAATTGGCTAAGATAACCAGTTTCAAAACGGTCATGATTACGCCAAACCGTTGGCAGACAACTTGGTGGTAGCGGACGTTTTAATGCGACAAAGCCTTGTTGGTTAGGCCCGATAGCCTCTCCAAGTTCATTCAGAATCTCGACCTGATAACCCGGAATGGGCTTCGTCGAAGAACCAGCTTTAACTGGCATCATTTCGACACCTGTCGGGTTGCCCGCGATGGCCCAGCCCGTCTCGGTTTGCCACCAGTGGTCAATAACGGGCTTGTCCGCTTTGCTCTGAACCCACTCCAGTGTCGGAGGGTCAAGGCGTTCTCCCGCCATAAAGATGGTTTTCAGATTCGACAAGTCGTACTGTTTTAAGTGCTCGCCTTCCGGGTCCTCTTTCTTAATCGCACGAAACGCCGTTGGTGCAGAGAACAACGCATCTACTTTATATTCATCACACACTCGCCAAAATGCGCCAGGATCCGGTGTTCGAACAGGCTTGCCTTCGAATAGGATAGTAGTGCAACCGTGAATCAGTGGAGCGTAAACAATGTAAGAGTGCCCTACTACCCAGCCCACATCAGATGCCGCCCAAAAGACGCCATCTTGAGGAATGTTATAGATTGCGCTCATGGAGTACTTCATCGCGACAGCATGGCCACCGTTATCACGCACAACGCCTTTCGGCTTACCTGTCGTACCCGATGTATAAAGTATGTAGAGCGGATCGGTTGCTAACACCGGAACACAACCATGTGGCAGCGCTTGGTTGTACTCTCGCTGCCAATCTAAGTCCCTATCTTGGTTCAGCTCAGCGTCGCACTCCGGACGTTGGAAAACAAACACTTTCTCAGGCTTCCAACGGCTGTCCATAATGGCTTTGTCTACCATTGGTTTGTATGGAATGACTTTGTTGATCTCAATCCCGCACGACGCCGTCATGATCACTTTCGGCTCTGCATCTTCAATTCGTACAGCAAGCTCATTAGGTGCAAAACCACCGAATACTACGGAATGAATCGCCCCCAAACGCGCGCAGGCAAGCATCGCCATTGCGGCTTCTGGGATCATCGGCATATAAATAACGACTCGGTCGCCTTTTTCAACACCTTGAGCAGACAGCATGCCAGCAATTTTTGCTACTTGGTCACGTAGGTCGCTATAGGTGTACGTGGCTTTACGACCTGTCACTGGCGAGTCATAAATGAGTGCAGTATTATCACCGCGTCCTTGCTCGCAATGGTAATCTAATGCTAACCAGCACGTATTCATTACACCATCTGGAAACCAACGTTCTATGCCGTTTTCATCAGATTTCAAGATAGTTTTAGGAGATTCAAACCAATCGATATTCTCCGCTTGAGCGCGCCAAAAACTCTCCGGTTCATTCTTCGCCCATAAGTATTCTTTTTCGTATGAAGACATATTGCTTCCTCCAGTATGTCCTGACATTGCTCTCGTTCTACTCAAAGATCGCTCTTTTAATCCAAAGATCGTCTCTTTTAATCGAAGACATAGAAGGGTACACGCACAAATCCCTCCATCAGTATTCTCGCACTTCGGCTCATAATGGCTTTTTGCACCACCCAGCCCTGCTCAGTTTGCTTCGCTTGTGCCCCAACTTTTAACGTTCCTGACGGGTGACCAAAAGTCACGGACTCTTTTTCACCGCCACCAGCGGCTAAATTCACTAACGTTCCGGGCACACACGCGGCAGAAGCAATAGCAACGGCTGCTGTTCCCATCATTGCATGATGTAGCTTGCCCATCGACAGCGCGCGAACGAGCACATCAATATCCGACTCATTAACGGCTTTACCACTTGAAGACAGGTAACTTTTCGGTTTAGAAACAAACGCTATTTTCGGCGTATGTTGGCGTGTTTGAGCTTCTTCTAAATCAGAAATCAGGCCCATTTTTAACGCGCCATATGCGCGGATGGATTCGAACATCGCTAATGCTGTGTCATCGTTGTTGATATCGTCTTGCAGCTCGGTGCCCTGATATCCTATCGATTCAGCATCAATAAAAATGGTTGGTATGCCCGCGTTAATAAAGGTCGCGTTGAACGTACCCACATCCGGCACCACCAAATCATCAACTAAGTTACCCGTTGGGAACATACTTCCTTCGCCATCGGAAGGGTCAACAAAATCCACTTGAATCTCTGCAGCTGGAAACGTGACACCATCGAGTTCAAACTCTCCAGTTTCCTGGACAAAACCATTGACGATTGGCACATGAATCAAGATGGTTTTGCTGATGTTCACCTGCCAAACACGCACCGTCACAGTGCCATTTTCTGGAATGCGATCTTGTGGGATCAGACCAGCATGAATGGCGAAAGGACCGACAGCGGCAGACAAGTTGCCGCAGTTACCGCTCCAATCGACGAATGGTTTGTCGATCGACACTTGGCCAAATAAGTAGTCAACATCGTGATCGGCTCTGCTGCTGCGCGAAACAATCACTGTTTTACTGGTGCTTGACGTCGCGCCCCCCATGCCATCAATTTGCTTCGCGTAAGGATCAGGGCTGCCAATAACGCGTAGCAACAGTTTGTCACGTGCGGCTCCAGCCACTTGCGCTTCTTGAGGTAAATCCTCTAGGTTGAAAAAGACACCTTTACTCGTGCCGCCACGCATGTACGTCGCGGGCACTTTTATTTGGCTTGTTTGATTCGGAGTATTATTTGACATACGCACTCCTTATTGTGCCAAGAAATCTTGCGCGAAACGCTGCAGAACACCGCCCGCGTTGTACACGTGAACTTCGTCAGCGGTATCTAAGCGACAAGTAACCGGAACATCGACTTTATCGCCGTTGCTGCGTGTGATAACCAGCGCTAAATCAGCGCCCGGCTTGATTTCTCCAACCACGTCGTAAAGTTCCGTACCATCCAGCTCTAGCGTATTGCGGTTAACGCCCGACTTAAATTGCAGTGGTAGTACGCCCATGCCAACCAAGTTAGTACGGTGAATACGCTCAAAGCCTTCAGCAACAATGGCTTCTACGCCCGCCAGTCGAACGCCTTTTGCTGCCCAGTCACGGGATGACCCCTGACCGTAATCCGCGCCAGCCACCACGATCAATGGTTGTTTACGATTCATGTAGGTTTCAATCGCTTCCCACATACGAACCACCTGTCCTTCTGGCTCTACACGCGCCAGAGATCCCTGCACGACTTCGCCGTTTTCCTTTACCATTTCATTGAACAGCTTTGGGTTAGCGAAGGTCGCGCGTTGCGCCGTTAAGTGGTCACCACGGTGAGTCGCGTAAGAGTTGAAATCTTCTTCTGGCACACCCATTTTCGCTAAGTATTCACCTGCTGCGCTGCTTGCGAGAATCGCGTTGGATGGTGATAAGTGATCAGTGGTGATGTTGTCGCCCAGAATCGCCAATGGACGCATACCAGACAATGTTCTTTCTCCCGCTAGCGCACCTTCCCAGTACGGTGGTCGGCGGATATAGGTACTCATCGGACGCCAGTCGTACAGCGGGTTGGGATTTTGCTCTTGATCATTCAGCTTAAACATCTGAATGTAAACTTGCTTAAACTGCTCAGGTTTAACATGAGTACCGACAACTGCATCGATCTCTTCATCGCTTGGCCACAAATCATTGAGATAAATTGGTTTGCCGTTTTGGTCCGTGCCCAATGCATCGCGCTCGATATCAAAACGAATCGTACCCGCTAGCGCATAAGCGACAACCAATGGTGGTGAAGCCAAAAAAGCTTGTTTGGCGTACGGATGGATTCGACCATCAAAGTTACGGTTACCAGAAAGCACCGCTGTCGCATATAAATCACGGTCGATGATCTCTTGTTGGATTTTTGGATCCAGCGCACCACTCATACCGTTACAAGTTGTACATGCGTAACCAACAATGCCAAAGCCAAGCTTCTCTAGCTCTGGTAATAAGCCCGCTTCTTCCAGATACAAGCGTGCAACTTTAGAACCCGGAGCAAAAGACGATTTCACCCAAGGTTTACGTACAAGACCAAGTTCGTTGGCTTTCTTCGCCACAAGGCCAGCAGCAACCACGTTTCTTGGGTTACTAGTATTCGTACATGAGGTAATAGCAGCAATGATCACTGCACCATCTGGCAACTCGCCTTCTTTCTCTTCCCACGCTCCAGAAATGCCGCGCTGTGCCAACTCAGAAGTTGGTAAACGACGATGAGGGTTTGACGGACCAGCCAAGTTACGGCTAACTGATGATAAATCGAACTCAAGTACGCGCTCGTAAACGGCGCTATCAAGATCGTCTGCCCAAAGACCGGTTTGTTTTGCGTAATTTTCTACTAGAGCAACTTGTTCTTCATCTCGACCAGTTAGTTTCAAGTAATTGATGGTCTGCTCATCAATATAAAACATGCCAGCTGTTGCGCCGTATTCTGGTGTCATGTTTGAAATCGTTGCGCGGTCTCCGATCGTTAGATCACGTGCGCCTTCTCCGAAGAATTCAAGATATGAAGATACCACACGCTCATTACGCAGAAACTCAGTAATCGCGAGGACAATATCCGTTGCGGTAATGCCCGGTTGACGTTTACCCGTCAGTTTGACACCGACAATATCTGGTAGACGCATCATTGATGGTCGGCCAAGCATGACGGTTTCTGCTTCCAGACCACCGACACCTATCGCAATAACACCAAGAGCGTCTACGTGAGGCGTGTGACTGTCCGTACCCACACAGGTGTCAGGGTAGGCAATGCCCTGCTTTGCTTGTACCACAGGAGACATTTTTTCCAAGTTGATTTGGTGCATGATGCCATTCCCAGCTGGAATCACGCTGACGTTTTCAAACGCTGTTTTACACCACTCGATAAAGTGAAATCGGTCTTCATTACGGCGCTCTTCAATCGCGCGGTTTTTGTCGAAGGCATCAGGGTCAAAGCCCGCATGTTCAACCGCTAAAGAGTGGTCAACGATCAATTGTGTCTCAACCACTGGGTTCACTTTTGCAGGATCGCCGCCCTGATCTGAAATGGCATCGCGTAGACCCGCTAAATCGACTAGAGCGGTCTGACCAAGAATGTCATGACAAACAACGCGTGCTGGATACCAAGGAAAATCAAGATCGCGTTTGCGTTCAATTAACTGTTTCAGGCTATCTGTCAATGTGTTCGGGTCACAGCGACGGACCAGTTGCTCAGCTAGCACGCGAGAGGTATAAGGGAGTGTTTCATAGGCTCCAGGAGAAATGGCATTGACGGCTTCGCGTGCATCAAAATAATCCAGTTGAGTTCCCGGAAGCGGCTTACGATATTGAGTATTAATATTTGTGTTCATGGTTTGCTTCCATTCAGTCTTTACATCTTGCCTTCATCAAGGTTTTCCATTGCTCCAGAAACACAGTGATGAGAGGATCTCCTTCCTCTGTTAGAGAGAATGACAAAGGAAGGAGGTGGTCAACCAAAGCATATAATGCCCTCGTTGACCTTCGCGCTAGCGATTCTCGATAGGCACCCATTCTTGATGATCTGGGCCCGTGTAATCAGCACTTGGGCGAATAATACGGTTATTGGCACGCTGTTCATAAACGTGTGCAGCCCAGCCCGTTAAACGACTCATCACAAAGATTGGGGTAAATAGTTTGGTTGGAATGTCCATGAAGTGGTAAGCCGATGCATGGAAGAAGTCCGCATTACAGAACAGACCTTTCTCTCGCTTCATCACTGATTCAACACGCTCAGAAACCGCATATAGATGTGTATCACCAACTTGCTTCGATAACTCTTTGGACCAGCGTTTTATTAAGGCGTTGCGAGGGTCACTTTCACGATAAATCGCATGACCAAAGCCCATGATCTTGTCTTTATTGGCTAGCATTTTCATGATGTTCGCTTCCGCCTCGTCGGGCGTTTGCCAATCTTCAATCATTTCCATCGCCGCTTCGTTCGCACCTCCGTGAAGTGGTCCACGAAGCGTACCGATTGCTGCCGTGATACAAGAATGGATGTCTGACAACGTTGATGCACAAACGCGTGCTGCGAATGTAGAAGCATTAAACTCATGTTCAGCATAAAGAATAAGCGAGCAATGCATCACTTGTTTGTGCAGCGCAGATGGCGCTTTGTCTGTAAGTAATCGCAAAAAGTAACCACCGATGCAATCTTCAGTCTGATCCTCGGTGTTGATACGCACGCCATCATGACTAAAGCGGTACCAGTAACAGATGATGGCAGGGAACAAGGCTAGCATACGTTCGGTTGCTTTCAGTTGCTCCTCGAAGCTCATTTCCTGCTCTAGGTTACCCAATACAGAACAACCCGTGCGCATTACGTCCATTGGGTGTGCGCTTGCAGGAATCAACTCTAAAGCTTGTTTTAGCTCGGCTGGCAAACCTCTAAAGCTGAGTAGGTGTGTCTTGTACGCATCAAGTTCTTGTTGATTCGGCAAGTGACCGCGTAACAGAAGGTGAGCCACTTCTTCAAACTGTGCGTTGTTCGCAAGATCAGTAATATCGTATCCACGATAAGTTAAACCAGTTCCCGTTTTTCCGACAGTACATAAAGCTGTGCTTCCTGCGCTTTGACCACGAAGGCCTGCGCCACCTAATTCTGCTTTCTTTTCTGCAGTTTGAGACATTGTTTGAACTCCTTTTCTGTCTGACTTTTCCCTCTCTGGGGTGTTTTTAGCCAAACGAATTTCACGTTATTAGATGAGATAAATTCCGATTATCTTTTTCTTGGGCTTCCGTCTATTTTTGCTTTTCCCCCGCTATTTCCCTTCAGAGAATAACTGGTCAAGTTTGTCTTCGTAGTCGTGGTAATTCAGGTGCTGATACAACTCTTTACGTGTTTGCATCGAATCAACCAGTGCTTCCTGATTACCCACTTCTAGCAAATGTTTGTAGACCGTTTCAGCAGCTTTGTTCATGGCACGGAACGCACTTAATGGGTAAAGCACCATATCGACTTTCGCTTTTGCAAGCTCATCGCAGCCGTACAGTGGCGTTGCGCCGAACTCGGTAATGTTGGCCAGAATAGGAACGTGCTTTCCAGTTGCTTGCTCAAGTGCGTTTGAGAACTGAAGGTACTGATCCAGCTTGGTCATCGCTTCTGGGAAGATCATGTCTGCGCCAGCTTCCACACACGCAATCGCACGCTCGATTGCGCTGTCCATGCCTTCAACAGCTAGCGCGTCTGTACGAGCCATAACCACGAAACTTTCATCATTGCGTGCGTCAACCGCGGCTTTTACGCGATCAACCATCTCTTGCTGGCTGACTATTGCTTTGTTCGGACGATGACCACAACGTTTCTGTGCGACTTGGTCTTCCATGTGCACCGCTGCCGCGCCTGCTTTTTCCATCGCTTTGATCGTGCGAGCAATGTTAAATGCACCGCCAAAGCCCGTGTCGATATCAACCAAAAGAGGCAAATCACATGCGTTAGTAATACGGTCAACATCAACCAAAACGTCGTTTAATGTTGTGATACCGAGATCCGGCAATCCGTATGACGCATTTGCGATACCGCCACCAGACAAGTAGATCGCTTGGTGACCCAAGTTTTTTGCCATCATGGCGCAATACGGGTTTATAGTGCCGACAATTTGTAGTGGATTATTTTGTTCAATGGCGAGTCTGAATTTCGCTCCCGGTGTTAAGCTCATGACGAATTCCTTCTAGTCTTTGTCTAAACTTTCTGTATGTATAATTTGAGATTGGATGAGCTTTCGACTTCCTGATATGTGTCTTCTCATCAACATTTCTGCAAGCTCTTCATCGCGATTGCGAATGGCTTCCAAAATGAATTTGTGTTCGGTGAGCGCCTCATTCGGGCGAGATTGCGCACGTGGCGACTGGTAACGATACATCCGTAATAAGTGATAGAGTTCATCACACAGCAGAGATATTAACTTACTGTTTCTGCTCGCTTGGATGATGCGATAGTGAAAATCAAAGTCACCATGTTGATGGAAGTAAGACGCGCCTTCCATTTGGTCTATATGCTTGGAATGTGTCGACAATAGCATTTCCAAGCTTAAGAGCTCTTCTTGCGTAATGTGTCGCGCAGCTAACCTTGCTGCCATGCCTTCCAATGCTTCTCGAACGGCATAAAGTTCTATCAGCTTTTCCGGAGAAAAAGTGGTCACTCTAGCCCCAACATGAGGAATTCGCTCGATGAGCCCTAGCCCCTCTAAGCGCATCAATGCTTCACGCAAAGGCCCACGACTGACTTGATATTTCTTTGCTAGCTCAGGCTCTGATATCTTATGGCCAGGCTTCACGTCGCCATTAACAATGACTTCAATGAGTGTTTCGGTCAGCGTTTCGGATTTGGTGTGTTCTTTCTCAGAACCCAGCACTTTATAACGAGCTTTCAACTCAGAGTTCATATTCAGATACTCTTGTTACCGACATCGAAATGTCTACAATTTCTTAACCTGAATATAAAGTAGTCGATCAAAGTGTCGACAATCAAGTAAATTGTCGACAATTTAGACTAAGGTCGTAATTTAAACTGGCCTAAAATGCCTATTAAGTGCTGTTTTTAGCAGAAATAAAGAATGGGGAACTTATATTGTCGACAACTTGTAAACCTTTAAGCTTATGATCTAAAAACTAAAAGCTCAGCTGTCGAACAATAATCGGATAAAAAACTATTCTTTAGGTACAAATTGATCAAAGACTTGTTGCGAAGTCATCTTTTGTGAAGCGGAATTGAGGTCATAATAAGCTGGCTTTTCATCGGTAAAAATCTCTAAAGTGAGTTTGAAATCTGGGTTATCGAACAAACCAGCGGAAAGAATGTACTCACCTGTCGGCAACAAATGGTAGAAAAGGTTTGTGCCACACTCACCGCAAAACCCCCTCACTCCCCAGTCTGACGACTGATAACGTTTAGGTTCGCCACCTTTAAACGTCACGTTAGGACCACAATGCACAGCATGGAGTGCTCCACTCGACCATTTTCGACACATCGAGCAGTGGCATAGACTCACTTCATTCTTAGCATCTGCGATCACTTCAATAGCGCCGCACAAACACGTCCCTTTCATTCTCTTTTCCTCGTTCATTTTCCGTCATTTTATTATGGCCTACCAAAACGTAAAGCCGCGTGACCTAACACCAACTTCTCACCGTGAACTTTATGAACAAAATAACCGAAATGCTCAATATTCTCTTTATATCTCTTTTACAGACAGATATTTAACACTTAATTAACCTTTACACCAAGTTCAGCTTTAACGCTTACAAGGCATGACAACTGAGCAAAAACAATAAGGCTCAACTAAATAGAGTCGCTAACATAAGGAACGTGAACATGTTAAAGGTACTCAAACCAACGCTCGCCGCTTCAATCATCGCAGCTTCATTTTCATTCAACGCTCTTGCTGCAGATATTGAAAAAATGCACTTTCTTATCCCTGGAGGTGCCGGTGGCGGTTGGGACATGACCGCCCGAGGTACTGGTGATGTATTAATAAAGTTAGACATCGTCGAAACCGTATCATTTCAAAACCTATCTGGTGGTGGCGGTGGCAAAGCAATCGCACATTTGATTGAAACGGCTGATCGTCAAGAAGATACACTCATGGTGAACTCAACACCGATCGTCGTTCGCTCGCTCAGTGGGATCTTCCCACAATCTTTCCGCGACTTGACTCCTGTTGCCGCAACGGTTGCCGATTATGGCGCCATTGTTACATCAGCCGATTCTCCTTATAGCTCTTGGGAAGATGTCGTTAAAGCTTTTAAAGAAAACCCACGTAAGGTGAAGGTTGCTGGTGGCTCTGCTCGTGGTTCTATGGATCATTTGGTTATAGCAGCAGCTTTCAAAGGTGAAGGTTTTGATGCGCGTAAAGTTCGTTACATTGCCTATGATGCAGGTGGAAAAGCCATGGCTGCCCTACTTTCAGGCGAAACACAACTGCTCTCTACAGGGTTAGGTGAAGTACTCGAAATGTCTAAGTCTGGGCAAGTGAAAGTGTTAGCGATTACAGCACCAAAACGTTTAGAAGCTGCGCCTAACATTCCAACTCTCACCGAATATGGTAATGAAACTGTCTTTGCTAACTGGCGTGGATTCTTTGCAGCACCAGGCACAAGCCAAGAAAAGCTAGATGAATGGAATGCCGCATTTACTAAAATGTATAACACCGACGAATGGCAAGTCGTTCGAGACCGCAATGGTTGGATCGACAACTATAAAGCGGATAAAGCATTCTTCGCGTTTCTTGAAGATCAAGAGCAGCAGATGGGTGACTTAATGCGCGAGTTAGGCTTCCTGAAGTAACAATCGAATTGGGGTCCCTCAGATACCAACCTCAATGAATAACGTAGGTTGGTATTTCCCCATTGTATTTGCACTCTAAGTTTCACCGCATATGGACATTGTCGACAATCGGCATGCACACTCCTTTGTTTATATACCCAAAGCGGCTCGACTAGCAGCGAAATGCTTAATTGTTAATGGTTTAGTTTATTCATTGACGTCCATATGCGGTCTTTTTTACTTTTGTTAGGAGTTGAATATGCCTCGTTCAACCAACTTTTTCACCAAAGAGTATTTACTCTGTCGTGACCGCGTCGGCGCAATGATCTTTCTACTTTTCTGTCTTTGCTACGGTTATCAAACCTCACAAATTCCATTGTTTCCAGGTGATGAGTATGAACCATTCACCGCACGTACTCTGCCAACCATCCTGACTTACGTTGGTGTCGGCCTTTCTTTGCTATTGCTGGTGACAGGACAACCAGATAAACAAAGTGGCGCAGTGCTGACCTTCAATTGGAAGTTACTGATTGCCTTTTTAATTTTAATGGCGCTCTACGGCGTGGGCCTGACTTACTTAGGTTTTGTGATAGCTACTGGCTTCTTTTTATTGGCTGGCTTTTATCTGCTCGGGGAAAGACGTAAACCCGTTCTGTTTGGCGCGTCGTTTCCATTCGTGATCGCGTTCTACTTATTACTCACTCAAGGTTTGGACATCTATCTCGAACCGGGTTTGATTTTCACCATCTGGTAGTCAAAGAAAGGACTGAATTATGTTAGATGGAATTCTACAAGGTTTATCCACCGCAGTAATGCCAATGAACATTATGATGGTGATCGTTGGTTGCTTCGTCGGTACATTTATCGGCATGTTACCTGGACTTGGGCCGATCTCAGCCATTGCTTTGATGATCCCAATTACTTATGGCCTAGAGCCCTCCTCTGGCCTTATTTTAATGGCGGGTGTTTATTACGGTGCGGTATTTGGTGGCTCTACATCGTCGATTTTAATTAACGCGCCGGGTTGTTCTTCAACCGTGGTCACAGCATTTGACGGCTACCCAATGGCCCAAAAAGGCCAAGCAGGTAAAGCATTAGCTTTGGCAGCTTATTCGTCTTTCACTGGCGGTACGCTATCTGCCATTATGTTGCTTGTTGCCGCACCAGCATTGGCTAGCGTCTCCCTTAGCTTCCAATCGTCGGACTATTTTGCGTTGATGCTACTTGGGTTATCAGCTGTCGCGGCTTTTGCGGGGAAAGGTCAGGTAATCAAAGCGTGGATGATGACCATTCTTGGTTTGATGCTATCTACAGTTGGAATCGATAAAGGCGTAGGCGTTGAACGCTTTACCTTCGGTTTAACGGATTTAATGGATGGCTTTAGCTTCTTGTTGCTTGCAATGGCGACATTCGCACTGGGTGAGACACTAATGGGCATCCTTAAACCATCAAAAGACACCAGCGATGAAGAACAAGAAAAGCTGAGCAACATTGGCTCAATGAAAGTGACCAAGGAAGAAATCAAAGATGTTGCGCCTGTTTCAATTCGCTCTTCAATATTAGGTTTCTTCACTGGCGTTCTTCCTGGCGCAGGGGCAACCATTGCTGCTTTTTTAAGCTATGGTATGGAGCGCAACCTCGCACCTAAAGAGAAAAAGGATGAGTTCGGTAAAGGCAGTATACGTGGTTTGGTTGCGCCAGAGTCTGCGAACAATGCAGCATCTAGTGGTTCATTTGTACCGCTATTAACGCTTGGTATTCCGGGCTCTGGTACAACAGCAATAATGCTCGGTGCGCTGATCGCTTATGGTATTCAACCTGGCCCTCGCCTGTTTGTTGAACACCCAGATGTGTTCTGGTCAGTGATCATTTCCATGTACTTCGGCAACATCGTACTTGTGATCCTGAACTTACCGTTGATTCCGTACATTTCAAAGCTTTTGGCGGTTCCAAGAACGGTGCTTCTACCGATGATTTTATTCTTCTCAATCACCGGCGTTTATTTGGTCTCTTTTAATACTATGGATGTGTTCGTGATGCTGATTGTGGCTATGGCTGCCATTGCACTTCGGCTCGCTAACTTCCCACTCGCACCTTTATTGCTGGGCTTCATCCTTGGAGGATTAATGGAAGAGAACTTACGCCGCGCATTAATGATTTCAGATGGAGAACTGAGTTTCCTATGGGAGCGTCCTATTACCCTTACCTTTACTGTTTTAGCTGTATTGGTATTGGCAAGTCCACTAATCGTAAAGCTGATTCAAAAGTTTAAAGCACAGCCAGTCAGCGTTGAGCAGTAATCGCTGTCTCTTTCAACCTAGATAAAGCCATCCATCGTGATGGCTTTATCTTCCGCCCTCCAAATCGTTCGCTTATTGTGCAGATGGTATTGACAAATCACTGTCGTTATATGAAGGTGATTGTATGAACACACACTTAGCGCAACTTAACCAACGAATTATCATCATTCCATAGGAATGGTGGGATTTTTTGATGCGCTCAGTATTTATCGAACCCACCCATAACGGTGGGTTTTCTGTCTCTACCGTATGGGAAAAGCTCTCTTGGAGGCGGTCACAATGCAAAAAATAGCAGTTTTTGGTAAACCCGGCAGTGGAAAATCGACGGTAAGTAAAGTAATCGCGTCGGCTACCGGTCTTCCTCTTCATCAATTAGATTCAATAGTCTATAAACCAAACGGTGATCCCGTTGAGCGTAACGTTTTTGATGAAGCCCATAGCAATATACTAAGCTCAGATCGTTGGATTATAGATGGCCTTGGACCGATCAGCTCTTTTAACGCTCGTTTAGATGCAGCCGATACTCTCATTTATATTGATCTACCATACTCAGTAAGCTATTGGTTTGTGACGAAACGTCTCCTTAAAGGACTTTTCATTAAACCTGAAGGTTGGCCTGATGGTAGTTCGGTACTGAAAGGAACGTTACAAAGCTACAAAGTTCTTCAGCAATGCCCTGCATTCTGGAATGATGACTTTATGTCTCGCCTCGAGGGGTACTCTCAAACTAAAGCCGTTCATGTCATCAAAAACGTTACAGAACTGAACAATTTTGTTTTGGAGCGGGTAAAGTAAACCTCATATCAGAACATTAGAGCATGTAGGTTGGATCATCTGAAGCTCTAACAATGAAAAAGAACATAACAAGGATTGTTTATGCTTTTAGAACTCGCACTTTTATTCGTTGCTGGCGTAATTGGTGGGATCATTAACTCCATAGCAGGAGGCGGAAGCTTTATTACTTTTCCGGCTCTATTGGCAGTTGGTGTTCCTCCTATTATGGCTAACGCAACAAACACGTATGCTTCATGTGCGGGTTACATTAGCGGAGCCGTCGGGTTCAGAGAAGAGATCATGAAGAACAAGCATGAACTGCTGTTCACAGTCTCATTCAGTTTAGTCGGCGGCGCTGTCGGAGCATATCTGTTGCTCAACACGCCAGAATCGCTATTTATGGAAGCTATCCCTTGGTTACTCTTATTTGCCACCGTGCTTTTTCTCACCGGTTCTCGTTTAACAATGCTAATCAAAACTGTCGCGAAAGAGCACAAACATGCTGGCATACTCGGAGCAATCGCGTTGGGTTTACTACTTGTTGGTGTCTCTGCTTACGGTGGTTTTTTCAACGCAGGTTTAGGGGTTATTGTTCTGAGTTATCTGGTAGTAGCTGGTCACCAAGACATTAATTTAATGAACGGTTTGAAATTGCTCGTATCTACGTGTGTTTCACTCATTGCTATCGTGATTTTTGTTGCCAATGGCTCCATTGATTGGCACACAGGTAGTGTTGTTTTGGTCGGTACGTTGGTAGGTGGGTATCTTGCAGCTCGTGTATCTCGTCAACTGAATCCCAATCATGTTAAAGGGTTTGTTGCTCTTTCTTCTATTCTCATCACTCTCTACTTTTTCATTGATGTTTATGTTTAAGCAAAACTTGTACAAGTGGATAACAATCCTACAAAAACACCAGCGCGAAAGATTAATGCAGATAGCTTAACGATTTTTGTGTCACTCCAGCGAGGTTAGGAATCTAATAGCACTACACTGAGCGGCTAATGAAACCATTTTGATCACAAAGTGCTCGGATAGAAGATCCTGTATCACGCTCCTTCGTCGCTGTACAGGATGACGAGAAATAGAAATATGCCACTCGCGGTTAAACGAGTGGCATTGATCGAGAAAGATGGCGTTTTACATCAATAATAAGAGAAAGTAACGCTTACTTAATCAGCCCTACTTCTTTGTAGTATTTGAGCGCACCTGGGTGAAGAGGCGCAGATAAACCGTCTTTTACCATTTCCTCTTTCTTCAAGTTTGCAAACGCTGGGTGGAGACGGCGGAAATCATCGAAGTTTTCAAATACCGCTTTAACCACGTTATAAACCACATCTTCTGGTACCGCAGTAGAAGAAACAAACGTCGCGCCCACACCAAAGGTTTGAACATCACTATCTGTGCCACGATACATACCACCTGGGACATTTGCGACACGATAGAAGCTGTTGTTTGCAACCAGTTTTTCTACATTAGGTCCAGCTACCGTTACGATATTACTATCACACGACGTAGTGGCTTCTTTAATCGCTCCACTTGGGTGACCAACGGTATAAATCATCGCATCAATTTTGTTATCACAAAGTGCTTTTGATTGCTCTGCTGCTTTTAACTCAGAGACAAGCTTAAAGTCGTCGTTACTCCAACCATACTGGTTCATTAGTACTTCCATAGTACCTCGCTGACCAGAACCAGGATTACCAATGTTAACGCGCTTACCTTTCAAATCATCAAAAGTTTTGATGTTCGCGTCTTTACGTGCAACGACAGTAAACGGTTCTGGATGAACGGAGAATACGGCGCGTAGCTCTTTAAAAGGCCCGCTTTCTTCAAACTTACTGGTTCCTTTGTAAGCATGATACTGCCAGTCTGATTGCGCGATACCGAGGTCCAATTCACCAGCACGAATAGTGTTGATGTTATAAATCGATCCCCCAGTACTTTCTACCGAACAACGGATACCGTGATCTTCTCGCGATTTGTTAACCAAGCGACAAATAGCGCCACCAGTCGGATAATAAACCCCTGTTACGCCACCGGTACCAATCGTGACAAACGTTTCCTCCGCAGACGCAGAAAAGCCTGTTGTGAGTGCCGCCAAAGAAGCCGCAAGTGCGATTTGCTTAAACTTAAACATTGAACATCCCTTTTACTTGTGTTGATGACCGTTTAAGTATAGCAACCGTTAACAATTTGATAACGTTTGAGTTCTCATCCTTGGCGGTTAGCTTAGTAATCACCATTTTATTGGCATATTCTGCCGTTATATAATGGCTCTATATAAGCGTAAACCGTATAGTCTAGAAAATTAAATCTTTAGACTGATATGTCCATTCTAAATTATCTATTAAATAGAAATACTCAGGTCAAATTACTATAATCTTGTTAAATAACCTTTATTCTATATAAATATGATGAGTTATAACTCCAGCCAGAAGACATGATGTACTTGAAATAAATAATACGAATGAGAGAACAAACAATCGTTGAATATGAATTGGAACCTTATCCCTCTTCTCTAACATTTTATATCGTTTCGCATGAAAAGTGCTCAGAAAAACAGTTCCATATTGTAGTACTCCGTGACCTGATAAGAATATATTCAGAGTGTAGTATCGAACTCCATTATCAAGAGCATCTTCAAGATACTTCAACCACTTGGATTTCAAATAAATAACAAACAAAAACCAAGCAAATATACCTAAAATTCCAACCGTAGTCAGATAAATCACTAAATCTGATGCTAAACTGATATCTTCCATCTTCGACTACTTATTAAGTTGAGTTTTATATAATTCTGTTCCCAAATACTCACCAGTCGAACTACCATATTTTGTTATTGAGTATCTAATTACACCCTTCACTACAAAAAATTCTTAAACACACTTTTTGTGAATAATAATGGCACTTTAACTTAATTTTACGCAACAAGGCTACTATGAAGTTGTTAGCTTTGAGCTGAGTTCAACAAAAACAGTAACTTTTATGCAATGTAACTCACTACGTTATATTGCTTTACAAACAAATCACCCAGTAAATATCCGTATCTAGTTTAGATAGCTGAAATAAAAAAAGCGTTGTATAAACAACGCTTTGTAGTTAGTGAAACGGATGGTTACACCGTTGGGACTGATGCTCGCCACGCTTGGTTCTGGCTATCTGAGATAGATCGGAACAAGTCACGTAGCTCTTTCAATAAACCTTCTTGGAAACCAATGTTTTCATCGGCTTTCTGTTTGGCTGCTTGTGCGCGAGTCGCTTGTACTTCATCATCTTTGCTGCGCGCTTGCGCTTTGGTTTGCTCTACATTCGATGCTGAGTTTGCCATCTGGCCCAAAGCTTGAAGAATAGCGTTCTTCGCTTGGTTTGAGCTCATCAACTTATCGAACTTACGGCCACCACTTGTCAGCTGCGCTGTCGTGTCTGCGATATTGTCTTTCGCTAGTGAGTGCGCACGCTTAACCTGATCTCGCTGCGTTTTAGACAAGCTATTGTTATTTAATAACTCTTCTGCTTGATCGAAGCCAGCTTTTTGCGTTTTAAGTACATTATTGCTCGCCATTTCATTCTTGATTTCTTTCCCTGCTTTGAAAGAACCAAGGGCACCAATAATTGCGGTAGCACCCGCTAGTACACCCGAAACGACTGCCATCGCGATCATCGCGCTTGCCGAGTTGTTGAGTTCTGCCGCTTGGCTTTCTAAACTCGCGACGTTTGCTTCAACAGCAATTTCACGTTGTAGCACTTGCTGCTCACGGCTCAGCTTTGATACTTGATACAACAATGTTAATAGCGTCAACGATTGTGATACCGCATCTGATGGTGACTTGATCACCTCCTCACCGTTAAGTGCTTTCATCGTTGTGCTCATTAATGAGCTCACCGTCGGCGCAAGAGCGCTCATTAGGTTTGCAACAACTTGAGCTTGGTTACTCACTGTGGGAGCTTTAGGTGTCTCTAACTGGTAGCGTGCTGCACCAGAAACACCTGACTCACTTTGGCTTTTAACAGCGCCCGCTTCAAGCTTTGTTTCCGGTGCTTTTTCTGCTTTGTTGGTTTTAATGGTATCGCCTAAACCGTATAGTTCACCACGACCCATTCCGCCTACTTTATCTAGCATAATAAACTCCTTATACCGTTGCAGGACGGCTTAACACCGTTTGCATAGTTTCACTTTTCGCTTGAATCATTTGCATGATGAGGCTCATCAACTCTTGGAAGTCTTCCATCAACTTACCAATCTCTTCTTTGAGCTTATCAATGACAGCCTGGCTTAACGTCATTTTGGCTCGAAGGTCTGTGATATCAGCCTGAATCTCTGTCACGTGAGCATTGTTAGCAGCGTGGACACTGTCCGTTGCGCCTTTACCCACATTGACGGCAAGATCGACGGTTTCTGCGCCATAACGAATCGCTTTCGCTGTTGTTGTCGCAGCTTTTGTGCCCATATCAGCCACTTTAGCCATGTTTGCAGCGGCTTTCGTAGCGATTTCCGTGACCTTTTGAGCTACCTTACCAGCACCTTTCGCTGCAAGTTTCGCGATACCGCCAGCTGCTGCACCACCAAATGTCACAACAGCTCCGATAACCGCGACGGCGATTTCTAATGCCATTACGACTTTGTTTAGCACATCGACATTTACGCCCGCTTCTTTTAGCGCATCTTGAACGGCTGGCTCTTGCAACGCCATGCTCACTGCTCCCATGACGCCACCAGCGATCATAAGTGCACCGGCCGCTGCACCAACACCCGTTGCCACCATTACGGCACCAACAACAATAGAAACCACCGCACTGATCCAACCAAAGATCTTCGCTGCTAAGCCTGATTTTTGGGCTTCTTTTGCAGCGGCTTCCGATTCTTTGATTTTGTCTTGGTTTTCCACCATCTCTTTTTCGTGCTTAGCTTTTGCGACCTTCACTTCCTGAATTTTCAGCTCGTTTTGAGCACTTTTCAGTTTATCCGTGATAGCAGCAAGCTCTACTTCAAAATCATCAGCAGATCCTGCGATGATTTTGACGGCAATCGAACCTGTTTGGTCTGCAACTGCATGGAGAGATTTTGCAATGGTATCGACGATCTTTTGCAGCTGTGCCATGGCTTTTAGCGTCAAATCATTCACTTTGTCACTAACAGCTGCGTTAGGTGCATCTAACTGAACTTTTACTTTTCCGGTGTTCAGTACATCTGCATCTTTACTCTTCACGTTTTCTACCGTCACAGAAGGCGTCGCTGTAGACGCCGTTTTCTGCACGTTATCTAACGTGGCTTGGCCAGATTCAGGGCTATAAACCTGTGTCTGGATGCGGTCAAGTGCAATAGAACTCATAGTCTAATTACTCCTTTTTATTTCTCACCGCTTCTAACATGATGCCTGCACGCTCATGCAAATCTGCATATTGTGATTTTCCGGCAGACATCTCCTTCGCGCTGTAAAACCCACTCTCTGCTTCTGTCAGTTGTTCCAGTTTAAGGTGACATTCAGCAGAGTGAAAAGGTGGGCGTGGATCATTTACGTCCACTAGCGCTGCGTAGCTGTAGGCGTCTATTGCCTGCAGATACTCACCCAACTCCTGACGAGCCGCGCCAAGGCCAATGAAAAATCGCGCCTGATAATGATCAAGCATGCTGAGTAATTGAAATACTTTCGCTGCTTGCTCAATCTTTCCCGATTGGAAAAAGTTGTAACCTACGGCATAAATGTGTTCGATGGTGTCCTGAGACACATCGTGCAACATTTTTAGCGTGCCTCCCTCTTCCAGAAAAGACAGCAGCTCTTCTGCTTGCATTTGGGATGGATCGGTCGCGTTTGTTTTAGTCATGGTTGGTTATCCTTAAATGGCTCGTAGGATTTCTTGTAAAATACTGTGGTACTTCTGAACAAACTTGTTCATCGCTTCAACGGTCGAGTTGTATTGAGAACTGGTGTCGTTCAGCTCAGTGGTTTTGATTTGCACTTCATCGTTAAGCAACTTGGATTTAGCACTGACAGAACTAGAAAAATTAGACAGTTTTTTCGACTTCTCTTCGTCTTGGTACGACGCACCATCACCGATAGTAATACCTTGTGTTTGAAGGAAGTCTCGATGGTTTGTTATCTTATTATCCGTCAAATACTTGTACTCAGGTGAAGCTTCAAAATCCGTTTGATTGCTGTAGTTAAAGTCACTCGCTTTGAAGTTACTTTCTGGATATCCCGGTTTATAAACCCCATCAACACTTTGCGTAGAGTGAATTTTTGATTGCACAACACCAAAAACTTTAAGCTGTATTGTGAGATCCTCTAATGCCTCTTTCTGGTCATTACGTTTCTCTAAACGGTTAACACGACGCTCATTTAGTGCAAGCAGCACTTGCTCATCAAAACGGTCTCCAATGCTGGACTCAACAACGGCCAACAAATCACGAGCCGTTAGAGAGTGCTCTGCTCTCACCTCGCGATCCGCTTTCTCTTTATCGGTGATATTGAGTAGACGCTCTTTCAATGCCCCTAAGTTCTTGCGCAATGCCTCGTATCGCTCAGTAAATGAAGCCCCGGTAGATTCACCTTTTACTATTTTTTCAAACTGTAATCGGATATCTCGTTCGGTGTTTTCTTTGATCAAATTAACTTGAGCTGCCGTTATCTGTGTCTTTTGGACATCGGCTATCGCGCTGTCCTGGTAAAAGTCGTCGATTTCTATATTTGTTAAACTCACCGCGAAGTTGGCGAACAGACTAGAAAGGGTCAAAGGCTCAGTTCCACCAATGACAGTATTAAGTGCTGCTTTTAGATTGTTCGTTCCACTCGCCTCACCATAAGCTGCGCTATATTGGCCTTTCACTTGAGCGGCCATTTCATCTAACGCTTCTTTAAGCTGCTGCTTAGAAATACCAGGAGCCCAGGTAATTCTGCTAGCTAGCGCACTTGCGTCATCGGTGCTTAAAGTAATACCGATGCCTTGAAAACTACTTTTTAATTGAGCTGAGACTTGAAGAGCGAAACTCTCTTTAGTCAACAGAAAGTCCGAGCTCTTCAGTTGCGCGAGATTAACGGAGCCTAAGCTACTAAAGGCATTGCGAAGAAAAGAAATAGAAGCATCTCTCACTTCACGGGAGCCCATTTGATTAGCAAGCACTGCAACAAAAAGAGAAATTTCTTTGGTGGCGTTAGCCAGACCTGTCTCGGAGAGGTTGGCGATCTGCTCCGCTTGGTTACTCTGAGTCCCCAAATTGAATTGACTAACAAACTCAGTAGATAACGAGCTATCTACGTTTTCCGTCAGTAACTTACTGAACCAAGCCTGAAACTGATTTGATAGCGTTTGGTTTGTTTGAGCATTAAACTCGGCTGCGGTTAATTCGCCATCTGAGTTAGCACTTTGTAGCGACTTTATCCAAACAGATGCGGTGTCGGTCAATGATATACCAGCAAACGCGTTATTTTTCGCTTTTAGGTTTTCAAGCGTATCAACATAAAGCGCGATGCTTTGTGATTCCGTTTGTCCCGAGATAGTTGGCAATGAAGAGATTAGAGAGGCAAGTTGCTGAGTCTCTGCTTCACCCAGTACAGGGGTAAATGCCTCTATCAAGTTTTGTTGGAAAGTGGGTAATGGTGCACTACTCGCAGCTGTGTCTGTTGCTCCTGTCGTAGAGCCAGTCGTTTTCATATTCGTCATTTCCAAACCTCTAAATCATCATGCCGCGCATCACTGTGGGACGCTTTCTGCGTTTACCTGACGTACCTTGTAGCTGAGTTTGTTGTTGCCGGCGGCGCTGGACTTCGTCTATTAGCTCTTGCTCTGCACGTTTCATGGTATCTACTGGCGCTTTTATGCCGCCAAGTAAAACATCCCCCGCAACAGGACCAACACCTAAGCCTTCCAATAGCTCGTTAAAAATATCGGTTCTGTCTTCAGCTTTTCTAATGGCAAGCTCAGCGTTCTCAATCGCATCGGTAAACGGTTGCTTCATCTTGATTCCTATCTTAAAGCGGGTCATCTCATCGGTGCTGTCAGTAACAGTCGTGAGTTTTTACTTTTTCAACTTTTTCAAAGGTCTATAATCTGCTAGGCGTAAACAGTACCAGTCGTCTAGCTCATCATGGCTTGCACCGCATGCTTTTAGATAGAACTGTGCCAATCGCTGGCTGCTCATGTTGCTACCACGTAACACATCGACGTTGCCGCGAATGACCCAATCGGAGGGATAAAGTTGAATGGCATGTTCAGCCAAAAGAAATAAGCCGGCAAAGGGGTTACTCAACCCCAATTTTGGACGAACACGTTTCAGAAGAACGATGATGATTTCACCGTCCTCCACCCGAAAAACGAGCTCTAAGCCCTCAACTTCAATTCGATAACCAAGTTGAATTTCACTTTGTTGCCAAAAGTATGGCGTCACTTCGATCCCCGCTTGCGCCAGCGAGAGTATTAGTTTTGTTTTCATTACATCCCCACCCTTCCAAGTGGCTGAATATTGATTTGCTGGGTTAGTTCTTGAAATGACAAAACGGGCAGATCGTAGTATTCCGATTCAATAAGCTTTCGCACATATCGGCGTACATCCATAGACACAACTAGCACAGGTTTATTCGGCATGCGGCTTAAGTCACCAATGGTCTGTTTCACATCACTGACAAAGTGTTGCGTTACTGACGGATCTAACGCCAAGTAACTCCCTGCTGAGGTTTGACGAATACCGCTGCGTATTGTGTCTTCGAGACTTTGATCCAATAAGTAAGCGGGCAACATGTTTTGTCCGCTCGCGTATTTGTAGCAAATGTAACGTTTTAAGCTGGAACGAATGTACTCCGTCAGCTGTACAACATCTTTCTCTTTTTGGCCCCACTCAACCATCGCTTCCAAGATCACGCGAAGGTTTCGGATAGAAATGTCTTCAGAAACCAAGCGTTGCAAGATTTCCGTCATTTTTTGCAACGGAACAATACGCTGGGCCTCTTTGACTAGCTCCGAATAACTGCCTTCCATCTGCTCCAACAGATAACGCGTCTCCTGAATACCAATAAAGTCTTGTGCGTACTCCTTGAGAACATGAGACAAGTGGTACGTTAAAATCCTGTCGGGTGTGAGAAAACCGACATGACTGGCTACGAGCTTTTGCTCATAACTCTGTGCCACCCAAATGCTAGAAATACCGGGTAGAAAATCTTCATCTTGCTCATAAGGCACGCCTAATAAGTCGATCTGCTCATTCCCTTCTGTCACCAAGAGTTGGTCTTTTACAATTCGTCCTCGTGCAACCGGAACTTCTTGTAACTGAATTAAATATTCGCCATTTTGCATCCCCTCGTTAAAACGCAGGTGGATACCCGGGAAAGGCACGCCGAGATCGAGATATAGTGCGCGCCTCACCCTTGCTAGCTCTTCATTTAATGCGACCGCTTCCAAGCTTTCCTGAAGGCTCGCGTCAAGATCAATCAACAGCGGGACCGTCATGGCGAACTCTTCTTGCTCACCTAACTTACCTTTACTGTTTCTAGAAGGCGTAGGTTTGCTTGGCTTCGCTGCTGGCGAACCGGCCCCTTGCGAAACAAAGCTTGATAAGTCGGTGCTATCTGATTCCGCTTGTTTTTTCTGTTGATAGAAAAGGAAGAAACCACCACCACCAACCACGGCGGCCAAGACCAGAAAAGTGATTTTTGGAAACCCAGGGATGAGTGCGAACAGCACCAAAAGCACACCACCAATAAGAAGTGCGCGTGGCTGAGCAATCACCTGCCCACCAATATCCGATCCAAGATCAGAAGAGTCTTCATGAGAAACACGCGTCACGATAATACCGGCGGTAATCGCGATAAAGAGTGCCGGGATCTGCGATACCAAACCATCGCCAACGGTCAAAATCGCAAACAATTCAAGTGCTTCAGAAGCACTCATGCCTTTTTGCGTTACCCCGATCGTGACGCCACCTAAGATGTTGACCACAATGATGACCAGACCCGCAATGGAGTCGCCTTTAACGAACTTCATCGCGCCATCCATCGAGCCATACATTTGGCTTTCTTTTTCAATCAGTGATCGTCGGTGCCTAGCTTCGTGTACGTCAATTACTCCGGCACGCATGTCACCGTCAATACTCATCTGCTTACCAGGCATCGCATCGAGTGAGAAGCGCGCACTAACTTCTGCTACCCTTTCTGAGCCTTTGGTGATCACCATAAACTGAACAATGGTAATGATCAGGAACACAACGATACCGACCACTAAGTTACCGCCCACAACGAAGTTACCGAATGTATAAACGATTTGACCAGCATCGCCTTGTAGCAAGATCAAGCGGGTTGTCGTGATAGATAAAGACAGACGAAACAATGTCGTGATCAATAGCACCGCAGGAAATGCAGAGAACTCAAGTGGCGTGGTGATGTAAATCGCTAACATAAGCAGCACCACCGCAATGCTCATGTTGGTGCCAATCAGCACATCCACCAGTGCGGTAGGAAGTGGCAATATCATCATAAAGACGATCGCGAGTAACATCACCGCAAGCATGATGTCTTTGCGTTGCCCTACTTTGTTTAGAATATCGATCAACTTATTCATGTGATTCACTATTTAAAGATTGCAGATAGCGTCGGTGCGCTTGGCGTGCCCCATCGACGTCATTTTGTTTCCAACGCGCTTGGCTTAAACAAAACCAGAGTCCTGCCGAGTCAAGATGAAGGTCAGATTTTAATAAGTGCTCACACACCTCAATCGCCCGGGTATATCGACCACTTTGTAAACACGCCACAGCAAGTGTTTGCATCGCCTCTTTGTGCTGCGGTTCTATTTCTAGAACCGCATCGAGAATAGAAATGGCATGCTCTGGCTTTTGGTATTGAACTTGTAGCGCAGCGTGAACAAGTAAGAGTTCAATGTCTTTGGATCTCAACATGTTGGTTAGACCTGAATAAGGAGATTGAGCGCCATAGTGAGGTAACGCTGATCTAGTTGCGTACTTTGTAGCGTTTCAGATGCTTTGATAAAAGAAGCGGAGCCTGAATCCTGTGCAAGAACTTGCAGCTGAGATAACGTTTCATCAAATTGTTGACGGTATTTTTCTGGACGCAACAACTCTGAGTGCAGCAGCTTGGGCTTAGTTAACGCGATGAGATATTGGTCTGAAGGCCTGAGATCATAGAGCTTCTCTAAATGTGTAGCGACCGCCTGACCATCAGGAAGCAATTGAAATCGCTCTGGGAAATCGGCCTTAACTTCACTATGAGTAACATGCGTAAAGGCTTCGATGCCTACGTTTAAAGTGCTGACTCGAGTCATGAGCCTGCCACATCGTTATGTAGACGAGCCAAAAGCGTAAACGCTTGCTCTAAGGTCGGAAGTGTTACTTCTTCTCCTTTTAGCCTTGCTGAAAAAACCAGAGTTTGTTCATCTAACAAGCCGGTTTTAATTTCGAAAGGCCAGCCTTGATCGGCATGACACAAACACAGTGCACTTTGAATCATGTCACTGGTTTGATGCCAAGATAACGCTCGAGACAACATCAAGAATAACTGCTCACCCTGTCGCTCAATATGCAGCGTACCACTTTGCTCAAAATCCAACTGCACCCGTCCAGCTGATGAGAAATCGACGGCATCGAGCCCCATTCCTCGGCAAAATTCATCGACGGAGGCATCAATCCAACTCATCTTCCCACGCTTCCTCTTCTTCTATATCAATGGCTTCGTCTAGCGCCTTTTGTACCGCTTGGATTAAATTCTGTCGTTGTTCTTCATCGGCGAATACGTCAATTGGGATTGCGCGAACTAACTTATGGAACTCTCGAAAAAAATCGATTTTTTGTTCTACCGCCGTCAATTCCATTGCGTTGACGACTTTCCATATCTCATCACTGCTTACCCATCGCTGCTCTACCAACGCAATCACATCAGCCATCAAATTAGAAACTTGATAAGCCATAATTCGTCCTTTCCGGTTTAAACATTTGGAACAGCTGACTCACACGATCTTGCAACGTATTTAGAGTTTTGAGTTTTTGCATATCGGACATCAACCACTTCAACTTAACCGAATCGATACTGCTACCTTGAACACTAAGATCTGCACTCATGCCTTGCAGCATAAAGTCAACAGCGGTCGATACCTCCTGCTCACCAAAGCGCGCCACAACATCTTGATAAGCCGCGCCGAGCCCTTGATAACTATGAACGGTATCGCGGTAGAAGCCGCGCAGCTGATGCAAAGAGCTAAACTCTTGCTCTTGGCTGTATTCATCAGCAAAATTTGAGACACGGATTTCCGTATCAATTTGAGACCATGTATCTGGGTTTTGCTCGATTCTTAGAAGTGCTTGGTCAATCAGCGCTAGTAGGTGTTTACTTTCTGGACTCGCACTCAAAAACTTTTTCACGGCTTTTAACGCAAGGTATTGATGGCTTTTCTCCTCTGAAAATCCATTCAAATAAGTTTGCAATTGAGCGATGGTCGAGATATTCCCTCCCGCCATTTTTGTAGCCAAATCTTTGATCTTTTGGTTCTTTTCAAGATCAGGGACTTTTCGCAGATAGTCAGAAACGAGTTCGTGCGCTTCATTAACTCGAACGCCACTGTCTTTCACTTTGCGCTTAGTCAGATCTTTCTCTGCTTTTTCGGAACCGAGTGAAGTGAGTTCTTCCATCGCATCAAAAAGTGATTGTGTGGCATTGTGAACACGGACGGTTTCACCGCGATAATTGCCTTTTTGTGAAACGTCGGGGCGAGACGATTCCAACCCGTTTTGGATAGACGCATCAAACTTTGGATTTGTTGCGATATGATTGTTGATAATACTCATTCACTTGCACTCCTTCCGCACAATACAGGCGAATTATAGGAAGTGCGCTTTGTTGAAGCTGTCAAAATCAGACGTGTTTTTTTAGTGCGCTTTCAGTTTTCTAAAAACTCCCGACTGATATTCACTATAAATTGATTCTTATACTTTCTATCCTCTCAGCATCAATCATTGCGCATATTTTTACCTTGAACGATTTCTCATACATCACTGATATCCAACAATCTGCGATTAAACACACGCGTTTGATCCAAATTCGCGGGCGCGTCACACAAGTCACCGGCACCATTATCAAAGCTGTCGTCCCTGGCGTTCGTGTAGGTGAACTGTGTGAGTTGCGTAATCCCGATCAAACTCTGTCTTTGTTAGCGGAAGTGGTTGGCTTCCAGCAGCATCACGCTTTGCTCACTCCGTTAGGAAATATGTTTGGGATTTCCTCAAATACAGAAGTAAGCCCAATGGGTAAAATGCACGAAGTGGGTGTTGGCGACCACCTGTTAGGTACAACGCTTGACGGGCTTGGACGTCCTTTCGATGGTACGCAAAGTCAGGAACCAAGCGCTTGGTATCCTGTTTATCGCGATGCGCCACCACCAATGCAACGTAAACTGATTGAAAAGCCAATCTCTCTTGGCGTTCGATCCATTGATGGGCTACTGACCTGTGGTGAAGGTCAGCGCATGGGTATTTTTGCAGCGGCTGGCGGGGGTAAAAGTACCCTACTGGCAAAACTGATTCGCTCCGCAGAAGTTGACGTGACCGTTCTCGCTTTGATTGGTGAACGTGGACGCGAAGTGCGCGAGTTTATTGAGCATGACCTAGGCGAAGAAGGAATGGCCAAATCGGTTTTAGTGGTCGCTACCTCTGATCGCCCAGCAATGGAGCGCGCCAAAGCCGCCTTTGTTGCCACTTCTATCGCAGAATATTTTCGTGACCAAGGTAAACGCGTGCTACTGCTGATGGATTCTGTAACGCGTTTCGCCCGCGCACAGAGGGAGATTGGACTAGCCGCAGGCGAGCCACCAACACGACGTGGCTATCCGCCTTCCGTTTTTGCCGCTTTGCCAAAGCTGATGGAACGAGCTGGACAATCAGACAAAGGATCAATTACAGCACTGTACACCGTGTTGGTGGAAGGTGACGACATGACAGAGCCTGTCGCGGATGAAACTCGCTCAATTCTAGACGGGCACATCATTCTCTCGCGTAAACTTGCGGCAATGAACCATTACCCTGCGATTGATGTACTTCGGTCAGCAAGCCGAGTGATGAATCAAATCGTTGAATCCGATCATCAGGCGTCTGCTGCTCATATTCGCGAAATGTTAGCTAAGTATGAAGAAGTTGAGCTGCTAATCAAAATTGGCGAATACCAACATGGCGCAGATAGCCGAGCGGATTTGGCCATTGCACAAAGTGATGATATATGCGCCTTTTTACGCCAAGGCACGCATGAACCAAGCGATCTTGATGGCGCTATCGCTCAACTTAAAGGGATGGCGAAACAATGATAGAACGCTTATTAGAAATCAAAAAAATTCGCGCTGACCGTGCGGATAAAGCCGTCAAGCGTCAAGAATACCGAGTGTCAAACGCCGCAGCACAGGTTCAAAAGGCCGAACGTTCTGTCGCGGACTATCACGTTTGGCGCCAGGAAGAAGAAGAGCGACGTTTTGCTAAAGCAAAACAACAAACGCTCGTTCTCAAAGAGCTAGAAACATTAAGACAAGAAATCGCGTTGTTAAGAGAGAGAGAAGCCGAACTTAAACAACGTGTGGCCGAGTCAAAAAAAGCGCTTGAAATCGAACGCTCGGCACTTAAAGAAAAGCAAAAAGAGGCGCGACAAGCCCATAAAACCAAAGAAAAATTCGTTCAGTTGCAGCAACAAGAAGTCGCGGAAAAATCGCGAGAAAGGCAATACCAAGAAGAACTCGAACAGGAAGAGTTTCGCACTGTCGACATTATCTAAAGGTTCACTATGCGCATTACCCCAACAACTGAAACATCGAATACGCTGCACAAATCAACGCCGGAACAAGCGCCTCTCGAGAAGGAGGCCGAGCTTCAATCACAATTCGAGCATGCAATGACGAAGAAGCCTAGCAAGGGAAAGGAGTCTATCGTTGGGAATCCCCAAAAAAATCATACTGGCGAAGAAGACATACCGCTAAGGCATAAGACATCTCAAGGTCTAGATAAGAAACTTAACCTATCGAACCAAGAAGCCAACGCTGACAAAAACATCTCCACTTTAAAAGGTCAAAGTGACGTCGTCAGTAAGAGAGATATAGAGAAATCGCAAGACGACGCAGCAAATAGCGAAGAAATAATTAGCAAAAACAATAAATTGCTTAAACATGATGGAAAAAGCGATGGCGACACAGTTCTAAGCTCCCCTTCTACCGAGCGTGTTGATCCTCACTTTCAAGCTCATTTGAAAGATGATAAACCGACGCCGATGGATAAACATACCTCGCCGGAGTATCTCTCTACGCTTGAATCTGGCTTGCTCCCCCAAAATGCGACAGCGACAGAGCTCGCTCAAGATGGGATTAACATTGTTGGCTTAACGAAAAGGCAAACTGAAAAAACGCACAATAAGCGTGCAGCTCCGCCGCTACAGAATACAGGCAAACGATCAGACCAAACTGGTGGCCTGCCTGAAACCAAGCCTCTTGAAAAAATCGTGACGAAAAGCGCACTAGTCGCCGTTAAAACGGATGAAGAAAAAGTGCCTTCTCAACCCCTTGCAAGTGCGGTAACACAAGGCGATGTCATCCTAAAAAGTGTTGCTTCGCAGGCTCAACCAAGCCCAACGCGAGACGTAAACCAATTACTCCAGCAATTGGTGGATAAAATCTATGTTGCTCTGCCAACCGCATCGGACAACAAAGAGGTTCGGCTGTTTCTAAGTGAAGGACAATTAAAAGGTGGCGAAATCCACATCAAGTTGGACGCTCAAGGGTATAGCGTGACGATTCGACAAGAGCATGCCCTTTCCATTATTAGCCAGCAAGCTAGACAAGATCTTGCTGATCGGCTAAACCGATTCGGTGGTGAGCAGCCACTTCGCTTAGCGATCAGCGAACAAACTCAACAGCTCGATCAACAACAACATGAACAACAACACTCACGCCAACAACGCAGCGTGTATGAAGAATGGCAAGCGGAGAATGACCTATGACACCGTTAATAATACCCAAAGTGGATGCAGAAAGTATCGCGCTCAGCAATCAACTTTGTGCAAAACAGTGCCACTTCCAAGGGACTGATGGTCAGAGCGTATCGATTACTGTTGCTCAAATCCCTTCATTTGAAGGGTTCCGTTTAACCACGTTGATTGGAGGGCAAACCCTACAAGTAGACTTTTCTCGTGCGCAGCTCCAACATTGGCTGAAATCGACCTTAAATGCTACTGCGTTTGAGTCCCTGCCTAACTCCCTCCAGTTAGCACTTTTGAGCTCACAGATAGAACCGCATAGTGAGGCAATCAAAGCGCTATTTGGTCAGTTACCCATTCTTAGTCAACTACAGCCGTTAGAGGCGAGCCAGGCCCAAGAGCATACTTTAATGTTAACGCTCAATAAGCCTAACGGCTCTCTTTGTTTGTGGGTTAGCGAAGGATCAGACGTGTTGTTGGATGCGCTACCAAACAGCGCTGCTCTACAAGCTCGACACCTCGCTTTACCTGTGTGGTTAAGTCTTGGAAGGACCCATTTGACGTTAAGCGAATTTAATTCGCTCGAGCTGGGAGATGTCATCTTTTTTGACGATGGTTACATCGCCAAGCAACAAGCCATTTTTCAAGTATCTAACCAGAATCTCTGGCGCTGCCAGCTAGATGACCAAACTCTTCACATTATTGAAAAAGAAACCAATATGAATGACGTAAACACTTCAGAAATGTTAACCGACCACCAGCAACTGCCTGTGGAACTCACGTTTGATATCGGCCATCAAACCATCACGCTAGAGCAGCTTAACCAGCTTCAGCCAGGGTACGTATTCGAGCTAAACCAGCCTGTATCTAAGCCGGTAACATTGCGTGCCAACGGCAAAATCATTGGTGAGTGTGAACTGGTTAATGTTAACGAACATTTAGGTGTGCGCGTACTGGAGCTGTTCGGTGGCACGCAGGAGCCAGCATGATCCAGTTACCCGACGAGCTCAATCTCATTGTCAGCTTAGCACTGCTGGCACTGATCCCATTTATCGCTATGATGGCGACGTCGTTTGTGAAACTCGCCGTTGTATTCTCACTGCTGCGTAACGCTCTCGGTGTACAGCAAATTCCGCCGAATATGGCGCTTTACGGATTGGCCATCATTCTGTCAATTTTCATCATGGCTCCCGTCGGGTTTGAAACCTACGACTACGTAAAGCAGCATGATATCTCCCTTGAAGATTCTGCAAGTGTAGAAGGCCTCATTGAAAGCGGTTTACAGCCTTATCGAGAATTTTTGAAAAAGCATATTCGGGAAACCGAAGCCATATTCTTCACTGATGCTGCACGCACATTGTGGCCACAGAAGTACGTAGACCGTTTAGAGTCGGACAGTTTATTGCTCTTACTGCCCGCATTTACCGTCAGCGAGCTTACTCGCGCTTTTGAAATTGGCTTTCTGTTGTACTTACCGTTCATCGCTATTGACCTAATTGTGTCGAATATCCTACTCGCAATGGGGATGATGATGGTATCGCCAATGACGATTTCCCTCCCCTTCAAATTGTTGCTTTTTGTCTTGCTTGACGGCTGGACAAAGCTCACCCACGGCTTAGTGTTGAGTTACGGTTAATCACGGAGAAAGTATGCATTCTGCTGAAATCATTCATTTCACGACTCAAGCATTAACCCTAGTGTTGTACTTGTCATTACCGCCGATTTTAGTCGCAGCATTGGTTGGTACATTGGTGTCGCTTATTCAGGCGTTAACTCAGGTCCAAGAACAAACGTTAGGCTTTGTGGTCAAGCTTATCGCGGTCATTATTACACTGTTCGTCACAACGCAATGGCTAGGGGCAGAGCTCCACGCCTTCGCCTCGCTTGCTATGGATAAAATTCCTCAAATACGATGAGTTATCACGACTTACACCAGGTTTTATTTTTGTACAGTCTGACGTTACCTCGGTTAATGGCATGCTTCATCTTTTTGCCTATTTTGAGCAAGCAAATGCTAGGCGGCACCATGGTGAGAAATGGTGTGCTTTGCTCACTCGCGCTGTTTATATTTCCGATGATTAATCAGCAAAGCTTGCCCGCAGAAACCGACGGCATTTGGCTGATAGTGATTTTGGGTAAGGAGGTATTAATTGGGCTATTGATAGGGTTTGTTGCTGCTATCCCCTTTTGGGCGATAGAAGCGGCCGGTTTTCTGGTCGACAACCAACGTGGTGCTGCCATGGCAAGTATGTTTAACCCAACGCTAGGCTCACAATCCACACCAACAGCCGTGTTGCTGACCCAAACGTTGATTACCCTGTTCTTCTCTGGCGGGGGCTTTGTCACTTTTATCTATGCGTTATTCAAAAGCTATACATCTTGGCCGATCGTGGACTTTTTCCCAACCGTTAGCGACGCATGGGTTAGCTTCTTCTACGCGCAATTTGAACAGCTTATGTGGCTTGGTGTGTTGATGTCCGCTCCACTAGTGTTGGCAATGTTTCTTGCTGAGTTTGGTCTGGCGCTTATCAGTCGTTTTGCACCGCAATTGAATGTTTTTTTCCTTGCCATGCCAATAAAAAGTGCCATCGCGAGTGTTTTACTGATCGTGTATCTCGGAATAATGATGGATCACTTTGAAGTACAGTTTTACGGCATTACCCGATTCGCAGAACAACTCAATACCATTTGGCAATAACGCTTAGGATTCTTTATGAGTGCAGAAAAAACTGAGCAACCCACCGCAAAAAAGTTACGCGATGCTCGACAGAAAGGTCAGGTTGCCAAAAGCCAAGAAATCGTATCGTCTGCATTAATTTTGGCGCTCATAATTGTACTGTTTGCGTTCGCCGATTATTACATGTCGCACATCTCAGCGCTTATTCTCCTACCAAGTAAGCTTGCTTATCAGGGTTTCCAAGATGCGCTAGTCGATGTCGCTATCGCCATCGCAAAAGAAATTGCCTATCTACTCGCTCCGATTATTCTGGTTGCTGCACTCGTCGCCATCTTTTCCAATATGGGGCAGTTCGGGTTCCTATTTAGTGGTGAATCCGTTAAACCCGACATCAAAAAGATCAATCCCGTCGAAGGTGCCAAACGCATTTTTTCCCTCAAGAGTGTGATTGAGTTTATCAAGTCGATCCTTAAAGTCTCTCTTCTTTCCTGCATTATCTGGGTGACATTACGCGGTAACATCAACGCTTTAATGCAAATTCCAACTTGTGGGCTAGAATGTGTCCCGACCATTACTGGCGTCATGATTAAACAATTAATGATTATCTCTTCGGTAGGCTTCATCGTCATCGCTGCCGCAGATTTTGCGTACCAGAAGTTTGATCACACGAAAAAGCTCAAAATGAGCAAGGACGAAGTGAAGCGCGAATACAAAGAGATGGAAGGCAGTCCAGAAATAAAAAGCAAACGTCGTCAGTTACACCAAGAGCTACAAGCCTCTAATCAACGTGAAAACGTTAAACGTTCTAATGTATTAGTTACAAACCCAACACATATCGCGGTTGGCCTTTATTACAAGAAAGGCGAAACGCCCCTGCCCGTCATCACTTTGATGGAAACCGATGCGGTAGCCAAACGTATGGTCGCAATCGCTAAAGAGGAAGGCGTGCCTGTGATGCAAAAAGTCCCTCTTGCTCGTGCACTATACGCCGACGGTAACGTCGACCAGTACATCCCAAGCGATCTTATTGAGGCAACTGCGGAAGTGCTTCGTTGGTTGGCTTCGTTAGAGTCCGAGGCGGACTAACAAACCACATCCCATTCAAGATCTGGGCTTACAACTGCCCAGCTTTCAACCTCGATACTTTCAACGCTATAATGCGGTATCCTTTAACTGTATGTTGTTTTTATGAAATCTAGCTTAAGCATTCGCTCCTACACGAAACGTATGAGCCGACATACTCATAGTGATTATCATCAACTGGTGCTTCCTCTCCAGGGCAACATACATATTGATATGGATAGCTATGTCGGAAAGGTGGCGGTTGGCGACTGCATAGTCATCCCCAAAAGTTGTGCTCACGGGTTTAATGCCGAAGAGTCATCACGCTTTATTGTTGCGGATATGACCACTTTGCCCACTCATTTGATGGATAATAGTGTGGCTGTGTTTTCGATTAGCCCGCCTCTACTGAGCTTTATCCAGTTTGTCGAAAAGCAACTTGAGTATCAGGTTAATGATGAAATTGAAAACTCAATGGTTGCAACCTTCTATCTGTTGCTGGAGCAGCAAAAGCGGTCTCGCTCCGTGGATTTGCGTATTCGAGATGTACAGGTTGTGATCGCGGAGCAGCTTGATCAGCCACTCACCATTGCCTCATTAGCGAATGCCGCTTGCTTGAGTCCGACGCAGTTTAAAAAGCTTTTTAAAGAGCAGCTAAAAGTGAGCGTCCATAAGTACATTACACTACAACGTATGGAAAAAGCCAAAGCACTACTGACTCATACAGACCTTCCAGTTCAGTTGATAGCTGAACGAGTTGGTTATAGTGACCTTTCCGCGTTTAGTCGACGGTTTTCAATGCATTTTGGTATGTCTCCTAGAGAGTTTTCCCGATAGTCACTAAAATAGTCTTCTGGAACAAGTATTCCGTCTTTTCAGCACAAAAATCTCTATCGCTTTCTTTTATTCTTTCTACCCTAAAACAGCCATTCACTAGGTAGAAATTACAGTGTTAAAAAAACATTTCACCGACTATCAATTAGGAACTTTATCCATACTTTTTGCTTCAACCCTGTGGGGAACGACGGGCACCGCTGCCAGCTTGGCACCGGATGTCAGTGCTCTCGCCATTGGCGCATTTTCTATGGGTATTGGTGGGTTTATGCAAGCATGTCTATCTGCGAAGTCACTGAAGAGAGATTTTCGAAAAGTCGTACATAAGAAGAAAACGTTACTGATTAGTATTATCGCCTTAGCCACCTACCCACTGGCTTTTTATTCATCAATGCGATTCGCTGGTGTGGCTATTGGTACGGTTATTTCTATCTCCACTGCTCCTTTCTTTTCTGCTTTGTTAGAGTGTCTCTTTAGCCGAAATCAGACCATAACCAAGCGCTGGATGATGAGTTTCGCAATCGGGGTCATTGGCATTACCTTGTTGCTGGCTTCTGAGTCATCCGCAAATAGCTTATTTGATCAGGATATGAAGCATTGGGGTGTATTACTTGGCCTATTGGCAGGTTTGACGTACGCCATTTACTCATGGGGAGTAAAGGCTATGATTGACCACGGCATTGAATCGCAAACGGCCATGGGAAGTGTTTTTGGTATTGGTGGAGTTTTGCTTCTACCAACACTTTTCATCACGGGTGATAATCTATTTGCATCGTCAACTAATACGACGGTCATGCTCTACATGGCCTTGATTCCAATGGGGTTAGGTTACGTCGCTTTTGGGTTTGGGCTACGGTTTGTTACAGCCAGTGGAGCTAGCATACTCACGCTATTTGAACCTGTTATCGCAGCAGCACTAGCAGTTGCGATTGTTGGGGAAGAAATTTCTTTCATTGGTTGGGTTGGTATAACGTTGACACTTGTGTGTTTGTTTCTTCAGTCGAAAAGTTAAATTAAACCGATATTAGCCAGCCCCAAAAAGGAACGCTGACGGTAGATAAAGTAAGGAGCAGCACCTACTCCCTACTTTACCATTTGAAATTACACCCAGCCTTCTGCCAAGTACATCAATCGCAATTGACTTGGTGAGCCTAGTTTTTCTAGCGCATCTAATTGGACGTCACTCAGGTTTGGGCATTTATCAAGATAAACTCGTCCGTTTGCTGCATCTAGGGGGAGCTTGTAGGTGAGCTTTTCGTTTATTTTACTTGCTTCCCCTTTATCAATCGCTCGAACAGCTGGCATGAGCCAATCCCAATCTTCTCCTAACAGTTTTTTAAACGCCCCGTTAGCAATAGACTCGGTTTTACTTGGTGCATCCTCTGGGCTTAGCTTCAAGATAGAGTCTACGTCAGGAACCAAGTGCTCACTTGGCTCTGAACCCAACATCTTTTTCAGTGTTAATCGAGCGGTTTCCATCTCTTGTGCCTCTTTAGGCGCTTGAGGAGAAGTCATTGCAGTATTCTCCTTAGGACCAAGGTACGCCATTAATGCGCGGACAGAAGCCGGATCTTGCATACTGAAGGTAAAGTCTCCTTTGGCATTAGAAACTTCAAGCCTTGGTAAAACACCAGACATCTCACCTTGCATGAGTTGTTCTTTGACTTCTGTATTTAGTCCGTATGCTCCAGCTTGGTTCGCCACAAAACCACCGCCGCTCATGATAGCAGTCGTTGCCGCAGAACCGATTGCCTCTTTTGCTATCGGTGTGACGCCCACCGTTGCTACAGAGCTAACACCGAACGTGCCCAGGCTCCCCGTCGCCATACCTAACGTAGCTCCAATGCCACCTTCAGCCGACAGTATCGCATGACCTTGAGCCAAGGTTTGCTGCATCGGCATAGAAAGACGTTGATCTCGCCCTGGCAGCTGTGAAATTTGTTCTAACTGATGATGGTAAGCCTCAGCATCACCATTTACGGCCGCTTTGTGCAACTCTCTACCTGTAGAAATCAATAAGCCAACGCCAGGTAATGCCAAGTTAATAACGGCGTTCACACCAGAACCTTTTAGCTTTTCTTTGCCCATCTGTAACAGTTCAGCAGCGAAGCCATCCATTTTTCCTGGATACTGGGCTTCTAAACTCACCTGCATACGCGGATCTTTGCTGATCGCATCAAACGTATTTTTAAGCTGCTGGTACGTATCGCTGCTCACTTTTATTTCATCCAATAGGCTGACAACTTCTAAGATTTTACGCTCAGTAAGTGGCTCACCGCGATAGCCTGAAGGACTCACTAGGGAGTAAGCCAACAGCGCAACCTCAGGTTTTTCTTGCTTAAGTAGCGCCTGCTTTAAATCAAGGTGAGTTTTGATGTTTTCTTGGAAAAACTTAGTGTATTTGCTTCTCAATACGCCTTCGTGAATAGAAGCAAACTTATGACCTTTGTGGAATGTGGAAGGTTCTTTTACTTCACCTCTTTTACTGATCACTCGATCATCTTTTTGCGCAGCAACTGCACGAAACTGTTCTAGATCAGGTACTGGGCTTTGGCTGATTTTTTGTGTTGTATTAACCATTTTTCTCTCCTACACACGAAGTGATTGAACATGAGCTTGTTCATGATTAGAGGTGGTTGGAATCGCTTGATCCAACATTGCGAAACGCGCTTGCCACAGCTCGGCCTGTTCAATAACTTCGTGAAACCAAGCGGTAAGGTTCGTCGTATTTAGATGCTCAACGGGTTTACGTCCTGCTAAGACAAGCTGTCGACCGTTTGGAGCCAAAGCAAGTGCGAGGTTGCCACTACCAATTCCTTGATAGTTAGCATGAGCAAGAAGCTCTAAACCTTTTAGTCGTTGTTCACCGGATTTTTCTAACCCTCCGAACGTTACAGACAACATCAAATCATCCGTATCTGTCGCGATGAAATACAACATGTAGCGATCATCGACCAGTAGCTGACAACGTTCATTTTCTTCAAAATTCAGTTCGGGCAACTCATTGAGTTGGCAAAACTCCAAGAGCAGTTGTTGAATCGTGTTCATAACTTTTTCCTTTTGTTTCAATAACTCTATTGAACAACGATTGCAGATTGAACGATGTCGGTAATGGCTTTATTTTTGTCACTTTTTCGCCTTCATTGTGAGGTTTTCCGCAGAAATCTCGCTCTAAAATCGAGTTGCCAGAGTAATAAAAAAGAGCAGCTCAGAGCTGCTCTTTCAATAAAGGTTAGATGCTTAGCATGGTGTATTTGCTCACTTCTTTTGCAGAGTGACTAACCCAGTTTATGGCTATCAAAAATGACTTCTGTTGGCGGGAACATATTCGAAACAGGTGGTCGTTGTGCATCTCCAAACATTGGTGCACCGAATGCAGATGTCGCCCACGGGTCAACAATTTTCACATCCTTACTCCACGTTGATGGATCTTTTATGTCGCTCCCCTCTTGTCGACCAACCAGTACATAAAGGTGTGTACCTGAATGACCCTTTTTAAACGCAACCACTTCTACTTTGGGTTCACTTTCAGGTGTTCCTGACATGCCTTGAATCATCTCAGCGGCGGCAGCAAAGGCAAATGTAGTACAGCAGCCAGCTTTCGCGGTTTGTACTGCCTTAGCAATGTTCTGTAGAGTGCTTAATTGCGGTGCGGTTCCTCTTTGTGCTGCAGCTTGAACTCCGTTTGCGGACATCGTCGCTCTGTGATCTTGCATGATTCGCGCTTGATCCGCGTGAAGCTCTTTTAGTCGTGGCTTTCCTTTTGTTTCATAAAACTGTGACCCCTTAACACCGAACGTATTTAAGTCCGTACAGGCAAAATCACCAAGCTTTTGAAGGTTGGCTTTATGTTCGTTGATAAGCGCGACACTCGATGAGGCTTTATTGGTTTTGGAAGAAGAGGCTGCCGTTTGTGAAGTGGGCCAATTTGAGCTAGGACCAGACGACAATCTCTCAAGATTTTTCAGGCTCCCAAGCGTTAACTTGTTTTCACCGTTCAACACATTTTTCAGCATCAGCTTCGCAACATCTTTAGGAATACCCTGCTTAGTAAGCAGGTTCACTACAATATCTTTCGCTTTATTCTGGTGGCTAATACGCGCGCTGATACTTTTATTTTTTGGTGCGCCCTCTTTAACAAAAATATCTTTACCGTTGTGTGCTCGAACCTCTTTGTCGTCAGCTTGATTTTGTGTCGCCAAATGTGACGTTAACTGACTCAACGAGTGCATTTGCGATGTATTAATATTGACCATGTGTGATGCCTTAAACTTGAATAAATGCGTGTACGTCTGTTTGGCTAAAATCTACAACCGTGTTGTTTTGAAATAACTGTCCCCAAGTATCAACTAATTCGTTCAACTGAATGATTAAGTTAGCAATGTTGGTGAGTTCACTTCCAGCCGCGATAGCAACTTGAAGAACAACGTCTTTGCGTGTTGGATTCACACAAAACTGCACACCACCTGTTTCTCGATACAAGAAGTTGTATTCAAGTAAAACTTGAAGTTTATCTAGCGTAATATCATCTTGTTCTATAAGCAGGTTTTTGGAAATCAATAACTCGCCTTTTTCCTCTACGAGCAGAACATCGACACTGTTGTTTTCAGCAAAATGCAGTGACCACATTTGATTGTCATACGCTGTCACGCGCTCAAGGTTCAGCACTTCTCCTAGCTCAGAGAGAAGCATATTAATCTTTCCTGTATCCATGTTGTGTCCTGTCTAATTTATTATAACTAAGTGACATCGATATATTTATTGCAGCGAAGCCACTTGGGTATAACGGCTCATTTAAATAAGCGAATAAGGATAAAAGAGATTTTATGGCGAGATAGAAACCGACACTTTATTTCAACGTCTCATTTTTATTGCTATTAGCCGTTTTATTGAGAAGAAAAATTAAGGTTAAGCTGGAAAATAAAAGAGCGGCAATCGCCGCTCCAAAAATTAAATAGAAGTAAAAAATCACTTAATACCGTGAAGGCTATTTTCTGCATCCATAGCTAAAGGATTGAACGAGTCGTTACGAAGTTCTGCTATCGCGTATAGCATGCGACCCATGCGACCATTTCCATCGGTAAAGCCATGGTACCCGATAACTCCGGCGAACAAATGCTTACCTAAGTCTTTATCTTCTACAGGGTTCTCTTTCAAAAAGCCTTCAATGTGCTGCTTTAACATGCCCTCACCGCCAATACTTGAAGGCAAAGTGCCACCCGAAATATTTGGCCCTCGGTAATCACGCTCAACATTAGGCACCAATCGAGCGTGTAGCTCTTTTAGGTTTTCCATATTCAATAAATCTTTACCATTAGACGCGTATTCTTTCAGTAAAGACGTAATATTTTCGGCATCGTTTCCTTTAGAGTTAGAAGCATTAATGATCCACGCCGCAGCTCTTTCAACATTATTGGTTACGCCACTTTTGTTAAACGCGTCCTCTGCCAGTCCTTCCGCGTATACACCTTGGCTTAGATCGGTGCTTGCTAGACCTTCGATATGACGTTGCGCCGATTTAAGATGCATCACCTCCATATCAAACACCGCTTGCATTTGATTAATGCTACCTGCCGGGTTTTTCTGCGCTGCAGATACACCACCGCCGTAGTCTTTTACTACACGTCCAGCAAGCAACTTCGCTGCACTTTCGCCAATCAGTGATGTGAGGTTTTTACCAGAATCGGTTTCTAACATTGCCTCTGTCATCGCTCGCTCAGCTAACTGGTTTAGCTCAGCAGAGTTCGACTGAACTGATTTACTGTCTAACTTCGCAAAGGCATTTAAGACATCTGATGCGGTTTTTATGCTTCCATCTTTGAAGAACATTTGTCCATGCTCAACAGAAGAAGCAGCTTGTAAACGCTGAGCTTGTCCTTGCTCATTATCAAATACGGCTTTTGTAAGGGCTTTCGCTACCGATTGTGGGCTACCTTCGCGAAACAGTTTTCCTGTCGCTTCAAAAAATCGCGCTACCGCACCATTCGTAGGATTGGCGCGAGTAAATTCTTGGGTCGCTGCGTTGATTTGGTATTCTTTGCCACCAATACTCAGCTTACCTTCGTTAAGTATCTCGTTACGAGCTTGCGGCATGGCGGCCTGCAACGCGCTAACACTTCCAAAACTGATCATGCTTTAAACCCTTAATGTGGAAAAATGAGTGGTATTCGTTTCCGGTACTTCGATTGTTTTATTGGTTACTTCTTGTGTATTCGCACTTTTTAACCACTCGATGAAATTCGCAAATGACTCATCGAAAAAAGATGCAGTTAGCAGTTGCTGAGGCAGGTGTATGAAACCGATATATCCGGTCTCTTCCTCCCAGCATACCGCTGGAGAGCCTTGCGTTAAGGCACCTTTCATATGTTGATGCAAAATATCAGCACTCGGTTTATCACCTGAAATCAGCCCGATAAGCGTCACACGATCTTCTTGTGCACGAATTGTGATTGCTGTGTTTTGCTCAACGAGTAGATGGCAACAATCATCTTCATCAAAAACCAACGGCTCCAATTGGCAGCGGCTGGCAAAATCTGTCAGTAAAGAAGTTATAAATCCATTAGCCATTCGACTAAATAATCCTATTTTTGTTGTTTTAGAGGCGCTGCTTGGTTGCAACACTTATCAACTAAGCAGCTTTCTTAGGTGTATTCTTAAGGATTTATGGCAGTGAATATTTTAGAAATGGTCGGATTTTTTTTGTTTAAAGGCATTAAAATGAAAAAACTCAGCAAGTGCTGAGTTTTTGAGGTTTATTCATGAATCGTAATTTTACGCTCGCTGAGCTGCTTCACCATGGCTTGCTTTAATGCATGCAGCTGTCCATCAATACTGGCGTCGATGATCCCAACTTCTGTTTCCAAAATGCAGCCTCCATTTTTCAAGCGCGCATCTGCTACCACGTCAACGTAACCGACTTCAGGGAAATCACTTAATACACCAGCCACCTTTTCTCTCACCTCAACAACCTGCTCTGGGTGGACATGTAAAATGACCTGCTTTTGGTTACTCACCAGTTGCAACGCTTCTCGAACTACACTCACCGTGGTATCGACATCATCGAAGGTATCGATGATCTTACGTACTGCTTCTAACACCACACCTGTCATTTTTTCTTCGACTTGCTGATAGTAGTCATTACAACGTGCTAAGGTTTCAACCATCGTTTGCGCATTTTCAATCTTGGCTTGTGCAAGGCCATCTTGATAACCACGCTGTTTTTCGGTTTCGTAGGCTTGTTGGGCATTAGCAATGATGCTTTCAGCTTTGGAGTTCGCGGCTTCAACTAAGTGTTGCGAATCCAGATAACTGGCATAATCTTTCGCTTTCAGCACCTTTAAGCCAGGTGCCAGCTGCAAATTGTCTGTTTTTATTTCAACAAATGAAACCATTGAGGAATAACCTGTTTTGCGATTTTTTTTGTGAGTCGATACGCCAGATCTCGTTGATCCGCTTCCAACCAGTTAGCTGTTTCCGCGTTTTCGCTAAGTTGCTTTTCTAATTTGAATTGCCAACGAAGAACAACATCTTCCGGTGAGTTAATCAAAATAAACCTCATCCAAAAATATCCCAGCGCCCTCATGCTTGCTTCAACAGACCTTTCATCCAGCAGTTCTGGTAACGAACGCTGCCAGCCTTGCGGCCAGCTGGATAACAGCATAGGCCCGTTTTGAATTAGGAACCGAGCGCCTTCCAAACCAAATACGTTGTTCAGAACCTGTTTAGGATGTTTTAAAACAACGCCTCGCATTGCCACACAATGTAAAGCTCCGCCCACCATCAATACGAGTTGGTTCAACGCATCCGCTGGGAGCAACACCAAGCTATGGCAAGGTTTGTTAAAAGCCGTCTCAGGAACGGGAGATAACGCCCACTCATTTATGCACCATTGGTTAAACATGGGGTTATCTCTCCAGCCTTCGATATTTAGTAACCAAGGCTGCTTTTGCTCTATCCAACTTCTATGAATGTACTGGCAAGGCGCATAGTTAAACTGGTGTTGTACCTGCGCGAGTGGTGTTTCTGGTTTAACCACGCTTCGTGTTCCTACGACACCATGTAAAAGTAGCGATATTCGAGCCGATGAGTGCCGCTACCAAGAACACCAAAATGGCGATAAGATTATTCGCCGTCTCTTTGGTGACCTGAACCGACAAAATGCTTTTAAATTGATTGTTTTGAGTAGCAACTCGAACCTCTGATGAGGGTACCATCACTACGCTGATTCGATCGTAGTTCAGCCCCTCAATGCTATTGTTCACTAATAATTTGATCTGCGGAACATATGAATCAAGCGCAATATCTGCTGCGTGTTTAATAAATACGGAGGCAGAAGCTGGAGTTGGGCGCTCTCCTGGACGCAGATCTTGATCTTCCAAAACAACATGAACACGTGCCACTAGCACGCCATCAATCTGAGATAAGGTTGAGGAGAGCTCCTGAGATTTCGCGTATACCAAACGTGCTCGTTCTGCTAATGGTGACGAGATCAAATCGTCTTTGGGAAACACTTCTTTCAGTGTGGAAAACTGCTCTCTTGGATAACCTTTTCGCTTTAGCGCGTCTACCGCGAAGGCGATTTGAGAACTGTCTACCATTAACTTGACGGTGTTGTCTTTGTCAGGCTCTTTTGTTGCAACGACACCTTCGGATAGTAAGATCGACAACATCTCATTACCCTCTTTCTGAGTAACGTTGGTGTATAACTCGGTCTGACAACCTACCAGAAACAACGTGAGCATGATGAAAACTGCTCTCATTTTATTCATCATCACTATTGTGCCTTCAATAAGGTTTCTACGTTTTGTGTGGTTTTACCCACGGTTTTCGCGATCAGCTCTTCTTGAAAAGTAATGCGTGTCAGCGCCCACTGCATTTGCAGTAATTGCGCCGGATCATCACCCACCATCTTCATGTTGTCTTGCAGGTTACTTTTCGCGTTATCGATAGTGTTTTTCAACTCGCTGATGTTTTCTAGCAAACCTCCCTCCAGGCCATTACTTGCCTCGGGAACCGACATGGCTTGCTCAAAACGTTCGCTTAAACCGTCTTCGACTTGCGCATCCTGTAACTTATCAATGTTGGTTTGCATCACCTCGGTGTACTGCGTGTTTATCATATGTACTCCTAAGATAAATCTAACTTGTGACTGTGAGTCATGATGTTTTTCACCATCGCATTTTTTTGGATCATGAAGCTAAGTTCATCACGAACCATGTCCAGTGTTGATGCCATATCAGGTAACGACTTCAACTCTGCCCAGCAATGCCATAAGGCTTGTTCTTTCTGGGCACCCAGTGGAAAATGCTGCGCTAGCATTGCTTTTAGTGCTGTTTTATCAGCAGGTGGTTCGGCAATAAGCTGTCCCGAAAAACTCCCTAGTAACTCCTGCTTCAACACCTTTAACAAATCAGATTGTGGCTGTTCGTTGCCTTTTGCACTCTTCGCCTCATGAAAGGCGTACCACATTGCCTCTCGTTTAACTTGAGGGTCGGAAAACGCTTCATTTAACGACGATAAGACACTTTGTTTACTGACAACCTCTGCGTCTTTTAATGATTCATACCACGCTTTGATCTCCGCCAGTTTCGCTTCTGTTTTCTCTAGCGTCTCTTTTGGAGAAACATGTGAAACTTGCTCTTGCTTGTCACTTCGCTCCATGAGTGCTTTCATCTTGTCTTCATCGCTCCGCTCATAATGGCGCGACTCCGACTGGCGCAAAGATTGGTGTTGAAGACCTAGGTTACTCGAATCAATGATCATCCAAGATTCCTAATCTCCTGAGAAAAGCTCGCAGCAAATGCTTGGCTTTCTTCGCTTCCTTGTGACGCAAGTTCTACCCAGCTTTCCGCTTTGCTCAGTAAACCGGCTTTGGCAGAAGCAAGAGCCGCTAAGCTGATCAGATCTGGATAGGCGTTACAAAGTGGTTCGAGTAATTGATGAGCCTCTTCATACAAGCCTTTATTCATGAGGCTCATTGCACGAATCATCGCAACGGTCTCTTCAGAACCTGAGCTTGCTTCAAGGCCGTCTGCAATCGTGTTGGCTTCTTGATGACGATGCATACCTGTTGCCATCAGCGCGATTTCAGCCAGCAGTTGGCGCGTTTCTCGTTCCATGCTTTACACCTTCTGGAGAATCGACTGCATCACATCTTTAATCGCACGAGTGGTGGTCGCATTGATATTGTAAACAACAGACCATTTGTTGATCGCGTGCTGAAGCTCGGCAAGCTTTGATGGATCATCGGCATTGGTTTCTAGGTTCTTGATGGCTGCCGTCACTTCTGTGTTAGCATCTTTCGCTTGTTGTTCTAACTTAGCTTTAACATCATCAAGGTTTACACTGTTACTAGCATCGTAAAATGACATAAGACTTCCTCGTATTTTTTAGTTAGCTTCGTATGATTCAACGACCGCATAGGCGGCTGTGTAAGCTTCATACTGTTTGAGTAGCAATTGGTACTGCTGTGGTGAGCACCCTAAATCCAACTGACGTTTCACCACCGCTTGTGCTTCTAAGAGCTTGCTCTTAATCTTGTGCACTTCCGCACCGTTTGTGTCGTTATTTAAAATTTGTTCAAGATTTGTCATTGTTCGTCTCGCCTTCATATCCGAGTTCTATTGTTATCACCCGCCCGCCTTTAACCAACTCAATACCAGCAGGTGTAACACTGGATATTCGGTAGCCCTGAGGCGTTCTTGCACCGACCATATAGCGAACGTTATCGGTCAGAATCACATATGGAACCTGGCCAAAGTTAACGCTACGAAACGGGAAATCGATGTTGGTGCCTTTACTCACCTTAGGTATGGATTTCAAAACTAAGTACGGTTTCTCACCATATTGTTCCCGGAAGTCTCGGGTCACACCGTAAAATCTAGTCGTTTCGATATCATCAAGCTCACCACGAACTTCGATGCGATCACCGCTGGTGACCAACTGGACTTTCTTCAGTAGCTCCGCATCCGTTAATAACGCTTTTAGCGTATCCATGTAGGCACCCGCTCGCTGCAGTTCAACCTTCCACGCAATAAGACCCGGCACGTCTCGCTCCAAGATTTGTTCAACTTGGTTCCAGTGGCTTGCATCATCGATATAGCCCGTCAGCAGCAGTGTGCCGGTCTCATCGCCATTTTCGACTTTCACTTGGTGATAGCCGAGGTTGCGCAAAATAAATCGAACCCCGCGACGGATTTCTTCCATCGTTCTTAAGTCACTTTTGTAATTGATGCCCAATACATCAATTCGACCAAGCAAATCGAGTTTCTGTGTTCGGTCTTCAACATAGCCCTCTAAGACTGCTTGGCGTGCGGCGGCATTCCATTCCACGCGAACGTCGCTAAGTTTGAGCTCGCCTAAGATGTTACGTACCAAAACAATGGGTTCTGCTTCTGTAACAATTTCATTGTTGTTTCCGTTAGCTTGGCTGTACCACATACCGGCAAAAATGACACTCGGGACAAAACTACAAAGCAAAGCGATGAGCGTTGTTTTTTTCCAGCTAGAGCGTTGCACAGCAACCACAGGTGTATTCTGTTGGCTAGATTCGTCGCTGACGTTACTCACAATTACCGCATCTTCCGCGTATCCCAGAGCGAACTTCACAACGCCGACCGAGACAACAGCATGGCGTGACAACTCGATACCATCGCCTGCAACAGCGATGTCTTCACTGTTAATATTTGCCTCTTCGCAGCCTCGTAAAATGACCGAGTCTTGCTGGCAAACGAGGGTGAAATGGTTCGCTTCGACCCCAGCATCAGACAGTACAAGATCAGCAATAAAGTCGTCACTGCCAAGCACGAGAGCACCTTCAGGTAAGGTGACTTCTACTCCGGTATGCACGCCTGATAAAATACGAATTTTCCATTGCTGCATCGCGGTTAAGACTCCTCTGAAGGGCGCGCGCACTCACTTTGTGAGTCATCACATTCCAATACTTTCACCCGCCAACCCTTTTGTCCTGTTGGTAATTGGCACTGCGTTAATTGAGACGACTTTTGCTGTGACAATAAGTCTTGTTGATAGCGCTCGGCTTGAACCCTCGATGTGCAGCTATATACTTCCACTACCGATTTAAATTCAGCGCTATTGTTGGAGATGTTGTTAAGCTTGCCGATACTTGGTCGCAAGTCATATTCGTTGCCAATCAACACACTATCGCCAATACCATCCACAACAATTCGAGGTTCTAAAATAAACATTCGTACTGTGCGGCGCTTAGTGTTGGTATTACTTCTAAACAGCGCGCCTAAATATGGGATGTCTCCTAGCAATGGCACTTTACGTAACTGATGGCTCACTTCATCTCGGTACACACCACCGATAAGTAAGCTTTGCCCTTGTTTAACCGTCGCTAAGGTGCTGATTTCAGTTTTACGAACGGAAGGAAGATCATCGACGCCACCATCAGCGATCTTTGCACCGTCTTCAAGATGAAGGCTCAGGTTAATTTCAGGTCGTGCAGCAAATCTATCACCAACGATACGTGGGACAATTCTCAGTAACGTGCCATACGTGACCTCTTCCAGCGCTGCGGTTTCTTTACCAACCAGCTTGACGTAAAACGTGCTGCTGTTGTTCAGTACCGCTTCGACATTTTCCTGAGTTAACAATGTTGGTCTTGAAACCACTTGAGCACTGCCTTTGGATTCCAATAAACGAATTTGAGCCAGCAAGTAATTTAGGTTGGTTGAATCAAGCAAGGACTTAAAGTTCTGTCCACTGCCGAGCGTCACATCCCCCGAATTCACATCACCGGTTGTTTTGATATCGACAATGCGGTTGTTTCCGACAGACACTCCCGCTCGCCAATCCACGCCTAACTGACTTAAATCGTTGGCACTGATATCGACAATCGATAGCGCGACTTCAATTCTTGATTGCGGCTGGTCTAATTGCGCGACCAGTTTACGATAGAGCGGTAATCGTGCTTGAGTATCACGAACGATAATCGCATTAAGGCCCGGCTCTGCTTCAACTGTTGCGCCACCATGAACTGAGGCGGTTTTATTACTTTTTACAGGCTTATCTGAACTGGTAACTTCTTTGCTAGACGCACTCGTCACTTGAGTTTGAACACCAGACACGACCCGTTTTAACACCGATGCGATGCCAGGGACCGTAATTGTCTGATCTCGATATGCAATTTCTCTATCCGTTGCAGAAGCGTACTTCAAAGGAATTATCTCAACGAATAATTCGTCGGTTGAATTCGATTTCTGCAGCAAGCGCGTTTCCAATGCCTCCGCCGTTTGTACCACTAAGTCGACATAACGTGGAGGACCCGCAAGATAGACTAACCCTTTGCTCTCAGCCGCTCTCCAACCATAACGAGAATCCCAAACGCCGGTGGAAATTAACGTACTGCGTAGCTCTCTAGCCGTAAGTAATTCCAATTGAAGTAAACGTGAGCGAGTTTCTGTCGCCTTATAGACATGTAAGACGGCACCATCGAAATACCACATCAAGTTGTACACTTGCGATAAGTAATCGAGGAATTCCGCCGGATCTTCAGGGGTAAAACGCCCATTCACTCGATCGTTGACTTTGTCACTAACAGAAACCGAGACACGATAATTTGCACCGAAGTTATTCAACAACTCTTTTAATGAGTCGTTATCTGCATAGTAGCGGAACGGTTGTTCGGGCCAGTGTAAGTCTGTTGCTTGCGCATATCCCAAAGGAACAACACTCACTGCGCATAACAATGCCTTTGTTGCAGCACGTCTAATGTTGGGAAAGATTTTTAGCATCATGGTAACCACACTGTATGGTTGATTGTGTGGTTCACACGTTCTTGTTCCAATAATGCAATGTAACGCTCACAGAGATTGACGTGCTTAGAAAGCAAAGCAGAGAACCGTTCCACCGAACAGTCATCAACCCGTACTTTACTTTGCAAAATCAATTGCTGATCATCATTGGTTGTCAGTACGCCGCCATCCTCACGAATGGTTTTTAATGAGAGCTGCATGCAACGTTGTAACGCTTGTTCTTGTTGATAATCTAGATGCTCTTTAAACTGGAAGGGTAACGTCGCTTCCCATAAAATCCATGACGCATGTTGCTTGATGGTCAGTGATAACTGGTCAACCTCGATGTTGTAAGAACCATTTTCTGAGGCAATAAAATCCCCTACCTTTAGCGCTTCCGCTAAAGATTTCATCATCTTATCTAACATTTAACGCCCTATTTAGATCTGGCTGAGGTGATTGCAAGCCTGGCCGCACTGACCACTTTGAGTATCAAAATAGTAGTGATCGATATCACCAACAGTTTGCATGTTCTTGAACCATTGCCATACTTTCGCAACCGCATTTTGGTCGTTGTAAACCACATCGCATGCATCCCAAACTTCGTTCAGCTCAGGGGCTTCAAGTCGCACTTCCGAACACCAATTTTTCCACTCAGAAATAAATTGTTCGGTTGTAGAGGTGTACTCCGCGAACCCTTTCAGCTCGTCTAAAGACGGTTGCCACTTCTCAATTAACGAACGATGACATTTAATCACTTGCAACTGTTGTTCGCTTAACGTCCCAAGTTGCTTTTTAAGTTGATGCTGCTGGCTTTTAATAAGATCGAGTTGCTGTTGAACAAAGACGGCACTGGTGTCTTCCCCTGATAGCTTCGACCAATATTCCTTCTGAATATCGAGTTGATTGATAAGTTGTTCAACTTTAATCGAAGCATGAAGAGCACTTTGATCGACTTGTCGGTTAATCCACTCGTTGAGTGATAAATGGAAACAAAGCATCAACGTTTTTGGGACAGCCAAATTAAAGCGAAAGCCCAGACGAGAGTTGATGTAGTCCAGCCTTTGTTCGAACGTTGTGATTGTGCTGCTATCACTGAGCTGCGATCCAATTTCCAAAAATAAACGCATGGCAAACCGGTCTATCGAAGCACCAAGTTTTTGATACGTTTTTACTAACTGGCTAGCGCACAGGCTATCGACGACATTTCTATCCAACAAGCGTTGAAGTAAAGATAACTGCTCATAATTTATGACGCCTTCACTCAACAATTGTCGGTGATTGACGTGCACAACATTGAGATCCTGCGTAGGTTTCGAGGCGCTTTCATAACGAGCTCCTCTTTGTAAAACAGTCACTTTCCGCTGTGTCACTATGCTGTCTGGAAAAAGCGAACGGCGTCGCCAATGCTGCTTTTTCATTTATGTTCGTCTCCGCACCCCTTTCGAACAATCCAGAAAGAAAGAGATGTAATAATTTTTAATCGTTCGTTGTTACACGATACATAATAGAATTTACACTGGTGAGTGACTTTCAAAATTAGTCAGAAAATTTTAGTCCCAAGTCATTTCATTTCGCGATAGCCACTTGATCGTCTCCCGAACGTACGCGGCTTGGGGTCGTTCCAAAACGACGACGGTAACTCTGCGTAAAGTAAGACTGGCTGGAAAACCCTGCCTCCATCGCCACATCTACGATGCTCATCTTGCTCGTCAACAGCAGTTTATGAGCATGCAGTAGTCGACGCTCACTGATCCAAGCTCTTGGAGAAATGCCATAGTGCTCATTAAAAAGCTCTTTAAAAGTGGTTAAGCTGGCACCAAACTCCTGCGCGTAGTCTGTCAACTTCCATTCTTTTAAGTAATGCTGTTCCATAAATCGACGTAACCGTTCCGACGTACGGTTTGTTTGTTGTGACAGCAACGCATACAGTGATTCTCCTCCTTTGCTGTGTAGCAAGAGAATGAGTAGTTCTTCGTATTTTAGGCACATAATGGCATCAGGGTACGCTTGTTGCTCAAGCGTCTGCATGCTGGAAAGCACTTGTTCAACGAGTATGTTCAAACCAAAAGTAAACAAACCAGAACAAACTTTGTCTACCTTAGGCAGCATCATCAAGAGATCACTGTGTTTTTGCAGCAACTGACTAACGAGTTCATTGTCGTAGGCAATAATCGACGCTTTGTATGCCCCATCTAGCGGAGAGTACTCTAACAAGTAATCTCCTTGGGATAGAAATACCCCATTTTCTGCAGCAACATCGATTGTGCAATCACCTGTTTGAACTCGAAGCTGACCATTGTGAACGACAACAATGTGAGACTGGTCTGAGTGAAATACTTCGTCAGATTTTTCATAGCAGGAAAAACTACGAATTTTTCGTGAACTCGAGTCGACCCTTTCTGAGTTTAGTTGGCCTGACACATCCATTTTCTACCCTTCATTATTTTGAGTTTCTCAGTGCAAATGTTGAGAAACTTTCAAAGCACTACTTTGATTGTTGTTATTTCTAAGTACTGCTGTATGAATTAAAGAAGCAAAGAAAAGAGCATAGAAGTTCTATCACTTACCATACCCCCCGAATAATTAGCGAATAACCCAAGCATTACCTTTACCTAAAGGTAAAAGTTTGACTTAGTAAATTTCTGCTGTCCGTCTTTATTATTTTTATCAGATAGCGTTTATCATTAGCCAAAACTTAAATATCATTTCGTTATTTAAGTTTGGTTGTTTTGTTATACATTAGAATACAATTAAATAGATTTCGGCATCGTTTCGAGAACAAAATTAAATTTCCAAAATCATAAAAATGTATGTTTTATAGCCTAAAACGCCAAGCCAACGTGTTCAAGGAGCGAGATATAATCATAAAAAATACTGTTTTTGCAACAAGTATGAGTCTAAAAAACAACTGACCCGATGACTTCAAAGTCATGTAATTAATGTTTATAAAAGACAACAAATCTTTCACAACAGGAAAGATATAGTCTTTATTTTTATAAATTAGAAAATTCTAATAAAAATGTAGTACTTAAAATTTTATCTGTTTATTTTTGGAACAAGAATCAAGTTTTCTTGTTTATTTCCCTCTAAAAATAAATAGTTCTTTTCTTTTTCCGCAACGAGCTCACCGTTTGAATAAAGCTTTCCAATAATCTTCATTTTTCCTTCACCAGCTTGAATTGGTGCAATTAAAAACGAATACTGCACAGGCAACTGAACGCCTTGGTAGCTCTGAGATGCCGATTTAAGACATTGATTATCAATAACTTTACATATTTCCACTTCAAGAGAAGTAATCGAAGGTGGAAAGTAGCCGTCGACAGAAACCCAACCATAGACTGATGCCTGACTCTGTGTATCAAAGTCATCCACCCCATTGACGGACACAGTCTGACTGCACCCACTCAGTATGAATAACCCAATAAAACCAGCCCATATAGAATTGTTCATTATGACCCCATAAACGTATTTTATATAATCTAGCTCATTTGAAATTCACACAATTCTTTATGTAAAAATATAAAAGATCAACTTATATTTATACTACAAGCGGACAATAAATCGCATTTTTCAACAACACGTAGTTAACATGGACTTTAATTTCAAAAACAGTTTCTGCTCTCTTTCATTCCTTCCTTAATTGAAGTTCATTAGAGAAAAGTGATATTCATATATATCATTGCCATCGAGATATGCATCTGAACACACTTACTTTTGTCTTTCTATTTCTCTCAACACATTTAAAAGCCAAAATATAATAACAACCGACTAATATTGATAAACATGAAGAGATACATCTAATATTTTCCTTGATAAAATTTCAAAAGGGACTATTCCTATGTCAGCACGCCAAACTATCGATGAGATTTTGCTAAAGTTTGCTCATCAAATAGGCTTGCCTGCACTGCATCTAACGGAAAATGAAGTAAGCTTAGCCTTTGATGATAATCTAAGGGTGCATATCATCTTTCATCCTGAATCGACAACTCTGCAGCTCGAAGCTGAGATTGTTGGCCTTCAAATTGTAAATTCCGATCTCTACCGCTCTTTCTTGGCCTTTAATTATCACTGGCCTGAGCACCAGTTATTTTTTAGTTTAGATAACCACCGACATGTCCTATGTTTAAACCGACTCATTAACATTAGGCGACTGGATTACGAATATTTTGAAACAGCTTTAGCAGAATTGCTGACGCACAGCGAGTCGTGGGAAGCGTTATTGTCTTCGCATGTAACCATTGATGAGGCACCACCAATGCCACAAACTTTAGACTTGAGAGTTTAGGTGTCTTTATGTCCAATGACATCCAATCCACATACACCAATTCATCGGTTCATGACGTTCAACAAGCGCAGCAAAGTGATGCAGTGCCGCAAGGAACGTTTCATGGCCGTAAAGTCACCCTACTCTCCTCATCAGAAAGCAGTATGACGCGAACAAGCTCTAAAAGAGAGCTTGGTGAATGTTTAAATCAATTTGCCAGTCTCGAATCTTGCAATCGCGTTTTGGACTTTGATCCGCAACTCAATATTGACAAGCAAAACGCCGCCGTAGAAAAGCTTATGGAACGAAAAGTGGCGATAATTCAACGTTCCTGATATCACAATATAAGCAGGTTAAACACCTAAGTTACCCTTCAGCCGACAAGCTCACGCTAATAAAAACCCCGAAGATTCGGGGTTTTTATTCATACTGCTTTTTCTTTATTAATTACTTAGTTTCACTAGAAGAAGCCTAACGGGTCGATGCTGTAGCTAATCAGCAAGTTCTTAGTATTCTGGTAGTGATCCAGCATCATCTTGTGCGTTTCGCGCCCGATACCCGATTTTTTGTAACCACCGAACGCTGCGTGTGCAGGGTAAGCGTGGTAACAGTTAATCCAGATCCGGCCAGCTTCAATATTACGGCCCATACGATATGCAACGTTCGCATCACGTGTCCAAACACCTGCGCCTAAGCCATATTCAGTGTCGTTTGCGATTTCCAACGCTTCAGCCTCATCTTTAAATTTGGTGATAGCAATCACTGGGCCAAAGATTTCTTCTTGGAAGATTCGCATCTTGTTGTGGCCTTCCAACATGGTTGGCTGAATGTAGTACCCCTGGTTGATAGACTCTGGCTGTTCTGACACTCCACCACCAAAGACCACTTTTGCGCCTTCTTCACGGCCGATTTCCAGGTAACTTAAAATCTTATCAAACTGTTCTTGAGAAGCCTGAGCACCAACTTGAGTATCGGTATCGAGCGGATTACCTTGTTTAATCAGCTGTGCACGTTCCGTCAGTTTCTCTACAAACTTGTCATAAATCGCTTCATGAACCAGTACGCGAGATGGACAAGTACAAACTTCACCTTGGTTGAAGAAACCAAGTAACGTACCTTCGATACACTTATCAAGATACTCATCTTCGTAATCGAAGATATCTGAGAAGTAGATGTTTGGAGATTTACCACCTAACTCAACTGTCGATGGGATCAAGTTGTCTGCTGCACATTTCAGAATGTGGTTGCCAACTTGCGTAGACCCGGTAAAAGCGAGTTTCGCAATGCGGTTGCTGGTTGCTAATGCTTGACCCGCTTCAGAACCATATCCGTTTACAACGTTGATGACACCAGGAGGAAGAAGGTCACCGATTTTTTCCATCAGAACCAGAATGGATGTTGGGGTTTGCTCTGCTGGCTTCAATACCACACAGCAACCCGCCGCTAGTGCCGGTGCTAGTTTCCAAGCCGCCATCAACATTGGGAAGTTCCACGGAATAATTTGACCAACCACACCAATCGGTTCTGGGAAGTGGTAGCTTGCGGTGTGCTCATCCAGTTCTGCCGCACTGCCTTCTTGTGCGCGAATACAGCCAGCGAAGTAACGGAAGTGATCCACTACTAAAGGTAAATCTGCCGCCAAGGTTTCGCGAACTGGTTTGCCGTTTTCCCAAGTTTCTGCAACTGCAAGCTCTTCTAGATGCTGCTCAATACGGTCAGCAATTTTCAGCAAGATGTTCGAACGTTCTGTCACGCTGGTTTTGGCCCATTTTGCTCTGATGTTGTGCGCGGCATCCAGTGCTAAATTAATATCTTCCTCGCCAGAGCGAGCAACTTTACAATACGCTTGTCCGTTGATTGGTGAGATATTGTCAAAGTACTCACCACCCGTTGGTTTTACCCATTCCCCACCGATAAAGTTATCGTAATGCGATTTAAAGTTAACAATGGCATTTTCACTACCTGGCTGTGCATAGATCATAACTCTTCCTTTTGTTTCTCGTTCAATGTGTTATTGCAGTGTCGTATCGCACTGTTCACAAAGAGCATTACGCAAGTCACACGCCAACTACGCCACACTTGTTGTTAATTAAATGTAAAACTATGATTACCAAGCGATAACAAACCAAGTGAGCGACGTTTGAGCGGATGTATGGTGTAAACACCAATGTTCAAGTGTTCCAAAATGGCACACCCTCACTGTGACAAAATGGTACAGTCATGGAACTTCAACATATTAGCGATAACAATTGGCTTTCAACTTCATGGGTCAGAAGTGAACAAGCGGGTTTAAAACAGCGTCGACGCCCTGAAGATATTCGAGTAACGCCAGCGACGCTCCAAGATAGGCGTCACCAACTCAATTTTTTGCTAGAGGCAGTCACTCAATTTGCGCTCCCTTTGTTTAATCAGCTATTTGCTCATAGCGACAGTCGCTTAATTTTGACGGATTCAGATGGTGTCATCATCGGCAGTTGGGGACAGCCTAGATTTCGTGAAAAGTTAACGGAAATCTCGCTAAGCTCTGGAGCATGCTGGCAAGAAAAGGTCAAAGGCACCAACGCGATTGGTACAGCTTTGGTTGAAGCAAAGCCCGTTTCTGTTATTGGTGATCAGCACTTTATCCAACACCATCGTTTTATTAGCTGTTCGGCTAATCCTGTTTTCGATCATCTTGGTAACCTCATTGGCGTATTAGATATTACAAGCGAGCAAAAGAGACATGACTTCTCAACGCAAGTACTAGTACAAAACATGGTCCAGCAAGTGGAGAATCAACTACTTAACTTGATTCCACAAGGGCATATTCGTGTGGATTTAGCGTGCGAAAAAGGTTTACTGAATAGTGGTTGGCAAGGAATTATCATTGCAAATGAAGACGGACAAGTTTTGGCTCACAATCAAGTAGCCTCTCAACTTTTTGCGCAAAAAAGTATCATTGGGCAATCCTTAGACGACATTCTATCCACTCGGGGAAATGAGCACCCTTTCGTTTTCAAAACAAAACCGCTTACCGATAAAGATAGCAAGGTCAAGTCTCGTGCTGTAGCGGCGTCCAATGATCTTCATTATGGCGACTCCGCTGTTGAGCACTGTTGGCAGCAAGCTAATCGCGTCATCGATAAAGACATCAGTTTGTTGATTCTCGGAGAGACTGGTGTTGGCAAAAACGAGTTTGTGAAAGCGCTTCATAAAAACAGCCAGAGAAAAACGGGACCGTTGGTTTCCGTTAACTGCGGAGCGCTACCAAAAGATCTGGTTGAATCTGAATTGTTTGGCTACGTAGCCGGTGCCTTTACTGGCGCAAACAGCAAAGGCTATCAGGGAAAAATTCGCCAAGCACACAAAGGGATTTTGTTTCTGGATGAAATCGCAGATTTACCCTTGGAAGCTCAAAGCCGCTTGCTCCATGTATTGCAAGATAAAACCGTGCTTCCCGTGGGTTCAAACCAAAGTATTCAAGTCGATACGCAAATCATTGCAGCCACGCATAAAGATCTGGAACATTTGGTCAGCGAAGGATTGTTCCGCCAAGATTTGTATTATCGCCTTAATGGCTTGATCATTGAGCTACCTCGCTTTGAGGAACGTGATGACAAACGACAACTGATTGAGAACATTCATCGGCGTCACGCCGAATCTGAACAACAGCTTTGCCCTCACCTACTTTCTCTGATGCTGTCTTACTCATGGCCAGGAAATTTGCGTGAACTCGATAGTTTAATCAAAGTATCCGCCTTAATGGCGCAAGGTGAAGAAATATTGGAACTCACACACGTCCCAGCCCACCTAAGTAAGAAACTCAGCCAAGCTCAAGAAGGAGCAGCATCCGCTGAACCAACTTCAGAACTGCGTGCAACCGTCGAAGATAAGTTGCTCAAAACATATCAAGCCAACCAGGGGAACATTAGCAAAACGTCTCGTATGCTTGGTGTGAGCCGAAATACCATTTACAGAAAGTTGAAAAGCCTTGGCATATTAAGTTAATTCTACGACCTCAGATACAAAAAGAGCACCGTTGCGGTGCTCTTTCTCTTTGAAACCTAGCTTACAGGCCGCCTTGTTGTTGTGCCTGTTTTACTAATGCCTGACGTTGAGTTTCCTTCTCAGAGATCACTTGATTGTCCTTGTGCATTTCCTGTTCCAATTCTGCTGGAATGAAAACAAAGTACTTGTTAAGAGTCATCTTAGAACCTCAATTTGCTGTGTTAATTACCTTCTTGGTCGACGTAAACAAAACCAGAAAAACATGTTTTACTGGATCCTTGTTGCTAGTTTCAAAAAATAAAGGATGTTCATATAATAAACATCCTCCATGTGGGCGATAATTATAGGCGTAGTTTAAAGGCTTACCTAGCACTCTTTTTCACCTTTTGTGCAATCTGAGTTTCGATCGAAAAACGGATTTAGTTGCCCGTAATTACTAAGGTATTGTTAAAAAGAGAAAAAAGCTTTTACTGTAACTGACGACAGGGATGAGCTTACGAGTGTAGGTTCACTTGCAATTGTGTATCGTAGAGTTCGAATACGATAATAATAACGCTACATGCCCTTAATCTGCGTAGTTAAAAACTTTGAAGTGATAGACAACCGAAGTCATATCTGTGCAACTCAGTTTAACGATTTGTCTACCAGTTCAATATTTCACCTTTTTTGAGAAATCTTTAGCCACTTTTTTGTGTGAAACGCCCCAAAAGAGCAGACAATTAAAAGTGTGGCATATGACCACAATTGTCTATCCCCACTTAGCTTCGGGAGGCGTTTATGAAAAGTAACAAACTTGGCCATGTGATGTCTTTCAGCAGGATGTTTTCCTTCATTGCATTCTTGACGGCCACATTCGCATGGATTCTCAGCATGTACGCCCTATTCACTATTTCTTTAGTGGCTCTTGTGGTCAGTGCAATTCTCTACCTAAAAGACAGGTTTTATCAAAACAAGAAAACGACCACTGAAAAGAGCGCCTAGGCGCTCTTGAAGTTCCGTAAAAGCAAAAACAAAAAAGGATGCCACTTGGGCATCCCTTTATATCTTTATATTTAGTCGGTTTACTTAAAACGATTACACGTCGTAAGTTGTAGACGCTGTGTCGCCGCCTGTACCAGTCCAGTTAGTGTGGAAGAATTCACCACGTGGACGGTCAATGCGCTCATAAGTGTGAGCACCGAAGTAGTCACGTTGAGCTTGAAGCAGGTTCGCTGGTAGACGAGCTGTTGTGTAACCGTCTAGGAAAGATAGCGCAGAAATCGTACATGGCATTGGGATACCAGATTCTAGAGATTTCGCTGCTACTTTACGCCATGCTGCTAGGCTGCCTTGTAGGATGTTTTTGAAGTACTCATCAGAACCAAGGAATGCGATGTCTGGGTTCGCTTCGTACGCATCACGGATGTTGCCTAGGAACGCAGAACGGATGATACAACCGCCACGCCACATTAGAGCTACGTTACCGTAGTTTAAGTCCCAACCGTTCTCGTTAGACGCTTCGCGCATTAGCATGAAGCCTTGAGCGTAAGAGATGATCTTAGAAGCTAGTAGCGCTTGACGTAGTGCATCAACCCACTCTTGCTTGTCGCCTTCAACTGGAGTGATTGTCTTACCGAATAGAGATTCAGCTTCAACACGTTGGTCTTTCAGTGCAGATAGACAACGAGAGAATACAGACTCAGAGATAAGTGTTAGTGGAATACCTAGGTCTAGTGCGTTGATACCAGTCCATTTACCAGTACCTTTTTGGCCTGCTGTGTCTAGGATCTTTTCAACGAGAGGCTCACCGTCTTCATCTTTGTAGCCAAGAATGTCAGCCGTGATTTCAACAAGGTAGCTGTCTAGCTCAGTCTTGTTCCAATCAGCGAATACTGCTTGCATCTCGTCTGCAGACATACCAAGACCGTCTTTCATGAACTGGTAAGCTTCTGTGATAAGCTGCATGTCACCGTATTCGATACCGTTGTGTACCATCTTAACGAAGTGACCAGCACCGTCGTTACCAACCCAGTCACAACATGGCTCACCAGCGTCAGTTTTCGCAGCGATACCTTGGAAGATAGGCTTAACCGCTTCCCATGCTTCAGCAGCACCGCCAGGCATGATAGATGGACCGAAGCGCGCACCTTCTTCACCACCAGATACACCAGTACCGATGAAGTGGATACCTTTTTCACGTAGTGCAGCAACACGACGGTTTGTATCTGGGTAGTTAGTGTTACCACCGTCAATAATGATGTCGCCTTTGTCTAGCAGAGGTACTAGCGCTTCGATGAACTTGTCTACAACGTCACCAGCGCGAACCATCAACATTACTTTACGCGGCGTTTCTAGCTTCTCTACTAGTTCTTCTAGAGAGTATGCACCGATGATGTTCGTGCCTTTTGCTGGACCTTCCAGGAACTCGTCTACTTTAGCAGCAGTACGGTTGTGAGCAACCACTTTAAAGCCGTGATCGTTCATGTTTAGGATAAGGTTTTGACCCATTACTGCTAGGCCAATTACACCGATATCACCTTTCATTGTTTCTCTCCAATTTTATTTCATCGACGAGCAGCGTCTTAAGCAATTTTTGCTGCCGCGTCTAAATCTAAATACCATTCCGTTAGGCCCGATTTCGCTTGAATCTTAGCCGCTGGGTATGGCAGTGCGTGTGCTGGTGAACTGTTAATTTCTTCAACAATGTCCGCTTTTCCTGCACCAAGCACTAAGTAACTAATGCGTTTCGCTGCTTCTAATACGCGTGCGGTTTTCGACACACGAAGTTGGCCCGATTCAGGATGCGACGCCACAAGAGATAGGTTCGCATCATCATAATTCGTTTGGCCAGGGAACAGAGAAGCTGTATGACCATCTGCACCAACGCCTAATAAGATCCAGTCAAACACAGGTGTGCCGTTTTCACTCGGGATCACCTCTGCCATCTCTTTTGCAAAGCGCTCGGCTTCTGCTTTAGGCTCATCTTCGCCACGGATGCGGTGAATGTTTTCCGCAGGAATATTTACTTGGCTAAACAACAACGTGTTCGCTTCACCGTAGTTGCTTTCTGCATCGTCAGGGGCAACACAACGTTCGTCACCCCACCAAAAGTGGAGGTTTTCCCATTGAATGGAGGTTGCGTAAGCCTCTGAAGCCAGTAGTTTAAACAGCATTTTAGGAGTGCTGCCGCCAGAAAGAGAGATGTGAACAGGTCTGCCCATTTCGCTAAACGCTTTCATATCGTTAGCTAGGCTTTCAACTACCTGTTCTGCTGTTTGGTAGATCTTATGGTTGATCATAGTTCACAGTAATCCGTATCTGTTAAGTTTTTACATGGGAAACGCCAAGCGCGGCCATCACGCTGTAACAAGTCATCTGACTCTTTAGGTCCCCAAGTGCCGCATGCGTACCCGAAGAGGGATTGTGGATCTTGCTTAAAATCTAAGATTGGCTGTACGTATTGCCAGCACGCTTCCACCGCATCACTACGTGCAAATAGCGTAGCATCACCATTCAAAGCATCAAGTAGAAGACGCTCGTATGCCGTTAGCATTTGCGTTTCTTGCAGGTCAGCGTAATGGAAGTTCATTTTCACTTCCTTCGCTTCAAAGCCTGCGCCTGGCTCTTTCAAGCCAAAGCTCATTTGAATGCCTTCGTCTGGTTGAATACGAATGATCAGCTTGTTTTCTGGTGCGTTTTGACCAAACACAGGATGCGGTGTTTGTTTAAAGTGGATAACCACCTCAGTAACGCGTGTTGGAAGACGCTTACCAGTACGCACGTAAAATGGCACGCCATTCCAACGCCAGTTGTTGATGTACGCTTTCAAACCGATGTAAGTCTCTGTACGAGAATCGTCTGCAACTCCCGGCTCTTCACGGTAGCCGCGTAGGCTTTGCCCACGAACTTCAGACGCCGTGTATTGGCCTAACACTAGGTCGTTGCGCAGAGCGTTTTCGTCTAATGGCTTTAAGCATTGAAGCACTTTTACCACTTCATCACGCATCGAGTCTGCATTGATTTGCGCTGGTGGTTCCATACCTACCATTGCTAATACTTGTAGCAAGTGGTTTTGGAACATGTCGCGCACAGCGCCAGAGTTGTCGTAGTAACCACCACGCTCCTCTACGCCAAGGAATTCTGCGCCTGTGATTTCAACGTAATCAATGAAGTTACGGTTCCAAAGCGGCTCAAACATCGCATTAGAGAAACGAAGCACAAGTAGGTTTTGTACCGTTTCTTTACCTAAGTAATGGTCAATTCGGTAGATTTGATGCTCTTGGAAGTGCTCGTGAATTTCTTTGTCCAGAATACGCGCCGATTCAAGATCATAGCCGAATGGTTTCTCAATGATCAGGCGTTTCCAGCCATCCTCTTCAGTGTTAAGACCATGTGCTGCAAGACTTGCAGGGATCACACTGTATAAACTTGGTGGGGTTGCTAAGTAAAAAAGCGTATTGCGTTGCTCGAATTGATATTCGTCCGCAAGTTGGTCTAAGCGAGAAGATAGCTTACCGTAATCTTGTGTGTCAGAAGTATTAATTGCTTGGTAGTGCAGATGGTTAATAAATGCATCAAGCGTTTCTGGCTCAGTATTTTCCATTTCCTGAAGCGATTTTTTCAGCTTCGCGCGGTAAGACTCATCACTGTATTCAGTGCGACTTACACCCAGAATGGCAAAATTCTCTGGAAGCTGCTTGTTCGCGTAGAGGTGGTATAAAGCAGGAATGAGCTTACGGTACGTAAGGTCACCTGAAGCACCAAAAATAACGATGCTGCTGTTTTCTGGTATTACCATCATCTTTCCCTTAAAAACGAGGTACTTATTGTGTGCCCGGATACGGCTAGAGAATGAGCCAACCCTATCAATGGCACCTCAAAATAGAAAATTGGTCTTACCTATTACGTTGATAGGTAAAGTCTATGGGCCCAAAGAACCTTAAGAAGTTGCATTTCCGATTCTTGGAAACACGACGTATTGAGGTCATTTAAGTCACTTATGTCTCAAAAGTACACACTGTACTCGCTGGAGGAGAGTCCGACACGGGGCGATATTGTCTACGACTATTTGATTTACATCAACACTTGCCAGTGCAAACGTTTAAATAAGTTGCACAAAACGTCATAAGCGATTGTATTTTATTGATAAAAAAAGTTTCATCTGAACGCTCCAAAATTTAAGCAAAAACTCTAATATGGGTAAAAATTACTCATACTTGCAATCCATTACAGTTTTATCGTGATCTGTGTTACTTACTTTTTATTTCATCATCCTATTGATAATGATACTCAATTAAAGATAATGAAATCACTATTAATGTGAAAGTAGAACGCCATGAAATCAAGCGCCATTAACCCACATCCCATTAACCGAATACAATCGGTGCTTGACTACATTCACACCAACTTAGACAGCACTCTGAGCGTAGATGAAATATCAAAAGCAAGTTGTTGGTCGCGCTGGCAACTGCAACGCGTATTTCAACAACACACTGGCGTATCCGTCGCTCACTACATCAGAGAGCTTAAACTTAGCCTTGCGGCTGAGCGCTTAATCCATACTTCTGACCGCTCGTTAGATATAGCGATAGAAATGGGATTTACATCTGAACACGCATTTAGCCGAGCGTTCAGGAATATGTTTTCAAAAAGCCCCCGCGAATATCGAAAAACGCAACAACTCTCCGGGTTGAGGCAACCTTTGACGCTGCGTAAGACACCAGAAGAAGAGAAAAAACATCAGCGCTTTATTGAAGTTCGAATAGAAACAAAACCGGCTTTTGAACTTGCTGGTTATCATGAACCTATTCACGGATTGTTTTCCGCTACGCCCGATTTCCAATCCAAAGTACCGTCACTTTGGTCACGTCTTTATTCATCTGAAAACCTTAACAATTCGGAAAGTAGTTACTTTGGCGTGATTGATGTGACGCAAGCGTATTCAAACAACCAACAACTTGAGTATTGGGCAGGTTATGAGTGCAGTCCAACAGCAAACGCACCAAGATCAACGAACTCTTCCAACTCGGGGTTAGACCTCTTGGCTGTTCCTGAGCAAACCTACGCCGTCATTACACACATAGGCAAAGCATCAGAGCTCGCCTCAACGCTGGAATGGTTTATTTTACATTGGCTACCCTACTCTAATTATCATGCTATCGATGGTTATGAGTTAGAGCTTTATCCAGAAGGTTATGATGTTGATAGCGAACAAGCACAAATGCAGTATTGGATTCCTGTCGAGCCAAACGACTCGCTATCTTTAAAACCTAAGAACAGAAGAATAAGTTCCAAAGATTAGTGTTTTGCACCAAATTGTTAACTTTTCCTATTTCTTTGAATATAGAATACAAATAACAATCATTATCAATAAATAGAAAAAGTAGTGGAATTTATAAATATGGAAAGTCCGATTCGATTTCATCGTTCAGCGGTTGCTATCGTCGTATCCGCATTGCTCGCTGGCCACGCCAATGCGACTGAGAGCGTATCCCAACACGAAACGATTACGGTGCTAGGAGAAACATACCGAAACACCGCAACTAAAACCGTTTTAGAACCGGAGGAAACACCGCAAGCGATCACGGTAATCACTAAAGATGACATGGACCTACGCGGCGTAAACTCGGTGAGCGAAGCATTGCGTTATGCGCCTGGCGTAAATACAGAATTGCGTGGTGGTGCCGTTTCCCGACTTGACCTATTCAATATTCGTGGTTTTATTAACTACACCAACTTTTATGATGGTCTTCCTTTGCTGTACAACGGTTGGAACCTTCAACCGCAGGTCGATTCCGTTGCTCTTGAGCAAATCGAGGTTTTTAAAGGGCCAACGTCTGTTCTTTACGGCAATATTCCACCAGGAGGTATGGTCAACATTATCGCCAAGGCGCCTCAGTCAACACCCTCACACTCTGTCTCGATTAGTACTGGGACTAACAACCTAAAAGAACTGACGTTCGACACCACAGGACAAATTGGTGATTCTAATGTGGATTACCGTATCGTCGGCCTGGCAAAACAGCGAGATGGTCAAGCCGATACGTCTGAAGATGAACGTTATGTACTCGCCCCATCTTTCAATTGGCAAGCGACAGAAAGCACATTAGTGAACGTGAATGTTTACTATCAAAATGATCCATCAGCAGGTATCTACACGACTGTGCCTGCATCTGGCTCAGTGATTAAAAACCCACTTGGCTCGATGTCACCAAGCACTTATTTAGGGGATGAGGACTGGAACACTTACGAACGCGAAGTTCTGATGATGGGTTACAAAGTCCAACACGACTTTAACAACAATTGGCAATTTCTACAGAATGCCCGCTACATGACCGCCGATGCCTATCAGGAAAACACATATAACGGTGCACTTGAAGCGGATAACCGTACCGTTGGTCGAAATGCCTATTTAACCGATGAAAAGTCCAAATCCTTTGTGATTGACAACCAACTATCTGGCTACGTTAAAACAGGAAATTTTGAACATAACTTATTGTTCGGGCTTGATTATCAGTATTTAGATTCAGATGTAAAATACAAAGACACGCTTGGGTATTCGCTAACTCAGGACATTTTTAATCCTGACCACAACAGCATTGATCGTAATGCACTGAATTTCCAATACAAACAAAACTTAGATATCAAAACGAAGCAGATTGGCGTTTATTTCCAAGATCAAGTTCGTTACGACCAACTTGTAATGATTGCAGGTCTTCGTTGGGATAAATACGATTCAAATACAGACGCCGTTAGCGATTATCTAGGAACAGTATCCAAGAGCAAGGAAGAGTTAGACGATACCAACGTATCTTTCCGAGTCGGTGGTTTGTATGAGCTAGACTTTGGTCTCTCGCCATACCTTACTTACTCGGAAAGTTTTGAGCCAATTGCGGGTGCCGACTCTTCTGGTAAAGCATTTGAGCCATCAACCGGTCATCAATGGGAGTTAGGCTTTAAATACGCCCCATTATCTGGTGATATCTCAGGTAACTTAGCACTCTTCCATATTACGAAGAAAAACGCGATCTTGACCGATCCGAATAATCCTTATGCACCGAACTATCAAGCGGGCGAAGTGGTATCACAAGGTATTGAACTTGAGGCAAAATGGCAAGTTACAGCACAAGCTGATTTCACTCTAGGCTATACATATACCGATATGGAGATTACCGAGGACAGTTATTACAACCAAGAAGGTAAAACGCCGGTTTGGGTACCTGAGCAAACGGCTTCTCTATGGGCAAATTACTTCTTTGAAGGAAATCTTTCAGGCCTTCGTACCAGTGCTGGCGTTCGCTATGTCGGGGAAGCACAAATTGATGCACAGAATAGTCAAAAAGTACCGGACTACACCTTGTTTGATTTAGCAGCAAGTTACGATTTCTCAACGGTATCTGAATCAATGAAAGGGGCTAGCGTCACGCTTTCTGCAAGCAATCTATTCGATAAAGAATACTATTCTTGTTACGACAAAAATAACTGTTGGTTTGGCGCTGAGCGCTCTATCGAAGCGATGTTAGAATACAACTTCTAGCCTCTTAGAACGGAACAGCAGTAATTTGTAAAGCGATGGTTTCTAAAACAAGCCATCGCTTTTTATTTTGCATAGAGCATCAATATAAACGCTACCGTGTCACTTTTTTATAGCACCTTTCTGGCCTACCTACCGACCCATAGTTTAAATCAGCCTCTAGTTCACCAGTACTGATAAGAAACTCAAGATAACGTCTAGCGGTTGTTCGGCTCACTCCGATTTTTTCACCTGCCTCATCAGCGGTCAGCACACTGCCATTTGGGAACAACTCTCTGATCTTGTCTAGGGTTACACCATCAATCCCTTTTGGTAATCGGTTCGGCAAGTTGTCTTGATTGGCGTGAGACTGCAGCATTTTATCAACGAGGTTCTGATCCAAACTCTCTACGATGTCTAGTTGTTGGCGTTGGGACACATACTTTTTCAGTGCGGCATCTAAACGTGGAAACATCACTGGTTTTAACAGGTAATCGACAACGCCACCCCTCATCGCCTGTTGTAACGTATCGACATCCCTTGCGGCTGTAATCAAAATGACATCACACGTTTGGTTACTTGCACGCAGTGTATTTAGTATCTCAAGCCCTGTGCCATCGGGAAGATAGACATCCATCAATAGTAAATCTGGCTTAAGAATGTCGAGTTGCATTTCTGCTTCCATTCTCGTGGTCGCAATTCCAACCACTTCCAAACCTGTCAGTTGGCTTAAGTATTTGTGGTGCAGCTCAGCAATAGCCAGATCATCTTCAATGATCATTACGCGAGTCGCCATACTCATATTTGTTCTTCCTTGGGTAAGTACACCGTTATTCTTGTCCCATAATTTGTATTGGGTATCATCTCAACATGGCCGTGATATCGAGTAGCAAGCTGATTGACAAGGTGTAACCCAACACCTCGATTTTGACGAGATTTCGTCGAAACGCCTTTTGTAAATAATGTTTGTGGATCCACTGTTTTTGGGAGGCCACAGCCATGATCTATCACCTCAAGTATCACTTCATTTCCGTAATCGCTAACGGACACATCAATGTTTCTGCGTTCTGACGCAACATTTGATTCATCGCGAATTGAAGTTAACGTGGCATCGAAAGCGTTATCAATCAAATTACCCAAAATTGTGACAAGGTCTTCCGAATTTAGCCACTCAGGTAGGGGCTCCAGACGACTGCCTTCCTCAACCACCAGTTGTAAGCCTAACTCGCGAGCACGTTCAGTTTTTCCAAGCAACATACCTGCAATTAGCGGGTCCTTAACGGTATCTCTTAAAAACTCAATCATTGCTTGATAGTGTGCGGTTTCTTGTCCAATTAACTTTTGCACCGCATCAAGCTCACCCATTTGTACTAGCCCACTAATGGTGTTGAGCTTATTTCGATGCTCATGGGTTTGCGAACGTAACAAATCTGCATATTCCTTGGTTTGTGATAGCTGCTCGGTTAGATCATTAATTTCATCCCTTAAACGGAAACTCGATACCGCCCCCACGATTTTTCCATCAACATAAATTGGAGAGCGATTTGCAATCAGGCGCTTATGATTAAGGAATATTTCAATATCATGATCTTCCTGCCCGCTTTCTAATACTGTATATAGATCGCTATCACGCAGCGTGTCAGTCAAAGGTTTATTGAGCGCTGATTCTCTATCAATACCGAGAATCTGGCAGGCACTACGATTTATCGAGCGAAGTATCCCTTGGGCATCAATGCTTAACACGCCCTCTTTGATGGTGCTCATCGTCACTTCTAATTCGCCGTACAACCGCCCTATCTCTTCAGGCTCAAAGCCTAAAATGGCGCGCTGAAACTTTCTCGACGCATAATTGGATACAATGGCATTAGCGACGACAACTACGATGACCATTAAAATCAAAAAGGCCAAAAATGGTTCGATGCGGTCTTGCAGTCGGTCGAGCAAATAGCCAACCGAAACCACACCAATGATGTTCCCTTGCTCGTCAAAAATCGCAGCTTTACCACGAACTGAATAACCTAACGAGCCCTGTGCCGTCGAAACATAAGACAATCCCCGTTCTAGCGCTCGACGATTGTCGCCACCTCTCATTGGCTTGCCCAACCGCTCATCAACAGGGTGGATTAAGCGTACTCCCTTATGGTCGCCAATAACGATGAATGCAGCACCTATGGCTTCGGTTAATTCTCGAAAGCGAAGTTGGTATGGCTGGGGGTTTTGGGTTTCGATCATTTCACGAACAACCGCTGAGTCCGCTAAAAAACGGGCAACACCCAGTGCTTTTTCTCCCATTTCTTGCTCTTGATTGATTTTGAGATAAGTGAACCCCGCGGCGACAAGCAATAACAGCTCTATCAACCCCGATAGCGTCATAATAATGAGCATCCGCTTACGAAAGCTGATGGTTTTCCAACTCATTGATACATCCTTGTGATTCACTCTTGAGCGTAACGTTAACACTCAGTTAACAGCATGACGTTGTCGCGGTGATAAATCTGTGAGGAAGGCAAACAAACCGCAGAGTTTACGGTTAATTAATCGACGAGCTGAAACATAAAATTACAACCATTCACCAAATTTAGCATTCCTCTCTGATACTCAATTCCATACATAAATTGCCCTTAAAATCATGATCGCGATCACATCGATTTTAGCGGTTTTTGAGGCGTTTTTAGACTTTACAACGTATAATTTTTAATCAACGAAACCAATGAGAGTTTCGGTTTGAAAGCAGTGAAGCTGGAAGTCTATTAAAAGCTCAACATTGACGTCAGTGGTTTGGACACAAATAAAACAAAATACAAATACTGACTATATGACAAACACTTAGACACCATCTGAAAACTGGAAAACTATAAACAGAGGTGCATTTATAGTTAGAAGGAACACCAAACATGGAACGCGATACCTTTGGAATATGCCTGAATAAGGCGATGCTGTCAGAGAATATGTATTCAACATTTACACACGTCAGGGCTTATGAAAAAAACGGAGGCGGTACTTCTGATCTCAAAGTCCTGTTATCGTTCCCTCAAATGAGTGGAAAAGATCTATTGAATACGATGCGAGGTTCTCGTCAGCTAGAGTGGAGAGCGGAGTTTCACTGTCCATATACGAAATAAATTTGTAACATCTCCCGCGCCCAGCACAAATATAACTGGGCGCATACTACTGCCCAATTTTCCCTCCTACTTAACACGCAGTTACGAATCCTTTATATTAGAGCTAATACTCTACGACAAAGCAGCCATTATGAAAAAAACAGGAAAGGTTTGGATACTGGGCTTACTTAGCAGCTCGATTTCCCTTGCCTGTCATGCGGCACCGATCACTTTTGATACCGCATGGCAGCTATTGCTAGAAAACAACTATTCTCTCAAAGCTCAACGCTCAAACGTCGAGAACTACCAATACCAAGAGAGTGCCACCAGCAATCTCAACTTACCTCAGGTTACTATTGGCGCGAATTACACGCGTTTAGATACCGATATCACGCTTTCGGGAAAACAGATCCTAGACAGCACAGGAGCACACATTAACGTACCTCCTGCTTTTCAGCCTATTTTTGGTGCCTTAGCTAATACCACTTCGACCATAACCGAGCGCGATATTTTCTCTTCGTCTATTCGTGCGATTTGGCCAATTTTTACTGGTGGTCGAATTTCTGCGGCTCAATCAGCAGCAGAAGGCAAAACGGATGAGGCGAAAAGTCAGCTTCTAATGGAACAACAAGCGCGTTTTGAAGATTTATCGAAGTACTACTTTTCTGTCGTACTGGCAAAGGAAGTACTCGCAACGCGGCAAGCGGTTGAAGCAGGGCTAAAAAAGCATCGAGATTTTGCCATTAAGCTTGAAGAGCAAGGACAAATCGCGCACGTTGAGCGCCTGCAAGCCGAGGCTTCTTTAGATAAAGCATCTGTAGAAACACGTAAAGCAGCCAGCGATTTGAGTATCGCTCAGGCTGCATTAGGTAAATTACTCGCACAAGATGATGCCGTAGAGCCCGCTGAATCTTTGTTTATCAACGACAGTCTTCCCCCTCTTACTGCTTTTGTCGATCAAACGTTGCTTACCTATCCGGGGTTAGAACTTCTGAGCGCTAAACACAAACAAGCCTCTAGCTTAATCAAAGCAGAAAAAGGGAAATACTACCCTGAAGTTTATCTTTACGGCGACTACAGCTTGTATGAAGACGATTCTCTCGCAAGCCAAATGAAGCCTGACTGGTTAGTTGGTGTTGGTGTCAGCATTCCACTGATTGAATCATCAGGGCGAAGCGAAAAAGTCAAAGCCGCTCAAAGCGTCGTCTCGCAGGTCGACTCATTAAAGTCCCAAGCCAAACAAGACTTATCGCTGTTAGTCCAAAAGACATACTTGGAGGCTCAGCAAGCCATTGATGAAGTACAAGGGCTCGCATCTAGCATTGAACTCGCTAACGAAAATCTGCGCTTGCGTGAAAAAGCATTTACTCAGGGTCTGTCGTCTTCTCTGGATGTTGTGGATGCACAACTTTATGTCGCGAGTATAGAAACACAACGTTCAGCGGCGCGTTTCCGCTATTTAATATCTTTAACCAAGCTACTCGCATTGAGCAGTGAAATGAACAGCTTCGAACAATATCAAAATACCGCTTATATCCCTGCTTCAACATCCAAAGAGGTGAAATAAATCATGGCAGCTAAATCACTAAAACCCGTTTTACTCTCACTTTGTGCTTTGGGTGTTGCCTCTTGGGTTGGGTATCAATTTTACCAAGCCTATCAACCAGAACCGATCCGCTTACAGGGATTAATTGAAGCCCAGCAATACAGCATTTCCTCAAAAGTCCCAGGGCGTATTGATGAGGTCATGGTACGTAAAGGCGACGATGTAGAGAAAGGTCAGCTTATTTTTACCCTTCATAGTCCTGAAATTGAAGCGAAGTTAGAACAAGCAAAAGCAGGTGAAAAAGCGGCGGACGCCTTAGCTCAAGAAGCTGAGAAAGGCGCACGTGAGCAACAAATCCAAGCAGCAAAAGATCAGTGGATGAAAGCCAAAGCCGCTGCGAATTTAATGGAAAAAACCTACAATCGTGTGAATAACCTTTATAACGATGGCGTGGTTGCAGAACAAAAACGCGATGAAGCTTTAACTCAGTGGCAAGCAGCGAAATACACAGAAAGTGCTGCGTTTCAAATGTACGAAATGGCAAAAGAAGGCGCTAGAAGTGAAACCAAAGTGGCTGCGGCGGAAAAAGCGCGCATGGCATCAGGTGCCGTAGCCGAAGTAGAAGCGTACGCGAAAGATACTCAGATCTACAGCTGGTTTGACGGCGAAGTCTCTCAAGTTCTACTTCAAAGTGGTGAATTAGCACCTCAGGGCTTCCCGGTTGTTACTGTGATAGATACAGAAGATGCCTGGGCGACACTGAATGTGCGTGAAGATTACCTTCAACACTTTAAAAAAGGAGCAACCTTTGATGCCTATTTGCCTGCCTTAAATAAAAATGTTGAGTTCAAAGTAACGCATGTTGCCGTTATGGGTGACTTTGCAACGTGGAGAGCAACCGATGCTTCTCAAGGTTTTGATCTTCGTACCTTTGAAGTAGAAGCTCGTCCAGCTCAACCCGAACCTGAACTGCGTATGGGAATGAGTGTTGTCGTTGAACTTTAATCACAACCACTAGGTTAATGCTATGACGATTAAGATTTCACAGCGGCATATCTTACGACGAGACAAGTGGTTGCTTTCGTGCCTTACTTGGATACCGATTTTGCTCGCGATGATGATTTGGGGAGTGTTCTCTGCGGGCATTGCCCGGGATCTGCCAATCGGTGTGGTTGATCTACAACATTCCCAACTTTCTCGAAAGCTCATTCAATCTTTGGATGCGTCGTCGAGTCTGGCTGTTAACTATCACTACACCAGTGCAAGCGAAGCAAAAAATGCGATGATTGAAGGCGATATCTACGCTTACGCGGTCATCCCATCTAAGTTCGACCAAGACATTCTCCAGCACCGCCAACCTCAACTTTCTGTCTTTTACAACAGTCAGTACATTTTGGTAGCGAAACTGATCAACTCTGCTGTTGCGCAAGCACAAGGCTATTTCGACGCTCAGGTTGAAGTAATGGGCAACTTGGCTAAGGGTAACACCACAACGTTAGCAGCGGCTGGACAGGCTGTACCCGTGTCAACACAAATAACCGCATTATTTAACCGTAACAATAACTACGCACAATTTTTGGTAACGGCTATCGTGCCAGCCATTTGGCAAATATGTATTGTAGTAAGCACTATTTTGATTCTTGCCGCGCACTTTCGCATTTATGGTGGAAAGAATGGCTTTGCATTTTTGGGCGAAAAGCCATACGCCAGGCTCACTACCTTATTAAGTCGGTACATTCCGGTCTTTATGGCGCAAGGTGCGTTGTTCTTGTACTGGTTTTATTCCGTGCTTGATTGGCCAATGGAAGGCAGTTTTGTGGTTATGCTATTAGCACAATTGGCGACGGTTATCGCCTGTATCATTATGGGAGCGTTGTTCTTCTTCTTGTCGATGGATCCTGCACGTGCGATGAGTTTTGCTGGCGCATTTACGGCTCCAAGCTTCGCGTTCATGGGAATTACATTCCCAGTTTCTGACATGAACACGCTCGCTTATGCATGGCGTTCATTATTGCCGATTACCCATTACATTGAAGTGCAAGTGAGTCAAGCAAGCTATGGAGCATCGGCCGCGCAATCTTTAAGCTCGCTATGGCCTATGATTGGTTACGTTATGCCTCTGCTCATTACCGCAGCCTTGATGGGTAAACATCGAACAGCTTCATCAACACGCCAAGCGAAGGAGGCGGTATGACATTGTGGCAACTGATTAAAGCGGAACTTAAGGCCGTTCTAACCAATCCAGTCGTTACGTTGACCGTGTTTGGTGGTGTCGTATTTTACTCGTTTTTATACCCTTTGCCTTATGCACAACAAACGCCTCGTGAACAAACAATCGCGATTGTTAATCTAGATGGTAGTCAGACGAGTTTAAAGCTGGAACGTATGGTTGATGCCACCCCACAAGTCAACGTAGTCACTCGACTTCATACGATTGCCGATGCAAAGCAAGCATTTTTACAACGAGAGGTCACCGGTTTTTTAGTCATACCAGAACACTTTTACAAAGACCTAATGCTAGGTAAAAGCCCGACTCTGGCCTACGCTGCGGACGCCTCGTATTTTCTCGTGTACGGAACCGTGGTAGAAGGATTGGCCCAAGCGGGAGGCACATTAGGGGCCCAAGTGAAAGTCAGTAAAATGGTGATAGATGGTGTGCCCATGAGTATGGCTAGCCATAATTACTCTGCTATTAAGCTTAATATGAAACCGACGTTCAACCCAACCATGGGTTACATCGAATACGTAGTGCCGGCAGTATTTGTTCTGATTTTACAACAAACGTTGATCATGGCGGTTGGATTGCAAACGGGAACACAGCGTCATGGTCGTGGCTATTGGTCACAAGTATCAACGGGATCGCTGCTGCTTGCGAGAACGTTAGTATTTGTGGCAATTTATTATTTACTCGGCGCCTATTATTTTGGTTTTAGCTTCGAACGCTTAAACGTAAACCATATCGCCAATGCGGGCGAATTGCTGGCTATGTTGTTCCCGTTCTTTTTAGGTTGTTGCGGACTAGGCTTCTGGCTAGGTTACTTATTACCTCGGCGTGAACTTGTCACCTTAGTCGTCTTAGTGAGCTCTATGCCGCTCATTTTCTTGGCTGGTTTTATTTGGCCGATTGAAGCCATACCTACTCCCTTACTATGGATTGCTGATTTAAGCCCAAGCACTTGGGCGATAAAAGCTTTCTTAGCGCTAAACCAAATGGGGGCAACCTGGCAACAAGTCGCTCTACATTGGACGGCACTTTGGGCACTCACTGTGCTTTGGGGTAGCGTTGCGTACTGGATTGCTAAGCGAAGTAACAAGCCAGTTGTAACAGAGAGCTTGGGGTGACAGCTGACATTTTCTATTACTATAAAAAAAGCCGGGTAACTAAACCCGGCTGAAAATCTGCGTCCTTGCAGCGGACATATGGTAAAAACACTTTTTGCTCTGGGCTTACCCATTGAGCGAGGTTAGATTAAGCCAAAAACTATGGACTCCATACTCTCATATAGAGGGTCATATCCTTCCAATAGACATTAGTCTTCGCTAGAACGATAACGTTTTTCAGACACAAAAAAACAAGACTCACATTGAGTCTTGTTGTTGATAGGGATGAGCAGGATACATGTCGCCGCTAAGTCATATCACGGATTATTTTCTCTCGGTATTCTGTAACGACCTTCATGATTGAATTTTTTACATCACCGACTTGCTTAGAGGGTTGGCACCATAGGCCAAAACCAAACTTAAAACCTTCCAATAATTCAGAAGCTTCCACTGGCTCTATATGATTATTAGAAAACTCCGAATGGGCAAACGTTCTGGGGAGAATCGCCCATCCTAAACCTGCTTCAACCATTTTCACTACAAGGGCCAATTGGTCGACCTCTTCATGGTTCGAACTTACGATGACTTTTTCGCCCATTCCCTCTTCAATAAGAGACCGCAGTACAAATTGTTTACTATTCCTCAAGGCTGTCAATACTCGATCTGGTGCCATAGAAGCAAGTTCACCACCTTTCTGGACGAAAGGAACAAATTCAAAATGACCTAAAAACGTCGCATCCAGACTATGTATTGCTCGACTATCATGCACATTGACAATACCGAATTGATAATCACCATTCTGTAAACCCTCTTTAATTTCGTTGCGATTACGAACAAGAAAGTTAACTCGCATCATCGGAAAATCTGCTGCTAATTGAATACGAAGCAATACAAGAAAACGGTGTGGTATAGCGCTTGAATAGGCGATACTAACATTCTCTAACCCACCGTAAGCTAGACTTAATGCGACTTTATCGAAAGTACGTGCTTGTTCGATGGTTTGCTTAGCATAGTGGTAAAGAAGATGACCATCTTCTGTCGGTTCTACCGAGCGCCCCACTCGCTCAAACAGGTTGACCGCCAGTTGGTCTTCAAGATTGGTAATCACCTGCCCTATTGTGGTTCGGTGCTTATTGAGTTTGACCGCCGCCTTACTAAACGAAAGCTGTTCATAAACGGTTACGAACGCGAGAAGTTGTTCAAAACTAAAATTCATAGGTTGTGCTTACTTTTTAGAGTTATCTAATTAAATTACCACAAGATCGTAGAATTGCTACTTGGTAACGGAAACAATCTGCGTTTGAATTCCTTCTCGACGACACAAAAAAACCTACTAGCTTCAGTAGGTTTTCTCTAACTTAGTTGTACTCAACGACACGAGCTAAATAGTTGAATTCTCCTGAGTCACCATGGTAATCACGGTAGACATCGACACTGAAATATTTAGGTTGATCAGCGTAAATGTGGTCAACGACTTTTTGCTCAAGTGACTCCAACGTTTCACCGACCTGAGAGTACACGAACTGCTTGTTCACTTTTTCCAATTTACGTTGTTTCGCTTCTTTGTGTGACACATAGTTGTTGATCTCTTCCCACTTTCCCACGAACTCGACCGCCACGTAACTCGAGTTCTCGTCAATCATAATAAAGGCTGCACCTTCTTCTTTGATTGCAGACAGTTGCTGCATATCACTATCCACTTTTTGCTGGTCAAGATGGGCTCCACTTTGGGCGAATGCAGTCGCGGAAGCGGTAAGCATCATGAGTGTAAGAACGGCTTTTTTCATTGTATCGTTTTCCTGTATTAAGGGAGTTCAGTTACCCAAAGTTGCCCTTGGGTGGCTTTTTTGAATCCATATTCGTAAATCGTCAGCAAGTAGCGGTGATCGAACATATCTTTCGTTACTTTGGCGTATCTGAAATCTTGATCAATGTAGGTAAACTGCATCTCGATATCGTTGATTTCACTGATGTATTTCATTCGATAGAGATCACCACGAGTTTGCGCTAGCGTAAGGCTTGAGACACTCTTCGATACCAAGTCCAAACCTTTGTCTTTTAGTGGACGATACGGCGCTTTTAACGCACCATTGCGAATCACATCCAACTGAGGCGCTTTTTCTAACCCCAAAGCATCTGAGATTTGTTGATAGTTGAAGTTAGACGGATTAAAGAACACCTGCGCTGCGAGACCGCCATCTACGTGTAACTCCTCAAGTGTTTCTCCATCATGTTCAACATCGATAAATTGTGGAGGGAAAACACCAGGGATCGATGCGCTCGCAGCAAGCACCTTGTAAATAAGTTCAGATTTGTCCGCTAAATCACTGTTCGCAATCGCACCAATATTCCAAATCACCAGTTCGCCTGAATCAAAATGGGTACTGCCAATAAAGAGGCGTTTACCATTGCGGTGTTGCTGCGCCATCGCCTCGATCATGGGCTCAGGGTAAGCGTCTGCGATGAAATCATAGAGGTTCTCACCATCGGTAAACGCGTCCTTAAACAGGGTATTTAAGAAGTTCTTCTTACCCAAAATATTCTTATCATTGATGTTGAGCATGACTTCTTTCATCTTTGGCATCGCATCACCGCCAATGAAAACAAAAGGAGCGATTAGGGCACCCGCACTGACTCCAGTAATGATGGCATAATCTTTTAGCTCCCCCTTTTCCTGTAGCCCCATCAAAACGCCGGCCCCGTATGCGCCGTTTACGCCACCACCCGATAAGGCCAAAATATTGAGCTGTTCACCCTCTACTTTGATCGGTGTGGTTTGATTGTGCGCTGAGTAGAGAAAATCCGGCGCTTCATTGGCCCACATTCGAAGTGGCTCATTTGGTGTCGAACTCGCGATCTCGACATCTTTATAGTTGCTTTGAGAAACACGAACATCCAGCGTATGAGGTGAACTACAAGCTACTATCAACAGCGAAAGTGCAACCGTCACACCAGAGGAAATTAAACGATTCATAATCAGTCTCATTTAATGTTCTCTGGCGTATGACCAGAGACTCAGTTTGAAGTTAATTGGGTCAAAATGAAGTCCGTTTCGTTGTATGGAGTTACTATAGCTAGGCACGGCTAAACCCCATAATCGCGATTGTAGGATGCTATCCATCAAAGCAATTATGCCAAGTTTCTATATGCTAACTTTACGCTTCTCCGTTAATTAGGTACTGCGCTAAGCAATTTTCACGACGTTGAACTCATGCGTCGGTTCGACAAATTCGTATTGGGCATTGATCGTCTGTAGCTCCCATGTGCCATAGCCTTTGGTGATCTCCAATACACCGTAAACGGCGTTATGTGTATGACGAAAGGCTGCGACAGGAGACATCTTCTTCACCAAACAAGAAGTAAAAATCGCAGAAATCAAATCACCGACACCGACTGGCTGCATAGCAAATTCAACACTAGGGCGTTGGGCCAAATAGCTTGCTTTCGGCGTGGCTAAAATCATACTGAAGGCGTCATCTGTTAGTGCATGCAGGTGTTTCACCAATACCATTTTCGGTCCCAGCTCTAGGGCTTTTTTACATGCAGTGACCGCATCATAAAGAGAGTCAATTTTCACACCTGTTAACTCGCTCAGTTCAAACTGGTTAGGAACAATCACATCAGCGATGGGCAACAAGCTATGGCTTATCGCTTCTTTGACACCGTCTGCCACAATGCAACCTTTGTCTGGATCACCCATAACTGGGTCACACACATAAAGCGCGCTGTGGTTACGCGATTTGACTAAACTTACCGCTTCGGCCACCGCTCGACATTGCTCTGCGCTGCCTTGATAACCGGACAGTATCGCGCCACATTCGCCTAACTTCTCAATGTTATCTAAGCCTCTCATTAGAGAATGAATTTCATCTGCCCCAAACTTCTGTCCAGTCCAACCTTGCTGGTACTGAGTGTGATTTGAAAACTGAACCGTGTGAATTGGCCATACTTCGAGGCCCATTCTCTGCATTGGGAAGACTGCAGAACTGTTTCCGGCGTGGCCATAAACCACATGAGATTGAATAGAAATAATGCTTTTCATAAGTCACTCTTAATAGGGAAGTTTGTTAGCTTGGCGACTAAATAAACACAATGCCGCGCACTGTGCTTATTTGGTCGGAATAGCCTCGACAACGCCGAGGCTTATTCTTAATCAGGCTGGATTCATTAGCCTTTGAATTCAGCAAAGTACTCATCCAACACTTTGCGTGTTGCACGACCGATAAGCTCGTATTCGTGGTGAGTAAGGTTTGCTAGCGAAACTCGAACTGATGCATGCACTACATCGAAGCCTTGGCCTGGAAGTAGGATAACGCCGGTTTCATGTGCAAGGCGGAACAGGAAGTCTTTGCCCTTCTCGCTCGCTTTGAACCATTCAACGAATGCTGGTCCGTACAATTTGCCGCCCAGAGTGTCGAGCTCAAGCAGTGTGTAGTAGTCCACACGATCTTTGTTTTCTTCAATTTCTACACCCATGTTTTTGTACAGAGTTTTGTAACGCTCGCGAATGATGCGTTTACATGCTTCTTTGTAGTTTTTCTCTGAGTCCATCAGACAATTCAATGAGAACAGCGCCATTTGAACTTGTTGAGGAAGCGACAAACCTGCTGTGTGGTTAAGCGCTACGCTACGGCTGTCGGCAACGATACGGTCAATAAACTTGATCTCACGAGGTTCCGGAGTCAGCGTTTTGTAACGATCGTCCAACTCAAGTTGACGCACTTCAGGAAGGCTACGCATTGCATCGTCAAACACGTTGTTGTGTTGAATCGCAATCGAGCCTAAACGCCAGCCTGTTGCACCGAAGTACTTAGAGAACGAATACACACAAAGCGTGTTGTATGGCAGTTTTGCAAACAGTGAGACAAAGTCGTCCGCAAATGTGCCGTATACATCGTCAGTCACAATGAACAGGTCGCTACGTTCGTTGTTCACAAAATTTGATAGGTTATCCAGAGTCTCATCCGAGAACTTCACAGACGCTGGGTTTGCCGGGTTCACGACACAAAGCAGTTTGATGTCTCTATCTGCAAGCTTTTCGATTTCAGACATAGGCAGTTGCCATGTGGTCTCATCCAAACGTAGCTCAACGATTTCCAGTTCGTATTCACTAAGCTCTGGAATCTCTAGGTACGGCGTAAAGATTGGAGTGATTAGCGCAACCTTGTCACCTTTCTTCAACAGACCGTTGTTGAACATAGTTTGGAACGTGTACGTCATAGACGCAGTACCGCCTTCCGTTGCAAACAGATCGAAGTCTGTTGTCATTGGCATTGGGCCGTACATCTCTTCTGCAATGTATTGCTTCACAACGGTTTCGATGTTCGTCAACATACGTGGTGGCACAGGGTAGTTACATGCAAGGTATGCGTTAACCAGCTCATTCAAGAAAGCTTGTTTCTCTAGACCCAAACGGTCTTTTACGTAGCTCAGTGACTTTTCTAGGAACTGCACGCCTTGGTCTTTCTTACTGTCGTTTGCAAACGTGTCGAAGCGCTCAACAATGCCCACACCATCGGGAATGCCACCAAAACCACCATCTAGGTATGAGTAAGTGCGCTCTGCTTCCAACACTGCGAATTCACCCAAACGAATGAACGCTTTACGTGGTAGTGTCGCTAGAAAGTTAGGGTTACCACGACCAGCATCTAATAAAGCGCGGTCAGGAACAGTTTGTGCCACTTCAATAAGTTTATCTTTTAATTCAAATGGGCTTAAATCTGCAAATTTTGAAAAATCAATTGTTGTGTTTTGCGTAGTCATAATATTTACCTGAATCTATTATTTAATGAAATTTGGATAATACTTCCCCTATCGCCTATTTAATTAGGCGATAAGCGTGTTCGAATTTATTTAAATTACATGCCTGCGTTTAAAGTAATAATGCCGACAATAATTGGACCCCATAGGGTAAGCAGTACATTAGCCACTGCATAAGTCACAGTGAATGAGAATACTGGCGTTGCGTTGCCTGTTTTTTCCATTAAAGCCGCGAATGCTGGGTTAGCACTTCGTCCACCTGTAACACAACCTAGTGCTTCAACTGGGTTCTTAATCTTCAATACAAAGTATGAGAAGAAGAACGAAATAATCTGAGGGATAATCGTTACACCCATGCCAAGGAACAACAGAGACATACCGTGTTCTTTGATGGTGTCGACCGCTTGAGGGCCAGCCTCAAGGCCAACAATGCCTACAAATGCTGCCAAACCGAAATCTCGAATAAAGTTCGCGGCACCCATAGGAAACTGAGCAACATGCGGATTGCGGCTACGCAACCAACCGACGATCAAACCTGAGATCAAACAACCTGCACCAGAACCGATAGTGACGGGAATACCAGCAATCTTAAAACTGATTAGACCAATTAATAGGCCCACCACCATGCCCATACCAAGCACGACTAAGTCAGTCACGTTTGCTGAGCCCATTCGCTGACCAATGTTTTTCTCAACGCGATTGATATCTTTTGCGGTACCTGTAAGCTGGATGACGTCGTTTTTCTTCACCACAAGATCCGGCGTCATTTCAATTGAGTTGCCTTCACGAATATAGTCTGTCACATAAATACCGCGCATAGAGCCTTGGTTCGAAGCCTCTTTAATCTCTTGCAGCGACTTACCAATCAGTTTGCGGTTGTCTGCGATCAGTTGACGGTTTTCTTCAATAACTTCATAGCCTTCTGGAAGTGCAATCTCGTTGTCAGCCAAACCATCTTGCAGCTGATGTACCGCATTACGACGACCTGTTACAACAATGACATCCCCTTCTTTCAGGGCTGTGAATTTGTCCACGTCTAGCACTTTGCCATCGCGTTGAATCAATTCAATACAAGCAGCCAGAGCGTGTTGGTTTAACTGAGCTAAGGTTTTGCCTGCTAGCCCACCATCTTTGCTCACTTTAAATGCTCGTGTAACCAGCGCTGTGACAGCGTTGAACTCACCCGGCGCTAAATCACGCTTACCATTTGAATTTTTCTCTTCTAGAGCAATCGCTTCTGCTCGGATATCCCACTTCATCAGTGTTGGGAATACCCATGTCACCATCAGAATTGGACCAAGCGAACCAAAGATGTACGTAACTGCGTAGCCTACTGCGACATTGGTCTGCATTAGGTGCTTAGCTTCTTCTGTCACACCCCCAAGACGTGCGATCGCATCACCCGCTGTACCGATGATTGCCGATTGAGTCAAACCACCAGCTGCAAGGCCTGCTGCCGTACCTCTGTCTAGATCAAACATCCAAGCAGCTGCTAGTACACAAAGCAGGCCAGAAACCGTCATCACTACAGCGGAAAGTAGAATGTTGATGGTTTTAAAGTTCAGTGCTTTGAAGAACTGTGCACCACCTTGATACCCTACTGCGTAAATAAAGAGCGCAAAGAAAATGCTTTTTACGCCGGGATCAATATGAACACCAAATTGCCCAATAATTACACCCATTAATAATGTTCCGGCAACACCGCCAAGAACAAATCGACCAATGGTAATTTTACCAACCATATAACCGAGAGAGAGCGTAATAAAGAGAGCAACAAATGGTGCCATGTCAAAAAGGTTAGAAATAATTTCCATGACAATTTTACTCTTACTAATAAATATAAAACTCAAATAATCTAACGAATAATCTTTCACTCATATTTGTTGGATTATTTAATTTAAAAAGCATCTCGTTTGCTTCGAAGCGAATATTAGAAACAAAACCTCACAACTCGTAATCCCATTTGAAGGACGAAACCATCACTTCGCATATTCAAAAGCAAACATTGAACAATAATTGTCGAAAATTTAACAACTTAGTGGTCTGAAATGAACATAGAATAAATTGGAAAATAAATTTATTTTTATTTTCACTGTCCAAAAAGCTACTTTGCTGCGCGATTCCCTCTATATAGCGCATAGCACCTTTCGTTTGATGGATTAGATCCTGCAAAAGCGATTATCACTGATGCCATCACTTGCCTTATCTTTACATTCATCAAGTTAATAGAGAAAAACACCATGAACTCAATGCCACATGAACTTGTGTGGGGCGAAGTTTACTTCCCTCCCTTGTTGCTGGTTATTGCATTGGCTTACATGCTCACCATTTTGGTTGGAACCGTTGCAACAAAACTGGGACTCCACAAATACGTTGCATTTCCCGCGCTCGCTGAGCTAAGCCTAATTGTGATTTTTACTGGCGTTATTGGTCGATTCATTACCATATTTTGAGGCAAATTCCGTGATAAAACGTTATCTCATCACACTGCTACTACTGTGTTCAGCTGGCACCGTGATTTTCAGCTACTACCAATCATACTCTGACACCCCTTGGACTAGAGATGGCCAAGTTAGCGCGCACATCGTTTCTATAACCCCCCGCGTAACAGGACAAATCATCCAAGTCTACGTCGAAGACAATTCGCAAGTGAAACAAGGCGATTTGCTGTTTGAGATTGACCCAAGCATCTATAAAGCGGCGTACCACAAAGCGCTAGCAGCTCAAAAGCAAGCCATTGCATTACTAGCAAAGGCCAAAAATGAAGAGCAGCGAGCACTTAAGTTAGAAAAGCGCACACCTGGCGCTGTACCTGTACTGACATTGAATAACCTAGACAATGCGGTGGAGACAGCCGTTGCCAACGTAGAACTCGCGAAAGCCAATGTTGAAGAAGCCAAGCTAAACCTTGATTACACAAAAGTTTATGCGCCAACGAATGGTTATATCACTAATTTGAACTTACGCGTCGGCTCTCAAGTCGTCGCTAACTCCCCAGTCGTGGCTTTAATTGATGAAGACAGCTTTTGGATCGAAGGATATTTCAAAGAAACGGATTTAGTTGGCGTTGATCCACAAGATAAAGCCTACGTGACCTTAATGATGCACAATGAAGCTGTGCTGGAAGGCAAAATCAAAAGCATTGGCTACGGCATTGCGAAGCAAGATGGTAGTACTGGTAACGATCTTTTGCCCAATGTGAACCCTAACTTTCAGTGGATACGCTTAGCTCAACGCATTCCAATTAAAGTTAAATTAGATCACTTACCGAAAGATTTTCAACTACGTGTTGGTATGACGGCCTCTATCAAAATCATCAAACAATAATGTGGTGGAATGTATGTTTAATGCCTCAACCAAAGAAGCAATCAAAGCTGCGCTGTCTATCGTTATCGCGATCTGCCTTGCCTTATGGTTTCAATGGGAGAAACCGTATTGGGCAGCGATCGCAGTCGCGGTAATGGCATTAAATGAAAGCTTCGCTCACTCAATAAACAAAGGTCATAATCGCTTATTAGGAACCCTCCTTGGCATCGGTTATGCCTTTTTCCTCATCACGACGTTTTCTCAAGATCGCTTTTTGTTTCTCACCTTCTTCACCTTGTTTTTAGGTGCGTGCATTTTTATGTCGAGCGACGAAAAGTATGGTTATGTGTTCTCTATCGGTTTTGCTGTGTGCTCCATCATCGCATGTATGGGAGGATTTGATAGTCAAGCAACGTTCCACTTCGCTGTTCTTCGTATGCAAGAGACGATTCTTGGTGTGATCACGTTTTCTGTTGTGTACCGATTAGTCTGGCCAGTCAGTACAGAACAAAACTTCATTCAACGTTTTGAGGCCAGCAGAGAGGCGATGCTTAACGCTATGAAATCGCCCAATGATATAGATATTGAAGCTCTTGAGACCAACACCGCCAACATAGAAAAGTTATTCCAACTGGTCGGCTTACCACTTACTGGCAGCTACCACTTGAAAGAACATCGTCAGCTATGGCGTGCGCGTTTAAATGAGATGGCACAAATCCAAGACCGATTGCTAGAACAAGCAGATAAATCGCAAAGTCGTGAGATCGATTGGCCAACGCTAACGCAGCAACTTCAAAGCTTTGATATTAAAAATCCAAGTACGTCGCTCATTGGTCACGTTGCTTATGTTATGCAAAGAGAGAAAAACACGGTTTGGCATCACGAGCATCGGACCTTCATCCAGCATTTGAATGAAGACGGCAGAAAGGTACTGCAAGGTGTCTCCATGTTCGTAACGTCACTGCTGATCTGGATTTACCTTCCTGTGCCCGGAGGTTTCATTTTTCCGATGCTAGCAGGCGTGTTCTCTTCAATCGTTCCTACTATGCCACCAAGCATTATTAAAGATGCATTTTTTGGTGTGATAGGCACTGGCACGGTGATTCTATTGCAATACATTTTCCTAATGCCAATGATGACCGAGCTTTGGCAGCTTGGGCTATTCTACTTCATCAACATCATCGTGATTTGGAAGGTATTTTCCACACCAAAGCTGATGGTACACAGAATTCTAGGTATTAACTTATTGGTTGTCTTGACATCAGGAGCGCTCAATTTAACCCCAGCGTATCGAATTGAAACGCCCTTGCTGATGCTGGTAAACATTATGACTATTTTGATGATTGCCAAGTTGTTTACTGATCTGTTCCGTGTTCGCGTCACGGCCTAAGCGTCACCTCCGTTCTTGAAACTAAAGCCCCGCATTGCTTTTGCTCTGCGGGGCTTTTTGCTTTGTTCACTGCCCTATTCCTGCCTCACCCATAAAGCGAGGATAGTATCCATCAAAAGCGATTAACGGAATCTCTCTTCACCTCATAAAATCCTCTCATTGATTCACGAAATGCAATCGAAAACTCTGCATTCACAACGTCAATCACAGCAAACACATCTATCTAACTGAACAAGAAGTTCAGTGACACATTAACTGTCTGAGTCTCGAAGGTTTGAGGCTATTCAGAGTGGAAACTGTCATGAGTTTTTTTGAATTACGCGCCGGCAAGACGTCTTCTCTTACTGTGCTCGCGAGCGCACTAATGCTTACTACCCCCACTTTTGGCTTCGCCGCTGAAGAGACGACGACCTACAACGAAGTAATCGAGCAAGGCCGAGCACTGTTCGACAAATACGGTATCAGTCATGATTTACCAAAACTGGCCATCAGCTCTCTAGTTCAAGGCGAGCATTTGGTCGAGCATGCCCACCGAAGTGTTAAAATCGGTGATAGCGTTCGCGATTCGTCCGTCTACTTGGTTAAGAACACCGATAACAAAGGCAACATTGATCTGCGTATCAAGTACAACCCTGAACAACTCGATGAAAATGAAAAAGTACTTGATGAGATCGAAGCTTTCACACGAACAGAATACCGCCTTCGAAACTACGCGGAGAGTTTTGATCCGTCATCAGTAAGAGCCAAAGAGGATCAGAATGGTAATGTGATCATCAGTTTTAATTACTCAAAATACGGTCTTCCTCAAGATATCGCCTACTTTCGCTTTTTAAGCGTTGATATTGAGTTGGTTAATGGTGAACCGAAACGTATGGTCATTACCAACGATAAACCGTTCACACATCACAACTACCAAGTGGATTCTTACGATCAAGAGATCCTCTTCCAGAAATTAACATCAGGCAAAATTGCGATTGCCAGTAAAAACACCAAGATAGTTGGTTCAAAGAAAAATAAACCCCTCGAAATGATGAGCAGCGTAAAACCGGTAGCGATTTATGAAGATAAGCTTGGCGTGCAAGTACTAGACGAAAAACGCTTGAATGAGGTCTCTGATCCACGCATGCAAGAAGCCAGTGTTAAGCTAGACCGAGTTTTTCCTTTAATGGGTGATATGGTTCGTCGTCAAGGTATCGATTTGCCTCTGCCGTTTGGTGTGTCGCTAGCGTATCGAAATCAAGATATGAATATTCCATTTAATGATTTCACGATTGAAGGCATCGGCCTTAATGAACTGTTTGATCCAGAAGACAGTGTCGGCATCGTCAGTGCTGAGAGCATGACGCTTCGTGGCGATGTAAACATCCTGCCATTTTGGAATGTATTTGGTTACATCGGAAAAGTTAATGTCGATGCCAATGTTGATGCCGCCTACACGGGTGAAGGTGGCCAGTACATAAAAGATAAGCTGAACGATAAACTGCCAGGATTAGGTGATAAGTTTTGCGATGGTTTATCTGCACTTTGTAGTCGCGGACGCTTAGACGTGCCGCTGCATTTGGAATATGACCTTCGTGGTATAGGTACAACCCTTTCGGTTGGCTATAAAGAATTCTTTGCTTCTGTCACTGGTACCTATTCGCAAACTCGCTTAAAGGGCTTAGATGATTGGGGCGATGGTATTGTTACTGTACAGCCGATGTTGGGTTATCAACTTGTCGATTATCGCACGCAGTTCTTTGTCGGAGCAGAATATCAAGGACTGGACGCTCGAATGGACGGGCATGTAAAAAGTGGTGATATCGAATTCGATTACGACATTGGTGTAGATCTTAATCAATGGGCGTTTTTGACTGGTTTCAATAAGCAAATCGGCAAAAACTACAACCTGACCTTTCTCTATAACAAAGGGGAAACTCGAGAGTCAGTAACCTTAAATCTTGGTTACCGTTTCTAGCTCTCATAAAGAGCCGGCCCCTAGACGATGGTAGGACTGCATCCTACAAAGGCGATTACTGAAACTGTCGCCGATGTCCTACCATTTGAGCCATCAATACAACAAGCCATCCAACCATTCACGGATTAATGCCAAAGCGTCAGGACGTCGCTTGTTAGATGCCGTTTAACATTTTCGGTGTACGCACCAAATGACTTTTTGGACATAACAATGACTTTACTCAATCGCTCAACTTTAGCCATTACCATCACTCTTGCCTTAGCAGCTTGCAGTGATGACTCTGGTAAACCTAGCGTTCCTAACGGCCCGAAGCCACTACAACCCTTACCACCAGAGCAAATCGCTTTGGAAATTGGCGATGCAACCATTCAAGCGACCAAAGAGTCCCTTGTCATCACGCCTCTTGATGCGGATGAAAAGCTGGCAGCGGTAGAGGCGTTCAAAGGTATCCAATTTGCGCAAGCAGACCGCTTTCAGCACAGCATTGCGGTCCCACTTGAAGGCGATATTGATGCGACTCAGTTCGGTGATGCGTGCCCGCAGTTAAAAACCACGGCACAAACGCAATCAGAAGATTGTTTGAACCTAAACATTTGGCGACCAGCAGGGACAGAAGCGTACGCAGATTTGCCAGTGTATGTCTTTATTCACGGTGGAGACTTTGAATACGGCTCGGGCTCAGAACCGCTGATTCATGGTGATATGGTGGTTGCACAAGGTGCTGACGATGGTAACCCGTTTATTGCAGTTACTTTTAACTATCGCTTGGGCTTGTTGGGCAGTGTTTGGGTCGATGGTTTGGACAACCCAGAGGGCGGTAACTTTGGCCTAGGCGATCAAAAACACGCGCTTGAATGGGTTCAACAAAACATAGAGGCATTCGGCGGCAATCCGCAAAACGTGACACTCATGGGTCAAGGTGCGGGTGCCATGTCGGTGGGAATTTTACAGCAATCAAAAGGCGATGCTGCAATCGCAGGTGAGCACTTTCAACGTGCCATCATGCAAAGCAACGCTTACGGCTTTGAATATAAAAGTTACGATGTTGCCAAGAGCCAAAGACTAGAGCAAAGCGTTGAAGATCTTGCGTTACTACCACTTGAAGAGATCATGAAGGTACAGAGCGAGATGCTTGATCCGATTCAACGTCTTAAGAACTGGGTACTGACCGCCGCGAATATTCCGGTTATCAGTCCAACACGCGACAACAGCCCATTATCTACGTTGATGCCATTTGCGCCTTACATCGAGCATCGCCCACCAGCGTTTCTAGTGAAAGAAGTACCAGGCTATCACTTTACTGAACAAGCGATTGAGAGTGAATGGATCGTACCGACGGTAATTGGCTCAAACAGTGCAGAAAGCAATACTCTGGGCATGCTGCCGAGCCTGACATTTTTGATCCCAACTATTATTGAAATCTTGAGCCAAGAAGCGCCAGAAATCATTGAAAGTGGTGACGAAAACTTAATCGTCGAATACATGGTGGAGTGGCTAGAATCGGAAACGAACTTAAACCGTTTACGCACCGAATATCGTTCATTACTCAGCGATTCAGCTTCGATTGAACTCGATCTTTCTAACTTATTGGAACTGCTGCCTAGCACCGCTTATGAGGCGATGACTAAGTTGTTTTTCGGTTTGGGGAACTCCGATTCAACCACTGAGTTACTTGCTCTGGCTGACTTCTTCCCTAACGATGAAAGCGAACTGAATGGCGCGGTCAAAAACATGCAGCAATTCAAAACCACGTTGCATGATTTGCTCTTCACGGGTCCAAACCGTCATAAGGTTTCAACTGAAGAAACAACAGGAGCAACGCCAAGCTTCTACTACTTTGACTACACACCTGGATTCAACGTATGGACTTACAATACCAAAGGTGAAAATGGCGATCTCGATGTTGGTGATTTACTCAAAAGCATCAGTTGTATTGTGGGCGCTTGTAATGCATCAGAATTACCATTTGTGTTTAACAAGACATTAAAGCTTGATGGTTCAAGTGTTCGTCCAGGTAGCAAAGACAAAGCAATGATGAACAAGCTCTCTCGTATGTGGTTTAGCGAACGTTTATTTGAAGACTTCCAATACAACAGTGCGACTGATCGAGTATTGCTGATCGATAACGATGGCGGTATTCAATCCACACAAGACTGGGACAATGCTCATCACTCAGGCATCGATCCAAAACTGCGCCAAGGTCGCCTCAACGGTCTCGAGGAACTTGGGCTGATTCTTAGCCACATGTAACTTCATCCTCAGCTACTCAAAACTCGTTCCCGAATACCTAAAAGCCAGTTCGCTGGCTTTTTTCATCCTCATTCCTTGAACATAATTAGGAAGGTTTACTCATGTTTCCTAACGCCCTTCGTGCTCTGCTACTCTTTATCTTCGGCGCGCTGTTGGTTGGCTGTGCTCAGCCCTACCCGCAAGTTGAACCGGATTTTGAAGCCAATTGGCAAACTACTCAGCATCAAGCCGAAGTTTACTTAATTCCTACCGCTCCAGAAGCCTTTGCTCGTCGTGTTGAACTGGTAAGAAACGCTCAGCAAAGCATCGATATGACTTACTTTTCTTGGGAGAGTGACACGCTTGGTTTGATGCTACTCAATGAACTCAAGCAAGCAGCAGATCGAGGCGTGCAAGTTCGACTCACTCTCGATGATTTATTGGTGTTTAACGAGAAATGGCTTGCTGATCTCAGCGCTCACGACAACATTCAAATCCGTTTATTCAATCCGTTTGATTCACGTAAGTCAGGTTGGATTGGTCGCGCCGTCAACTTCTCTACTCATCAACAACGTTTGGACAATCGTCTGCACGAGAAGTACTTCAACGTCGACCATCAATGGATGATTCTAGGTGGACGCAACATTGGCGACGACTATTTTGGTTACAGCCGCAAAGCCAACTTCTTTGATATGGATGTCTTGTTCAAAGGCAGCATTATTCGAGCGTTCGACCAGAACTACCAACAACTTTGGGACAGCGAGCATGTCACGCCAATAGAAAACATCGTTAACGTTACCCCAAACTATTCCGCGTTTACTAAAGCGCTTAATAAAGGTGAGAAAGACAAAAGCATCATTCTGGCTGAAGTTGAAAAACAGGTTAAACACCTGACCAGTCCCGACTTCATCGCTGCGCAAATCACCCCCGTTTTCGACTCATTAAACAAGTTAGAAAACAACAAACCCTACTTTAGAAAACGTACAGAACACCAAGTTTGGCAACAAATAACCTCTGCATCCAAAGCAGTGATATCAACGCCTTATGTGGTACCAAGTGATGGTGAATTTGCCTTTATTGATACCTTGATGGAGCAAAAAGCGGACATCACGTTAATGACGAACTCGTCTGCATCTAATGATTCTGGCTTTATTCCGGCTTATTACGAGGAGCACCGCCAAACCTTGTTGGATAAGGGCGTTCATATACTTGAGTACAAAAACCAAGCGAAAAATGATGACCATTACTTCCATGCGGATACTTATTATCACAATAAGACGGTGATACTCGATGATCGGCTGACTTATATCGGCTCATCAAACTTCGACCCAAGATCGGATTTCCTCAATGTGGAATTTGGTGTGTTGGTCCAAAGCGAAGCCTTTGCAGAACATGTCATGCACTACTTAACTCGACAACAAGATGAACTGTTTTGGCGAGTATCTCGAGATGGACAAGGCCAAACTCAGTGGCAATCAATGAATGAGATCCATACTAAGAATCCAAACTATGGTGGATGGCATAAGGCGCCTAATTGGATATTCAAGAAACTGAATGGTGAGTTCGAACTCTAAACAATCAAGACTTAAAAAGGCTCTCTATCTGCAAGGATGAGAGCCTTTTTAATGCACGCTAAAACTGCGTGCCTAGTGAGAAGTGAACGCGGAATTGGTCTCCTTGTGGGGCATCTAAACCATAAGCAAAGTCCACTTTGACAGGCACGTATTTTGAGTTCCATATCAAACTCAACCCTGTTCCACTTTTCCAATCCACCCTTTTGTTGAAGGCATCACCAACATCATAAAATGCCCCAAGCCACAGTTGGCGGTAGACCTGATATTGATATTCCAACCCAGCAGTAAACATGTAACGAGCACCGGTTAAATCGCCATTTTCGTCTCTCGGAGAGATAGACTCATAACCATAACCACGAAGATTGCCGTCACCTCCCGCAAAGAAACGTAATGATGATGGAATATCGCTCAAAGTGTCAGCGACATTAATACCGACATTGGAACGAAAGTGAAACTTGTGTTTTTCACTAATATCCCACGACAGCACACTGTTGCCTTCAATGCGCAGCAAACGAGAATCCGAGAAAAAATTAGGGTCTGAGTATTCCAATGAGTAAACGTGACGGTGCTTTACTTCTAATTGATCGTTCTTGCGATCAAGCAGTGAAAATGTCACCCCCGGTAATAACAACTGTGATTCGTTATTCTCCGACGCTTGTCGATAACTTTCTTGCAAATAACGAACGTGCATGGTGCTTTGCCAATCGCTGTCTAACTGCCAGTGTTTTTCAAACGATAAATCATTAGAAAAACTCGATGTGTCTCGATAGTCGACATGCTTAGATTCAAACTGAATCCCGTAGTAATCCGTTAGAACATTTTGGGTGGGAATTTTGTAACCAAGTAATAGCGATTGTTCCGGTTTGGAAGCGTACGCTTGTGCCTCAAAACTGTGTCCACGTGCGTTATACCAAGGCTTGGTCCAGTTTAGTGAAGCGCGTAATCCCAAGTCTGTCGAATACCCACCGCCGACTTGCACAATATTGCGTGAATTCGGCTCTGCGAGCACTTCTATCGGCACCTTATGACCATCGGATACCTCCTCGAAATCCGCTTTCACAATCACACTGCGAAACCAATCAGTACTGGAGAGGTCGGCCTGATATTGACTCAATTTCACAGTGTCAAAATCGTCGCCCCACTCAAATGTTCTCATCGCTTCTATTCGAGCCGTTTCGATACCCGACGTAAGAACAGAGAGCTCTCCAAATTGGTAACGAGAACCACTAGAGAAATGCAGATTCACATGGGCTTGATTCAAACTTGGAATGACTTCCAAAGACGATTCGATAAAACGTCCATCTAAATAACCTTTTTGCTGAGCCAATGAAATCAAGTTTCGCTTTAGCGTGTCGTACTCAGAATGAAGCAACGGTTGCCCTTGTTTAAGTTGAGCTTGATTGATTAGTTCGATGAAATCCTGATCGTTACTGGCCTCTCCCGACACAGCAATATTAGATTTTTTGACCAACATCACCTCCCCCGCGTCAACCTCAAGCGTGATGAGATCATTCTCTGATCTCTGAACATTGAGCTCGGAATGATAGTAGCCATAAGGGTTTAACGCATTATTAACCATCTGCGTTAGTCGATTTGAGTTAATGTTTGAAACAGAGAGTTTCGTTAGTGGTGTAAGGTGACTTTCAAGATTTTTCTCTAATATTGGTGTTAGCCCTTTGATTTTAAATTGCGCTCCGAGTGCATGATGTAAAGGCATAGAAGCTAAAACTGATATACCTATTATTTGTTTAATGAGAGGAGACACACCGCTACCTAGTTTAGCAATACACTCGACAAGGTTAATGATGGAATGGCATATCTGTTAATCGCGTTTGTAGGATTGCTCCCTACGAAATCCTCTCGAAAATTCACGTTTCACAAGTAGATTCTTTGAACAATAAGTGGGCTCAAGCTAGGAGGTGGCAAATCATGCGGTCTGAAATAGGTATACTGTTTGCCAAAAATACAAAACCCAACGCTGAATGGATCTCATCAAGCGTTGGGTTACATTGATAATGTGTTTTTTAATCTAAAAAGCGGTCTGTTTGTAAAACTAGATCGAAGAACAGTTTCCTTTTTCTGCCATGTCGACTTTTAGTACTTCTGCTTTACCTTTGCTTTCGTCTACGAGTTCTACGCCCGCACCACCAACAAATACACCCATTTTAATGTATTGATTAACGAAATAATTACGGCCCTCTTCCGTTAAGATAGTTAAGTGATTTTCAGAAAACTCAGACTCTGTACTTACTTGATGTTCTTTATTGCCTTCGACCTCATGGTAGAAGAATACACCAGGAGCGGTTTCACCAATACATTCCCCATCGACGTAAACATACTTTTTAAGCGCTGCTCCGACAAAAGCATCTTCTCGGTAAATGTAAATCCCTGCGTTCCCCTTTTGAGGTGCTTCAAATGATTTCATTTGATTTGATACTGTCGAATCAACAGTAGGAACAGAAGCACAACCTGACAAACCCAAAAGGAATGCGGAACACAGAATTACTTTATTTTTCATGTTATTAACCTAGCTACGATAAAATCGCGCCAACCATACTATAAATAAATACGTTCACTTATTGGTATTTTTGAAATTTGTGATTCAAACTATGCAATAGCACTCATTTAGCGTATAGATTGAGCAAACATTAGCCATATAATAATCACGAGAATAAAATGCCCTGTATCTAACGATCACTAAATGCCACTTTACTCGCTAGACTGATAAGTAGAATACCTGAAATACCTTCAAGAGTTCTTGAATAACGCTGAGAGTGTGGACGACTAAATACCCAATTACCCACAGAGGCGTACAAAACGTTACATGTCGTCGCAAGTACGCTGAACAGCAAGCCAAGTACTAATAATTGCATTGATGTTGAGCTTGCAGACGTATCAATAAATTGAGGCAGAAACGAGAGAAAGAATAGCGCTACTTTTGGATTCAAGACGCTGACGATAACCCCCTGAACAAACACATTTCTATTATTATCAACATTTTTGTTTTCAACGATTTTACTTTCTCCACACCACATAGACAGTAATGACTGAACACCTAAATAAACTAGGTAAGCGGCCCCTAACCATTTAACAACGCTAAAAGCCAAAGATGAACTCAGAATTATTGCTGACAAACCTAAACATGCCGCTAGTGTATGAAAAAAGTAACCAACACCAAGCCCCAGAGCCGCTTTCAGCCCAGCAGATAATTTACCTTTCATTGTATTGGAAACAATATAAATTACATCAGGTCCAGGAATCATGTTGATAGCGAGACAAGCGACAACAAATAATAATAGTGAGTTTGAATCCATTCTTTTCTCCAAATTAACGTCTTGCGGGATAACATTTCATCGAACTACAAGTAATGCAACGTCCAGGTTTCAATTGGTTATATTTAGTATTAACAACACGTTACTAATACTACAGCACTGCGCGAAGAGCACAATCATGAACAGTGATACGAATTAAATTATGGGCCTTTGTTAGCCCTTTGAATGATAATATTTAGCATCGTTTGGTTGTAAGCTTTTTCTAGCCAGCAGCTCTTATGGAAGTTAACATATCGGCTACTTAGTATACTTAACAGGCCGTCAAATCAGATAGATTATCTATTCTTATTTCTTCAAGCCTTTTGTGCTTCATTTTCCTGCCTCACTAAGCAGCAACTTAATACTTGCTACACCAAAAAATAACGCGAATACGCCTTCAAAAACTGCTTTGGATCTGAGATAGGTTTGTCTGACCTTTTTATGCGCGAAAAGAAAAGCATAGCCAAAGAAAACCAAAGCACTAACCAGCCCCACAACAAAAATGACCGACAACAATTCCAACGGACTGGCCGTAGGAGGAACCCCTATCGAATAAAGCGCACCGAAAAACAGAATAGCCTTTGGGTTAGTTAAGTGAATTAACACTCCGGTTAAGTAGTTACCCTTCTTTGTCGTTACGTATGTTTTGGGTAACTTTAGCTGCTCGATGTTGCAGGCAGAATGTACGGACTTTAAAGCCAAATATAAAAGATAAAATGCCCCACAATATCTAAGAATTTCAAAAAGCCAAACATTGCTATAGAGTATGGTTGCGAGACCAAAAGCGGCTGAGGTTGACCAAAATAAAGACCCCGTTAAAACACCTGCAGCCAAATACCCACCAAAGCGTCGACCGTGGTTCATTGACGTGCCTGCTATCGCAAGAGTGGCAGGTCCAGGGCTAGCGATGGCAGCGATAGCTGATACGACAATCAGTGAATAATTTATCTCTTCCATTTTTACTCTAAGCCTCCAAATGGAGTTTTATCAACACTTTCGCGGAATACTCTATTGAACGTACATCAGAAGCGTAATACTGATTAAAACACCAAGTGTCACGAATCGAGTTGAGATTATTTGGTATTTTACTGCTCCAAAATAACATCAAATCCGCCATAAATGAGACGCTTTCCATCAAAGGGCATTGGGTTATTGTCTGGACTCATTCGAGGATCACCCATGATCCGCAGCCACCCTGAGTCTCGAACTTCTTTTGAAGGCCAGACTACCCACGAAAACACAACGGTTTCGTTGCTTTCAGCGTTAACTGCCATGGGAAATGATGTGATCTCACCATCTGGTACTTCACTCCCCCACGTCTCAACAACCTTTAAGGCCCCAAACTCCCTGAACATTTCTGCTGCTATTTTTGCGTGTGCGATATACTTTTCTTTATTCGCTGTCGGCACTGCAGCGACAAACCCATCAATGTATGACATAAGTAAACTCCTTTCATTGGAGTTATAACCATAGCTCAATAAAAAGAATGCACATGATGCCAAACCATAGAAGCAGGTACGTAATACAGCTTGAGAGCTACATTCCTAGCTTGGACTTTATATGCATATTTGAAAGGTATGTGTTTGGATCAAGCTTGGTTAGCATATTTATAATCTCCAAAACACTCGAATACTCAATACGTTCCTCTTCAGCATGCCCGATCCCACCTATTGTAAAGTGAGTAAAGCGGTAATCACGATAAACGTTTTGCAGCTGGCTAGAAATATCTTTGAGTAATCTTTTACTGAGGGTGAATGCAGGGTATTCACTACTTTCTGAAAGCTCGGCTGTAGATCCAATAGATACAATATTGCATTTATCGTTAAGTGAACCTAAAGCGTTAAGTTCATTGACTAGATTAAGATACCCAATCGGACCAACATTCATAAACTCAATCAGTTCGTTTGTTGTCAATTCTGAAGACTCTCCCCACATGGACGCCAAATAAACTATGATGTCAAACTCTACACCTTTGAAGCACGTGTAATCTGGTTTTTTATCGGGATCAACGTCAATACAAACAGAAACTACTCCATCCTCAACTAGCTTTGATCTAGAAATCGTATAAATTTCTGTACCCTGTAAGTTCGTAGCCAAGAACCTTCCTAGCCCCTTACTACCTCCAACAATTAAAATCTGCATAACCCCGTTCCTTCGTTAAGGTTGTCTTTCATATTATCCGCCAAACTGTGCATTAGGCATCACTTTAACGTTTCTGTTGTTTGCTTCTAGCCCTACTTAGTTCTATCTTCAATTTCATCGAATGGTTCAACTGAAATACGCTCTGCAATTTCACTCATCTTCTTCATTTTTTCTGGGTTACTAGTTCCCCAAAACCGCTCCCAGTCTTCACGTGTTCGCCACTTGGCAATAGTTAAAACCTTTTCCGGTACATCGTAAGAACGAAGCATAAAACTACCAAGCGCCCCATCTACTGACTGATGAATTGAATCTGTCGTCGAACGCCATATATTTTGAAACTCATCCATTTTTTCACTTGGCACACGCCATTCATACACAACTCTAAACATAACACTTCCATTAAAATTTCTAGATTTAATACGGCAAAGTATCAAGAACACTAAGCCAGGTTAATAGATGAATAAAGCAACATAGCAGAGCGTAGAGCAACCTAAAAAACAAAGCGTAAACGCTCTAAATCACTCCGATTCGATTAGTCATGCACACATTCAAAGATTTCGTATTGACGTTTAACATTGGCTGTTACTTTTCCCCAATGTGAGGCTTGAACTCTTTCCTGATGTTGCTTAAAAGAGGCTTTGTCGACGAACTCCTCATAGACATCAAAACGAAAAGGATTAGTCGAGCTTTGAGTCACAAGAAAAGTAAGGCAGCCCGGCTCTTCTAACGTGAGCCTTTTGTGAATTATTAACTCATGTTTTACTAATTCTAGATCCTTTTCCGGAACTAAAATAAAGCCTTTCAATGTAACTTTCGACATATCATCCTCCCGCCCCTATCGTGTAGCGTTTTGTTAAGAAGTAGCCAACACGCCCTCAATCTCAACCATCATATCTCAAATGTGAATCTCACCATGAATTAAATGCCACGTGTTAGGAATCTATTTCTAATGCCCTATCGACCTACGAGCATAAGGTTATCTCTACCCTTTCTTTGTCTTTACCGATGTTCTTGCGTTTTAATTGAATTTGGCCGACTTCTGATGTGCGCTTTAAGTGAGTGCCACCGCAAGGCACTTGCGCAAACCCATCCACTCTCCAATACCTTCTTTCACTCTCTTGATCGGAAAAGTCACTAATAATAACTGAATCAGAGTTAATCAAAGCTTGCACATCAGTTTCAATTTCTTTCAATAGCGGGCCAATACTTTCAGACCACTCAAAATCTATGCGACTCTTATTTTCAGAAATATGCGCACCTATCTTAACAATGCCTTCCCGACGCTGATAAAACATCTCAAGCACCACTTCAGCCGCAAAGTGTAGCTTCATTAAGGCGTATCTACGCTTCCAATCAATATTCGTAGTTACAATGTCACCAAGAGTAAAATTTGGAGAGGATTCCAATGTGTAAATAAGTCGAACACCTAGCTTTTGAGCAATCAAAACCGGAATACCATTAATCGTTCCTTTATCACTCTCTTGGCCTCCAGACTCTGCAAAGAAGATAGTCTGGTCCAATTCAACCTTATTTCCGTCTACATTGGTCACTCTTGAGTTAAGTTCTGTTTGGTAGGGATTAACCCAAAATAATTTCTCGCTCATGCTGCTATCCTTGCAGTAAGTCCTATCCTTGATAGTACATTCAGTGACCACCAAGTCAATTCAAGAAACCTCACCGTCAAATGTAAGGCTGTGTATAGAGCACGAGCAGGCTAGACCTATTAGATGCGTTTAAGGCCGGATACTAAACGCTGTCTAGGGGTTTAGCTAACAACCCGTAAATTGCGGAATCTGAGACTACTCCATTCACTTCCCAACGCTGCCTTAGGAAACCTTCCTTTATAAAACCTAACCGTTCCAAGACTTTACCTGAAGAAGTATTGTCTGGATCTATCTCAGCCTCGATTCGACGTAGATTCAGTGTTTTGAATGCGTGTTCGATTAATGCAGTTCCCGCCTCTAATACCATGCCTTTACCCCAGAAATGACGACTAACGCCAAAGCCAATTTCTGCGCGCCTAGACTCTTTCACGTGATTAAACAGCATTATCTTACCCAGAAGTTGGCCATTGCTCTTTAGGAAGATGCCTAGTGTCACTTCTGTATTGCTATTCATGGCCTGTGTACTCTTGGCTATAAATGTCCGCGCTTCTTCAATTGAAACCCAAGGGCCAGAGTTCCAATATTTCATGACCTCATGGTCTGAGAAGATGTCAAACAATTCGCTTGCATCATCTTCAACTAGCTCTCTTAGAATTAATCGTTCCGTTTCAATCTTTGTTACTAACATTTTGGGGTCAGCCTTTTGGTTTGTTATTGGTGACGAAAATCCAATAAAAGTGTGAGACACGTAATACAAATGATTTCGTATGAGACTTTTAAACAAGCTCAACGCACGACAAAAGCGCCACGTGTAACGACTCTATATTGAAGCAAATTTTAGACATTCAAGTGCGTCAACAAGTAACCGTTGAACGCATCAAAGCTTGGGGTGAGTTGATCACAAGTCCTAAACTCAGGCTCAAAATAGTCCATATACTTTATTATCACTTAGTGACGATTTCCTTCAGTACTCTGGCTGGGTTGCCACCAACAACGACATTGTCTCTAAAACTCTTTGTAACGACTGCGCCAGAGGCTACCACCACGTTGTTCCCAAGTGTTACGCCAGGGTTGATTACGGCATGGCCACCTATCCAACAATTGTCACCAATGTTTATGGGCTTTGCTAGCTCTAAACCACTGTTCCTCTCGATAGGATCTAAGGGATGAGTCGCAGTATAAATGCCAACTTGAGGCCCAAGTAAACAGTTATCACCAAACTTAACTTCCGCAACATCCAAAATCACACAACCAAAATTAGCGTAAAAATTATCTCCAACGTGAATGTTGGATCCGTAGTCGCAATTGAAAGAAGATTCAACATGAATATCGTCCCCTGTTGTGCCGAACAAGCGCTTAGTTATTTGAACTCGCTTTTGTTTATGCTCAACAGACGTGGCATTCAATTTTTCAGTTAGTAACCTAGCGCTCAACCTTAACTTTAATAACTCTTCATCACTTGGGTCATAAAGCTCACCTGCTAACATTTTCTCTTTTTCTGACATAAAACTTGGACTCCAATACCAATTTTCTTACAACGCTACATTAAGTATGTGAGTAACGCTACCTCCTAAGCGAGGCTGTTCCACCACGAAAACAAAGCCCGACTTGAACGCAAGTCCTCAGCGCTATCAATTTTTTCAACAAACTAGTGCACTACCACCACCGTTCTCACCAACTTATCACCGAGCCGTTGCCTCTTTTTACCAAGAATGAAAATTGAGTCAATAAAACCTAAGAATGGAGTAATAACATTTCGAAAGAGCGACTGAAAAATATTGCACTTTTTACCCGTTCTTGCACTGATAACTGCAATGCCCAAAAGTTTTTTACCCACACTTTGACCATTTGGTAAACAATCAGAAAAAAGGTAATACGATACAGTCGCAGTTACTGCTATAGCGCGCACAAGCTCTTTTTCAATACCGATTTCTAAGCCGCCCCATAAAACGAGAGTAAAAATGCTAAAACTGACAAAAAGATCAATCATTTGTCCAACACACCTAACTCCCGGACTAGCCAAAACGTAATTTTCTAGAGTAAATTTTCCTGCATTTTTCATTTTAAAATTTGGACTAACAATTGTTTATTTGTGAACTAACGCTATTGAGACAGTAACATCCCCACTAAACCTAATCCATACTTCCGCATAGTACGGTCGAACCTGATTTTTCTATCTTTTCAATATATTACCACGCTCGTTCTAAAGGCTAGATTGGTAATACTTCAACATCTCTTCTTGATTAAGCGCTTTACTTTCTAACTTTTGTTGATCTTTAAAGATTTGAGCTAATGAAGGGAGAATTGAGCGATTTACTTTATAGTCATCAGACCAAAGTTTCCCTCTCATCACCGCTTTCGCACAATGAAAGTACATACTCTCTATGACTATTTTGATAACAACCTTAGGATCTTTACTTCCATCGGGGCAAGCAGATATCAAGTTGGAGTCGGTGTGAATACTTGCGATTCCTTTAATACGGAGCACTTCATCAATACCATTTACCATCAATAACAACCCTACCTTGGGGTTACTAATGATATTTTTTAGACTATCTATACGATTGTTCCCCGAGCTATCAGGGAGCAATAATGTTGATTCATCTAAAACTTTTACGAAGCCAGGCTCTCCTCCTTTAGGAGAAAGATCGATATACCCTTGTGAATCAACGGTACTTAGAACTGCAAAATGGCAATTATTAATTAATGTAATCGCATGAACATCCAGCACAGGCAGCGCTTTATTTTTAGCTCTCGCACTTGGCTCTGCGTAAATTTCTTTTAACTGCTCTATTGTTTTAACTTCACTCATTCAATGTTATTCCTTCACTATCGTATAATGCTTTGCTTGTAAGCAAGCAGTAACTCTGACTTCTTGTATAGGCACTAGACATAACTCATCGTAAAAATACTACGAGTACAAATGTTCTCTTTAATGCCTTGTTATCTAAAGATTTAAAGTTTTTCACTAAACTCTCCACACTGCTTACACTTATAGCCATGCTTGTAAAAAAACAGTGGAAAACCCAGTAAAATAAAAACTAAGAAAGCTGGGCGTTTACCTTTTGTAAATGCAAATAGATCTTTACTACCACATTTAGGGCAAACGTCTTTTTCTTCATCAACGTCAACTTCATTTCCCAATGATTCTGAGAAATCGCTACTAAGTATTTGTTTCGCATCTTCTGCATCACTTTCGTCCACCATCAGACGGACGCCGCCAATTGCATTTGAATAAAGCCACTGAGTATTTACCGTGTGCTCGTCAGCGATGTAACTTTCTATTCCGACACTATCTAGGCTTGCTCTCGCAATATGAGCTTCATGAGGAAAAGAAAACCTTGCTACTACAATCACATATTACTCCTTGTGGGAAAGCGCTCCCGTAAGGTATAAGAAACGCTAATTGGAAATGCCACGTGTAGTATTTCTTTTTGAACAATTTATTAGCCCACTACAGACTAATACATATACCCTAACCAATCTATATGACCAACAGCCCAAGTTTTACCGCTGATAGGTTTAACATATAAATCATCTAGTTGCTCTACAGCGACACCGTAATTTTTATGTTCGTGAACTCGCAACCAAGAACTTAGAGAGTTAAGGCGCATATAACCATTAGCCACATAAAAACGCTCCAAATCGGAGACTAAAATGATGAAGTCGACATCTTTAGTGGACGCATACTCGCTGAGTTGAGACAACATTTTTGTGCCAATACCTTGTCTTTGAACTGTGCTCTCGACACAAAAGTCACTCACACCTAATACTTTATAAATTTCATCACCAACGCGAACAACTCTGTAGTCTAATCCCATGTAACCAACTAACTGATCACCTTCGTAATTCAGAACTCTCATATGCGGGAGTTGCTTATAGTAAGAGCGAGTAACTTGATGTTCAGGAAACGACTGGTTTCTAAGAGCTTCAATTGCATTATGCTGCGCTTTAGATAATTCGATTTCTGGGTAAATATCCATATTTGACCTTTGAGTATTAATGACCTTTTGGTTACGATCCCTGTCGTTGAGTTTAACTCCGAGCGTGTCCTAACCTTGTGGGACATTGACAAATAACATAGAGTTTCTCAAAACACTACTTACAACATTTTTACTGCAAACCAATCGAAGTTGCTTAAGAACAAACACTACTTCATAGCAATGCCTACGGACCAAGCATTTGCAGCTTCTTACCCACACCCTATTCCGCCATCTGGAATTATTTTAATTACACAACGTGGGTACTCAATGTTGGTAAAAGCATTTACCGATGATTTTTCATGGCAAGTCCAAGAACAATTGGCAGATGCATATTTCGAAGCACAGAGAGTACTATCATCGGCGGAGCAACTATTAAACCAAGCTAATTTGCTAGTTCAACATGACCAACGAATTAACAACTTAGAAAAGGCTCAGTTAAATACACAAGCTCACATTTCTAGAACAAATGCCGAAGTTACAAAAGCCAATCAAAAAGCCGACGATGCATTTAAAGCGGCAAATGCTGCATTAGAGCATAAATTTGGAGATAAGGATTACTACACAGTTATCGCTTATTGTAACTCTAAAAATATCCCAATCATTCTGACCTTAGCAAAAGCTAAAGGTTTGGAAGCTAGAGCTTACACCCAAAAAATTGGAGGTAAGATCAATAAAGTTCCTGATGAACGTTGGGGACAAGTAAATGCGTATCATATTGCAGTTTTAGACCACGTTTTTAAACAGTGATTTATATCGGGAGTCCTCTGCTGAGGGCTCCAATTCCCCGTAATAAGGCTAACGCCCAGCTAAGGGGTGAGCAACGCAATACAAAAGCCGCCGCAAGCCGCCTTAATCACTAAAATCAACGCATGGTGAAAATGCCAAGCGTTGCGAATCCCTCTTGAACAGTTTGTTAAGTGCCTTGGATTCAAGTACGTTATGCACCAAACTGTTTTATACGCTTAGCGCCAATAAAAACTGATACTTACTTTGTTGAAGTAAGTCTAAATGGCGCTCAAACATGGGTACGCCATTGGATAAAGAAAGGGGGTAGACGAGTCCATTACCGACATACACCCCAACGTGTGCTCCGTATGAGTCAGTAGAGTCGTTGTACATCATGATATCTAGCGGCTTAAACTCAGTGACCACCTCACTCATCCCACCATTCACTAGAACGGTAGTTAGGTGGATTTAGACCGAAGTCTCTGAGCAGGTTATAAGCAAAGACCTGACAGTTAGCTCCAAGCGTTAAGTCTGAATCATCTTTGCAACCCGGAATGCGGGATGAAACGTATCTTACATTTTTGAATCTGTCGGGAATATCCATTTCCATTTTCTCCCAAAGCACATAACGCCCTGTTAAGGGGTGTGTGAAAAAACACTTAAACCTTTATAAACATATAGTTAGTAAACAACCATCTTAAAAAACCAAAATATATGTAGCAAATATATAGCAATTGTAATGACTAACTTTATGTTTAGCTAAGTCGAAGCCATTTGGGATTGTTTGAATATTTTCGTAACTTGCCACATCGTCTAATACAGTAGTTTTGAGTAGGGTTATATTTGACCATTTTATAAGGGCTACTTTGGAGTAGCCTTATATGCTTAATCCACAATAGATTCTTCGACTCTACCATAGGAGACAAGAGAGAAAAACTTAGCTTTACCCAAAGGTAGCTTAACCTTCATTAGTTCAAAGAAATTTTCATCATGCGTAGATATCACTATCTGCCTGTCCAAATTGAAGGATACATTTCTTAGGAGATCTATAGTGGACAGGATGTTAATAGAATCCATTGATTGAATTGGATCATCAATAAAAATACATTCACATGGCTTACCGTCATACCCTTTGTTGTTAATTGCCCTAGCTAAAAAGATACTTAAGCTAAGAACACTAATCTGGGCGGAGCTAAATGAAAGGTTTGGAGAAATAAAATCCGTGCTCTCTTCTTTTTGTACAAAAACATTTAACTGTGGACTAGAGTTATCTGGAAATGAGCATTCAAACTTGATCTCTTTAAACTCTGGGTGTGGGTCAATCTTTTCGTAAACTTTATTAATCAACTCTTTATAGAAATACCCATCAACTAAGCTCTTTAAGGTATTGGTTATGCTGTCCAAGTCTGATTCTAACTTGTCTTTTATCTCGTTCATTTTTGTAAAACGTAGATTGAGCTCTGAGAGCTCTTTACTAAGCCGAGTTTTAGCAAACATAGCATAAAGATCTTCAATCATTTCATTGAATAGTTCAAGGTCTGAAAGGCCTTGTTTTGTAGAAATTATTTTAGCATTAATGTTTTTGAATAGTTTCTCTATGCCAAGGCTAAGATCGTTAAAATCTCGAGTCTTAAGCTGACTTTCTAGTTCATTTATCAAACAAAAATCAATAAACGCTCTATTTTCAGAATTTAAATAAATAAGTCTTTCATTAAGTTTAGCTAGTGATTTATTTTCAAGATCTTTGATATTTTTCACTCTCTCGATAGAGAGACCATCTATCGACTTTTCAATGTTTTCAATATCATTGATAACACTTTCTTTTTTAATCAGAATTGTGTCCAATTCTTCTTTAAAAGTAGATAACTTAGATTTTAATTCTTGTTTGATTTTTTTAATTGACTCAACAACATTAAGACTAGAAATATCAAGAGACATATCAGATAAGAAATTCATATAATCTATATAAAAACTTGCATCATCTTCACTTTCAATATTACTTGATAATTCTAAGCGAGTTCTCTCTATAACGTTGTTGATATCATTTAAATCGATATCCAGTTGGTTAATTTTACCAGCTATTATAACATTTGATCTTTCTTTATTTTCTCTGTTATCTTCATAAAGCTTTTTCAAAGAATTTTTATCAATACCTTGTGTGTCCATCTGTAGGCGATAAATAGTTTCTTCACCTAAGCTAATTTTGGAGTTCAACGACTCCAACTCAGCACTTAATTCTCCCCCTTCTTTAGATAAGGAGTTTTTAAGATACTCAGCGTCTTTAAGTTTAGACTCTATATACAACTTTGCTGCACTACGTGCTTTGTCATACTCTGCATTAATTTCATGAAGAACGCTCAGCAGCGTAGACCTTTCACCTTGAAGATCCTTTTCTTTATCCCCTAGAAGGCTATTACTAGTAATAGCCTTACACAAATTATTGTGAGTCTTGTGATCAGTTGTACATACAGGACATAACGTTAAATCCTTGTTTTCGTCCAAATTTATGAAATTTAAGCCATCATCAATTAAGCGAGATAATTGATCTCCTCTACGCAGAAACTTAGACAGCAAAGACTCTATTGTATTAAGTTTTAGTTGTATTTTTCTTTTTTCTTTCGATTTTATATCTAGCTCTGTTAAATCTATCCCAACTTCTTCGTAGGAAAAGCTATCCTGATATATCCAAGAATCAGTCTCAAATGTAATATCATTTAGTTTTGAAACTGTATCATGTACAGCATGTAAACTTTTCGTGTTTTGGCTTATTGATTCTTCCAACTTTCTTTTTCTCAATCTATACGCATTGAGAAGTTGATTGTTTTCTTCGATGCTATTATATGTCGCATCTATATTATTAATACGTTTATTTAGTTTTTGTAACGACTCTGTGCTTGATGAAAACTGCTCAAGTAATAGGTTCTTAGATGCTTTTTTATTACTTCTATTCTTTATAGCTTCATTCAATCGCATCTCTAACTCATTAGTGATGCGCTTACGCTTTCCTTGCTTCTCAAGAACATACTCAAATCTGTCCAAATCTGACAACTTTAAGAAGATTAATTCACACTTACTAGAAAGAAGAACATACTCTTTGTTTATTTTTGTCAAATCATCATTGTGCCTCGAGTACAAATTAATTTTATCAATACGCTCTTGGACTTTACTTGTTAACTCGCCGACCTTTACCTGCTCGTTAATTTTTAAAATTGAGTTTCTTAGGTTATTTCTATTATCAGATATAACTGAAGCTTCGCATTCAAGCTTTTGCAGTTCTTTAGTTATTCTTGATTTTTCTAGTGTTACTAATAGCTGCTTTTCATTTTTATGAAGCTCATCATACTCATCGCTTATTTCAGGTATATCGTATCCTTTTGCTGTCAATGATTCGTATAAAGAGCTTGCTTTGTCTCTTGTTTCATTGCTAATTTCAAATGAGCTAATTTTAGCTTCCAGATCTATAATTTCTTGATTAAGTAATTTCTCTTTTTTCCCAATGTCATTTATGATCCGAGTTATTACCTGACGTTCACCATCTATAACTCTAACTTTTGTCGGTTGAAATTCCATAAATTGAGAGTATCTAAGTTCAGCTTTATCTTCTCGAAGAAATGAATCAATTGCCTCTTGTGAAAGCATTACCTCTCTAAAAAAAGCTCGATCTTCAGGTGTATTACTATCATCAAACTTATAGTCTTTGTTATTTTTTCTTGGTTTATCTATCTTTTCGAAAAAATTTCCAACAGTTGTATTAATCGATATCGTAGTATCAATATTATCAGGGGCACCTCTAGTTCTTAAAACATACTGACTTTCGGGTGTTTCCTGTTGCTTACTAAACTTTCCAATTGCATCAGCAATTTTTGAATTAAAAACTCTAGTACTTTGATTTCTGATGTATCTAGTAATATTTCTTGTTATGCCATAGTCCACTGCATCGTAAAAAGATGTTTTACCGAATCCATTAGGAGCGTATATACATACCATATTGGCAACCATACCATTAGGTAGTGTAAAATCGAATGTTCCATCTTCTTTATTTAGGTAGCTTTTGAAAGCTTGAAGTTCAACTTTTTTTATTTTCATAATTATATTCTCAGAAGGCTCTCGATCCATTCATTTCTTTGAACTCTAGAGCTTTCAGTATTAGATATATCACTAATACTCTCCAACAAATCAATTGTTACCTCACTGTAGTTAAGCTCGACGTTTATTTCCTTGTGTTTAGTCGCTTGTATATCATCACCTAAAATCTTCTTGTTTAGGAATTCTATTACATCTTCCTTAGTATATGTAAATCCATGGTCTAGTACGATCTTCCTTAAAAACAACTTATTGTTTTCAATCATATACTTAATACTTCTATCAATAGAATCATTTGTTGTAAAAACGATGTAAACATTCCAAATTGAGAAATCTGAATCTAACTGACTAATATACTCTGTGCCAATATGACTCACAATCTCCAGCCAAAGATTACTTAGCTTATCTTGGCTATCGAATTTTAGAAAAAAACAACTATAAAAATCATTATCGCTCTGTTCATATTTTTTATAAAGTTCTATATCTATACCTTCAATAAAACCGGAATTCTCAATTACCTCTTTAATATTTACTTTATTAAACATAATATTCCTATTAAAAGACAACCTGAGAGTACTGTTCTTTAACAATATTAATAAACTCTTCTAATTCGTTATCATTCAAGAGCTGCCATTGTTCGAACTTATTCTCATTCTTAGTTAGACACTCTCTATTAAGAGCACCTAAATCGATCAAATACCTATCGTTATTAATATTTCTATTTATATTATCGATTGCATGTGCATCTCTTCTATTAATTCTAGATATATTTCTAATATCACTTATCTTTTTCAATCTATTACTGTCGAACTTGCAATCGATATCTTCTTTTAATGTCTTAACGATGATTGCACCTCCTAAAGATAAGCCTTTATATTGCCCTTTTAAAATACCTTCAACATGTGTTTTCCAAACATCACTTTTGTTTATATACAACAACCTCCTGTTGTTGAGAATTTCACCTACGTAATCTAGATTAATTTCTTTTGGTTGGTCTATAATTATTGAAATTATAAGAAGCTCAAAAAACGAACTCCAGAATCCTATATGTTTAGTATGTTTAGGAAAGTACTTATTACAGTTCAAATACGATTCGTATTTATTTATAATATCTAAAGGTTTTAGGTTAACATTGTCAACTTCAATTGATGAAATTCCATGGTTTCTTAAACTGTAACAAACATCATCAAGCTTTTCTTCGTCATCCCAGCTTTCCGAAAGTTGAAATACAAGCTCTTTAATATGATTGAAGCTAGATAAATAGAACGGAAGTATAGGCTTAAGAAATTGATCTTCCCTGTTTGTTATCTCACTATCTAGTAATTCAATAAAACTCTCTACTGGAAGCACTTCTATATCACCATGAAATTCTCGTGTGATATCGCCGGACTTTTTACTACTTATAGCCCTAAGTTCATAACTTTCGCCTTCATTGCTAGAGTTGTAAATAGCTCCGCCTGAGTATCCCACCAAATTATCGTAAGTAATATTTTCGTTAGTTTTAATTAGCCAAGCTTCATTCTCGTGCTTATGGAAGTGATAAGCTATTGAACCTAGAGATGCTGTATTATTTCTTCGTCTATCTTTAGGATAACCTCGTAGTATTAGCTCATCATTAATTTCAATATTACCAGTTACGACCTCAACACTCGATTCTAACCTTTTACTAGTAACTAAAATCGCTATATCGAGTTTATCGCTAATAACTCGGTCTACAATATCAATTAATTCTCCTGAACCGTTGTAAGTTATAATATCATTATTATCATGAAAACCTTTACTAGGATCATCGCTTTCAATTTGAATATTATGCCTAGCTGTTAAAATATAAGAGTAACTATCAGTGAATGGATTAACAATAACACCGCTACCATTTCTGACTCGAACTATGTAACTATAAATATTCATTTTTATAAATCACAAATTGACTTTGGTTATTTCATAAGTTTCAAATTTGTATTTTTCTCTATCCTGGTCAGAGAACTTATTTTCTATTAGATTCGGATAATTAAAATAGAATTTTGGTTCATCTCTATATTTTATAATTCTAGCTAGGGTCTCCTTATCTGGGTGATCATGCCTATTCCCATTAGTAGTAATTATGAATTTATTGCAAGAAACCAAATTTAATAATTCCTGTGAAGTATTGTTTTTACTTCCATGATGAGATAGTTTCATATACTCTGACTGTAATTTATTGCTTTCATTGTATCCATGTGCTCGCATACCTTTTGTGATTACTTCAGCATGAGCGTCACCCAACAGTAATACAGACTTTCCCCTGTAGGTAAAGTTGAACGCTATTGATATTTGATTACATTTTGAGCTGTCATTTAGAGTTTCGTTGTTATCTATAATTTCTTCAATAGAGCGCTTATCTTGTTTACTTGACATAAAACCAGCAGGATATTTTTCCTCCCAAGGAGCCACTCTCTTTGACAAATGTTCCAAGGATGGTGATAAAATTTCAAATCTACAACCAAACCTTTCCAAAACTCTTTCAAAGTCATAAGCTACGAGCTGATTATGTTTTATCCCTAACTTGGCAATCCTCTTTTCTAACGTAACTCCTTCAGAGATACTTGTGTATTCAGATGAACCTCTTGTTAAATTGATGCCCTGACCATCAAACTGTTGCTTGAGAGTGTCAGAAATTAATTTACCTGAGTTAAACCATATCTCAACGGTTAAGGAAGCTAGATAATCATCAGTTTCAAATGCTGAGAGTAGACCTTGAATATGATCTCTATCTTCATGTGTTAATACTAGAAGGTCTATTTTTTGACCATGTAGCTTAACTTCATCAAGAAACTTTTTCAGTTCTTGCCTCTGACACATGTGTTGGAACGCCTCTTTGGGGCCTCCGTCTATCAAAATATTTCTAAACTGACCATCAAAGTCTCCACGTATAACTAATGCATCACCATGAAAAGCCTTTAAAACTATAAGTTCAAAACTCAAAACAACAACCTAAAAAGTCAGACACGAGATTATCTTAGCTTTATGCACAGTATTTTTGAATAATAATGTTTTGTTATAAAAAATTTTTTTATTGTACTCTGACATATGTCAAACTCAGCCGCTTGAAAGAACTCTAGTCATAAAGTTGTAAATAACCTAGTAAAAATTATTTTGAGTCCAGTGACGTGCTCCAGCTTAGCTTTTCTATATTCGCACTACCCCATACGTTTACTTTTTATTGGCAATGTTTTAATAGGATAGAACTGCAAACTATTTGACCGTTAGGTTTAGTTCAGGAAAGGGGGATCTACATCCATATTTAAAAAATCATGAAAACTCTTGCTTTACGACTTTCTTTATATCACCTACATGAAATATGCCCTGCCCATAGTAATACTGTAAACAATCGGTACAGATAAGATTGTCGACATAGTTAGCAACCCTGAACTTGCAACGGACACAAGACTCGCTGGTAGGACGTTTCGTGACTGCACTCATAACTCGTTCAGCCTTTTTCTTCCTTGGTTTTTTATATGGTCGGTGACGGATTTGGGGAATAACCGGAACATAAACAATAGGTTCAGGTGGCTGCCCGTTTGATTCCACAATCATAGCATTGAGTGTCGCTGTTAGTTCTCTTTCTCGGCTGACGTATCGGGCATGGCTGAGCCAACGTCGACATCCGTCTTCAAATACATACGCTAGTGCCAATTCTTTAAACGAGTCATATTTTTGGTTTTTGAATTCATAGTAAAGCTGTTTAAGTGGCGCTAGGTTAATCTCTAAGATAGAGAGCTTTCCTCTCTTATCTGGACTGTAACTTGGACGCCCTTGGTAACTAAAATGTATACCGATAACGTATCCATTTATACGACAGAGAACATCAACTTCACTATAAGGTGCGCTAGGCTCAACCTCGAACTCTTCAAATGTGAGTGTATGCTCTTGCGTTACATAGCCTGTAACAATCCGAGTCCGGTCATACTTATCTTTTTCAGACAGCTCTATCTTCCATTCTGGTGAACTGATATCAAAGGTTGTTAGCTCTCTAAGCGACTGTTTAATGACGAGTCTTGCCACCACATAAAAAGAGTAATCGCACTCTATTTTCTCATCTTGGTCTTCTTGTGCTTTTTTGTCGTGAGCAAAGTGATGCGCCATCTTTTCAGGGTCACCTTTCTTGGCAACGAGCACTTGCTTACAGCTAGGACAAATACAGCCACAAGCCCTGCCGCGCTCTACTTCGCTAACATCATAATACTTGCCATCTTTTAACCCGAAAGGGATCAACATAATAGCCTCAATAATAGGGTCACAGTGTCATCGATGATTTTTGCGCCAAGCAATATTTCTATCAAGCTGTGGTCGTTACAAATGGGAAACCAGACGCATAAAAACGAAACATCTTTATCTGATTACATACTGAGAGTGGTGCGTCACTTTCTGAAAGTGGAACAACTTACCCCACCTACCTCACTTAATATCAATTCAAGTGGAGTAAGTGGGGTAAGTTTAAGTACTTAGCAAAATGAGGCTTGAGGACGAACGGTAGGGAAACAGTAGCGGTTTGAGCCATTGAGCATTTTCTTTTCTAACTTACCGTCTTTAGTCAGTTGGTTGAGCGCTTTACCAATCACATTTCCTTTTGATGTGTCAGCGTTGATAACTTCACATATCTGTTTGGTTGATAACCACTCTCTCGCTTTACCTGTACATTCTTCTAGGTGGTCGTTTAGCAAGTTATACCAGTTGCCTTTATCTACGTATTTGGATGATTCTTGCGACACTTGCGCTTGAATGTCAGACGACAGCATCCAAGGATGATGTTCAACCATGAATTTGTGTTTCACCTCTAACCAGAATTGGCGCAGATTCTCTGGTTGGTTCAGCGTTAGCTCACCCGTTGGTTTGTAGTCCCAACCGAGCATGTTATTAAGCGTATCCATGTCCGTTTCGCCCACCAGCTCAATGACGGCGTAGCGGGTATTTCCGGTTTCGTCTTTTAGAAAGTCCGTGCCGTTTACCGTCGCAATGAGGTTGGTTTGTCGGTCTTTCTTAATGTCATTGCGTGCATAAGGAGGACGCACCGTATCGCAAGCTCTTGTCACGAACGCTTTCAACGCCCCTTGGCAGTTTTTGGTTGAGCGTTCTAGTTCACCCAATTCCACTATCCATGAGCGAATAACGGTCAGCACACTGTCTTTGTTATCAGGGTTGAGCTCTGCTCCTTCAAGAAACGCACTTGGCATCACATTGGCAATTCGTTCAACGAACGCGGTCTTTTTAAAGGATTGCTCACCTTGTAAAACAGGCACAAGCTTGGATTTAAAGCTACCCACAAAAAGACATGCTACACAGCCCACTAACCAGTGTAGCAACACAGTCTTAGAGAGCGCGGGATTCTTAGTCTCTAAGCAATTAAGCACTGCTTCCACGCGGGGCTTTCTATCCCACTCGCCATCAAGCCAATCAGCGATTGGATGGTAACTACTTTCGTGTGCCACGGCGTTAAAATGGTCATCAATCGCGGATTTGGGCAATGTGTAAATTGACGCCAACGATACAAGCTCACTTCTGACGATATCTGGCGAACCCATACAAACCTTACCTTTGAATATATCAGGCTCTAAGGTCATCTTGTTGAGTTTAGCTTGGTAGCCCGTACTCTTAAGTAATGCTTTCAAGTTATCGGCCGTGTTCAATACGATTTGTTGGCCTGACTCCTTGTATCTGACATGGGGAAATTCTGGTGCATTGCTATCGTTAAGCATGGAAGCCCTCCCCTTGCAGCAAGTGGTCACGTTTGACATGACTATCTAACCACTGGTCTAAGTCTTCTTTAAGATAACGGACAGCACGACCAATTTTAATGAAAGGAGGCGCAGCAGTTCGGTTCTTGCGCTGCCCTTCCATACGAGCTTGGCGTAAAAATGAACGGCTCATACCAATGTAAAGCGCCGTTTCTTGTTCTGTGTATACACGTTTATCAAGTGTGGTTTGAGTCATGTTGTTGTTCCCTCTTGTTCATTGAGGTTTCAACTTAACGACCACAAACGTCATATGACGTTATCAACGACGATGACGACGACGTTTTATTTTGACGGCCTAATTTGCCTCCTTACGTCGACCAATACATTCTTTCTGAATGAGTCATAAGACATGGTGTTTTCATTATCCCCACGACCAAACCACGTCACCGAGTCCTGAGTAATGCTTTCAATCAACGCATCAACATCAAATTGACGGTTAAACTCGTTCGCTCTCACGTCCTGCCTTATCATGTTCCAAACCTTATCCGCTCTGGCTTGAGGATTGAGTGTTAATACTCGATGAGCAATTTGCGCAATGGGGTGGATTGGCATCGGTTGGATAACCGAATCCAACCGGAGTTCAGTAGGCGCATTAACCGACTCAATACACTGTTCAGCAATCTGGATAACCGTTGAGTCTAATGTTGCCTTAACCGTATCAACCGCTTGGCAACCACGATTCAATAGTACTGCTTTACCAAAAACATCAACGACCTGCTCCATATCGACGCGTATTTGACTGGGTTTAACCGTTAACGCATTGGTTGAAAGGCGTTGACCGCGTTGACTTGGGTAGCGTTCAGCAAGTTGATGCGTTACGTCATTAGAGAAAATGGCGGATGCTTTAGTAATGAACTCACCAACCACGCTCTCTGTGGTTAGAGAGGCATTAACCGCAGCATAAGCAACAAACGCTTTGTTCGGTTGGGAGAGTGCATTAGGTGTGTATTTAAAGTGCGCTTGTAATACATTGTCGAACGCTTCAGTAACCGAACGCCAACGGTTGATACCATGCATCTCAACGATGATGACGTGTTGAACCAGTATAGATTCTAATGAAAGCGCAAACCGCTTGGATGAGCGTTCAGTGAGTTGGACAACGCCTTGATAGTCGAAGATAGCCGCGACACATTGACTTGGTGGATGAATAGCACCAAGACTCGAAGCAGAAATATCGGCAAACAAACACAACTTCTCTTCTTCAATGGCTTCTAGTATGTCCCATTGGGTTAAATAGGTTTTATCACAGACTTCCTCAAGCCTTACATAGCGGCGTTTAAACTGGCTCACTTCAATCCCTTGTTGAGTTTACAATTTCAACAACGAATTACAGCACCAAGATCACTGTATATAAAACCATAACTTTAATGCTTCGAGTGATATCTCGATTTATCTTGCAACTTAACCAATAAGATTCACCGCCGCCGCTTTGTGCTCTGGAGCTAAGTGTGCATAACGCAGCGTCATCTTGAGGTCAGCATGCCCAAGCAACTCACGCACGATATTCAAATCAACGCCCGCCATCACTAACTTGCTTGCAAAATGATGCCGCAAGTCATGGAACCTAAAATTCTCGATAGCAGCCTCTTTCAATAACGATTGCCACGGATATTGAAAGAACTCAACGGGCTGGTTATTCGATATAAAGACATAGTCAGCATCAGGATTCTGTGCTCGCCAGCGTTCAAAAAGCTTTAATACCGTGTCATTGAGCGGTATCGTTCGCGTCTTCTTCGACTTGGCATTTTCAGAACGAATTGTTAAGTAGCGATTAGGCAGTGAAACGTGTTCCCATCGAAGACTTAATAGCTCTCCTTTACGCATTCCTGTATTCATTGCGGTGATTACTAACGGCTCGAAGAAATCAACGAACTGAAGGTGCTCTATCTTGCTATTGGACTTTCGAACGCGTTGATTTCGGCTTTCAAGGGTATCGAGTAAGCGCTTCTCTTCTTCCTTAGAGAGATACCGTATTCGAGTGTTATCTTGCTTGATGAGTTTAACACTGCTTAAGTTATGGCTATCGATGAACTCCCACTCTACCGCACGATTTAAAGCGGCTCGAAGTCGGTTCACACAATACTCTATCGTTGCAGGGGCACGCCCTAATTTGCGACGCTCCGCGATCCACTGCTGAATATCCCACGCTTTTATCTCCTCTAACGGTTTGTCTAGGAGGTGAACAAATGAATGAGCAATGCAAGCATAAGCCTGATCCGCCCGCTTGGGGTTCATTGAGATAAGGTAGTCTTTATAGTGCTCAGAAAGAAAACGGCCAAGCGTCAGGTTTTTGCGCATCTCTGTCTTTTTAGCTTCATGACGAGATTCTTGGATATCCACCCCGCTCGCCACTAATCCCGCTTTCTCTTTGACTAAATCTCTCGCTTGAGCGGGTGTGAGTGAATCCGCCGAGCCGATGAAGTAATTTCGTTGTTTGCCATTTAAACGGTAGTAAAAGTAATACTTGATTGCGCCTTTAGGTGAAATACGAGCATGAAACCCGCTGATTTCAGTGTCGTTGAGCCGTCCCTGTTCGACAGTTAGCGCCTTGATTGAGGTGTTGGTTATCTTCTTTTTAATGGGCATGCACAAGTCCTTTGTGTAGCGTATATGTAGCAAAATAATTGTACATACACGCATACCCATGAACAACAAAGCACAAACAACATACATATAAGTACATGTTTTTATGCGAGTATTAGCTCATTCTTGTTCATTGTTGTTTACTGGAGGTTTTTACCCATTCCCACTGTTAAGGGGTGAGCAACGCAATACCGATGCCGCCGCATAACACCCTAAACACTCAAACCAACGCATAGTAAAAATGCCACGCGTTGCGAATCACTCTTAAACAGTTTGTTATACAAATTAACTACCCAAAATTTGGTAATTTAAAAATGCTTTTAAGTTTCTATAAAGCTGTGTTGTTCGCACATAAGGCCAACGTCCTAATACATTGGAGCCAACGACTAAGCCCGTCCTTTGCAGTCTAGAAATAAGTGTGAATGCATAGTCCTCAGATATAGAATACTTTTCACTTAGGAGTTTTACTGCGTCCTCATTCTTCTGACCTACATCAGAGTTTTCACCATCAACTTTGGTGAACGGTAATATATCTCCAACGAGGAACAAAACTTCGATTTCACGGAAGGACATGTCAGAAAATATTGTTACTATTTCACTGTAGAGATCCGGTTTATCAATAATCAAGCCATCTTTTACACCCTGTACAAACAAATTAGTTAAAAACTCTACTTTCTCGTTTACTGACGCCTTTTCGATTGCTTCATTCGTCTTCAGAAAACAGCCAATGAAAGAGTCATCACTCAATACATGATCAGTAAGCTTAATGTCGCCATTTTCCAGACCGGATATTAGTTTATTAAAACGACGCTCTCGAAAGCGGCTAACTACATTTCCCAAAGTTGCACTTAAAGCCAACTTGCCACTGCTTGCTACGATGTCCATTTTTTCCTCATTTGTATAACGCCTTGCTAAGGTGTGAGCAACGCAATACCTTAGCCTCCGCATAATACCTTAAACACATAAACCGACACATAGTAAAAATGCCACGAGTTGCGAATCACTCTTAAGCAACTTGTTATACCGCTTGGTTAACGCTAAAATGACCAACATAAAAACCACTTAAGAGACCGATTATATGACCACTAGAATTTTAGCCGATGTTGCTGCAAGCATTACTGAGTTGAAAGCTAACCCTATGAAAGTTGCAACTAGTGCTTACGGCGAACCTGTTGCTGTATTAAACCGAAATGAACCAGCATTTTATTGCGTGCCTGCCGAAGCGTACGAAATGATGATGGACAGACTCGAAGATCTGGAACTACTAGCTATCGCTAAAGAGCGTGAATCTGAAGAGAGCATTTCGGTAAATATTGATGACCTATAAACTCGACTTTAAAAAGAGTGCACTCAAAGAGTGGAAAAAGCTTGGCTCTACTCTACAACAACAATTTAAGAAAAAGCTAATCGAGCGCTTAGATAACCCACATGTTCCAGCTTCAAAGCTTTCTGGAGCTGACAACATGTATAAAATTAAGTTGCGTCAATCGGGCTACCGTCTCGTCTACAAAGTTGAAGACGATGTCATCATTGTAACCGTCTTAGCAGTTGGAAAACGCGAACGTAGCGATGTTTACCGTAAAGCCATGAAAAGGTTAGATGATTGATTGCGGTATAACGCCCTGTTAAGGTGTGAGCAACGCAATACCGAAGCTACCGCATACCACCTTAAACACTAAACGCAACGCATAGCAAAAATGCCAAGCGTTGCGAATCACTCTTAAACAGTTTGTTATATGCATTTTTCGGTTACCTCACTAAACGCCCACTCTGAGAAGACCCTCTCAAGTTTGTACCGATCCATATTTTTTCCTTGATAAAGGCTATCCGCAACAATGTCATCTTGGTTTTCAACAAATTTCTTATATGCAAGCAGATACGAACTACAAAGCTCTTCAAGTTGCTCATTTTTATCTAAGATAAAAAATGGGAGCTTTATAATTGGAGACTTTATCTGAGTAACAATAGGAGTACTTAAGTCGGGCTTGTCAGTATGAATTTTGCGCAGATGTTCGAACAGTGCATACGACAATGAGCCTTTGGTATAGTAAAATAGATCACAATAAAACTTTGCATCTAGTCCATCTCTCTTTTCCGGGTGAGTTACATACTCAACATCCGGAAATGGAACGCATAAACCTTCATTTTGGAAATGGACGACGGGCAACTCATGCATAACAGCATTTTTGTACTTGAGCAAATAATCGTACTTTACGGGCTCTTCAATTAGAGTATTCTGCCACCAAAAATTACTACCTCCATAATCATCTTCAGATATCGATATAGTAAAATCTGGATCCAACGCATAAAATGCACCATTAACTCCATTGTAAATCCAGTTATCTGTATCCTCTAGGAGCAGTTTGAAGCGAGCTGCAGCAGGTAAATCAAGCCCAAAACGCTCCAGCCACATTGCTTTAATATCTTGAGGGTTTGCACAAGAGTCTTTTGGTGTATTTGTGTCCTTTATTCGTGAATATACCGTACCTGCTCTGAGTATTTTATTACGATGCTTAAGCTCTTTCGTAAAGTAGAAAGGCTTTAGCCTTTCATTTTTAATGCTCAAAACCGCTACAGACTTTTCAGCGTACTCCACAAATTTAATATCAATAGAAGGTTTACTCGTTGAGCGGTGAACAGCGCTTCATACGACCTCACGTCGCACGCCCCAAAGTTTCTTAGCCCCCTCAGGTCAACACTAGCTAGTGTTGCAACGAATGGGTTAATTTATTTAATCCTGCTAATATGATTTTTTATCAGTGATTTTGATGCACAGAGCAATTCACCAATCTCCAGCCTCTCCGTTAGAAAAAATCCAAATAAAAATGTTACCAAATTAACTAATTCAACTAATTGCACTGCTCTAAATCTGACCTATAGCACTGAAATTAAGAGTAGATATACTGAATAGATTCTGTGCAATAAGAAGGTTTATATGGAACATCAGAGCCTATTTACGTACCAGCGCATTCAGCGCTTTCTCGTCCGGTTTGGATCGTATTGTTTGGTTCCCTATTCTCACGCATTAGCTTGTTTCTGGCCTGGCCGTTTCTGATTGTCTTCCTCTATCAAGATTACGCTGCCAGCGAGATCGCCATCGGCACCATGTTGGCGCTTTCGGCGCTGGTAGGCAGCACCTCTGGGATCTATGTCGGCTACCTATCAAATAAATTTGGCCGCAAAGTGATGATGCTCGGCGGTAATGTGATCGCTGCGCTGGCGTATACTGGCATTGGGCTGGCTGATCAAATCTGGCACTTCTTTGCCTTGCTGCTGATCACTGGCTTGATGCGTCCGACCATTGAGGCACCCTCCAAGGCAGTGATTAGCGACTCTCTGCCCGACAAAAAAGACCGCGAACTGGCGCTGAATATGCGCTATTTTCTGATCAATCTCGGTGGATCTATCGAGCCCTTGGTGGGCATCACTCTAGCGCTGGCGCACCCACAAAAGCTCTTCTATGTCTGTGTGTGTGTGGGGGGGGGGGGACGCTGATACACATGTGAACATGATCTTTCATCAAGTGCCCTTCCTCAATAGTCACGCCTTTCCGTTTCGCTAACTCATGAAACGTTGAACCTAGATGTTTTCGCAGTGCACCATATATCAATCTTTGTCTCTTTTTCGGTATAAAAACCACATGGTATTTACAATCCCAACGGGTATGAGACAGACTCTTATAGCCTCGCATAGGTTGTTTCCTCTTTACTTTTGGTCGAGAAAAGAAGTTACACCGTTGTCATGGTCAAACCTATGCGAGTCACCCCAGCTTAGCTGGGGATTTACCAGTATTTAATTAGTTAGTGTTTCAGGTGATGTTCACCAATCACACACCATGTAATGTAATGTGTATCATCCATCATTGAATAGCGGACTTTAATATTCACCTCACTGTTCAAATATTCATCGAGAATAAGGCTTGTCGCAAAAGTCAGTTCTTGTCTATCGCAATCAATCTGCTCAAGAACGACTGAATCAAAATCTAAAATCTGTTGAACGGTAGGGAAAATCGCTTTATAGATAGCCTCTTTTGCGGAAAATATTAGCGTTAGAAACTGACAAATATCATCAAAGTGAGCAGCGTGATGCCGTTCATTAAGCGAGACAATTTGTGATGATAGTTGATTCGCCCACTGACGAGACATCACTTTCTCAATGTCTACCCCTACCCCAACGACATCTTCACTACAGTGAGCAACAGATGCGACAGCATGTCCCACACAATGGGAAATAGACCCAACAATATTTTCAGGCCAAACAGGTTCATTCCCACGACCAATACCAATACTGCCGGCAGTTTCATGACCTAAATAGGTTAACGCTTGGTGCGCACACGCTCGTCCTGCCAAGAATTCACAACGGCGCTTAAGTGCCGCTTTACAAAAATTACTTGGTAAATGGATACCTTGCAACTCTATATTCGATATAAAATCAGGGCTGTAATCCACGCTTAGGTAGAGGGAAACCAAGTTATCAGACCACGGAAAAAGCTTCATAAAACTTACAAAAATTATTTTATAATGAGAATTATTATCTTATATCGATGATCGTTTTGAAAGCTGTTGTCACTTATCTTTGTTCACAAACTCTTTCAGCGTATCAGCCTGCCCAGACATCTTGGCAAACTCAGATAATGTTACCGATCTTTATTGGGACGGTCAGAATAGGTCTGTTGAAAAAGGGGTTTAGCGATTGATAGCTCACCTTTAATTAATGCCCCATCGATTCGGTGTTACCACGTTCGTCACGAGCACATGCATCAGCACCATTTTGAATCAATAACGCCACCGCTTTAGATTGACCACTATGTACGCCCCGTAGGTTGATCCATTTGTACGCATGAACATCAAAATCATACATAGTTCGGCGACTGATACAAGAATATTGGGACAAACCAATGGGAACTCTGCCAATCTAAAAACAGAATCGATGAAGCCTTGTAGGCTAAAGGTAAGGAAAAGACGCGCTTTACAATGAGAGCGGTCGTGATAGCAAGGTCACTAAACAATCCGGGGCGACCACGTCTATTCTGTCTGGGTTGCTTCCACTCAGCTATCGCCTCTTCGTCAATCCAAAACGTGAGTGAACCTCAGTTAGCCAAGGAGTTATTGTACTTGCTCTAGTTAATAGTTTTGTAGCGAGGCTTAGGCATGAAATCAAAGTCTGTGAATGAATCTCCCTGATCTGATCGTAAGATTTTGGTTTAGTCCATTCGATTTCCGCAACAAAGCCAGTGCATAATTTAAATATACAATTTCGCTCTTATTTACTACCACCAGTATTGACAAGTTACAAAATGTTTCACACTATCTACCCCGGAATCGAAATGAGAACCATTATCAATTCTAATAGAACATCATTACATTTTTGTCTTTTGGTTTATTTGGATATTAGTCATGCAACCTTTACACAACACCATCAACGCAGCGTCAGCCATACAACTCCCTACACTACACACTGTGTTATCTAAATCTGGAGTAGATGAGCGCTTAGAGCGTTTTATAGAGACTCAACGTGACGAGATCAAAGATATTCTATCGGGAAAAGATCAGCGTATGCTTGTGATCATTGGCCCGTGTTCAATCCATGACCCTAATGCAGCTTTGGAATACGCGAATAGATTAGCCAAAGTTCAAAAACAATTTAGTCAAACGTTAAAAATTGTCATGCGAACGTATTTCGAAAAGCCGAGAACACGAAAAGGTTGGAAAGGTTTTATCGTCGACCCAGAGTTAACAGGCGATTTCAATTTAGAGCAAGGTATCTATCAAAGCCGCTCATTATTGAAATCGATACTAGAGCTAGGCGTCCCTACTGCAACAGAATTTCTCGATACAAACATTGCTCCATATATTGCTGACCTTGTTTGCTGGGGGGCGATTGGAGCACGTACAACAGAGTCACAACCTCATCGACAACTTGCATCAGCACTTCATTGTGCTATTGGCTTTAAAAATGGAACAGACGGAAACACCTCCATATCCATTGACGCAATACATGCGGCAGGAGACTCTCACTTACTGGTGACTTTCGGTTCCAATGGGCATCCAATCGTACTCCAGACACCAGGCAACCCCCATTGTCATGTCATTCTTCGTGGAGGATTGGCTCCAAACTATTTTAGTCCAAATGTTCGTAGTACTGCTTATGACCTTGAGTACAACAAGTTAGCACCTAGCCTCATTATCGACTGCAGTCATGGCAACAGTGGTAAGATTGCAAAAAACCAACTCAATGCTATCAATAACATTTGCGATCAATTGACCGCAGGTGAAACGAGCATTTCAGGTGTGATGTGTGAAAGCTTTTTGCAAGGTGGTAACCAAGCATTGAATTCAGAAGAGTTGTGTTACGGCAAGTCGATTACCGACGAGTGTTTGAACTGGGATGATTCCGTAAGCTTCTTATCTAAACTCGATGAAGCTGTTAAGATTGCTTACCAAAACGAATACCTTCATTCTGAGATCGCTTAACTATTTAGCCGGGCATAACGCCCGGCTTCATTAGTTGTCTAACGTAGCCCCTCCGTCCACACGAAGATCATGCATTGTGATCTGTTTAGCACCATCAGACATCAGAAAGAGAACTGCTTTAGCTATGTCTTCTGGTTCTGCCATTTGCCCCAATGGAATCCCCAGCCGATATTGCTCTAAGTTGCCTTTTATGACTTCATTCTCGCCGTAGTTGACGTTCCATAGCTGGGTCTGCATGTCTGTTCTCGTTGAACCAGGGCTAACAAGATTGCAGCGAATGCCCTTTTCAGCAAGTTCCAAACCAACGCACTTCACTAGCATATGTAAGGCTGATTTTGTTGCTGCATATGCCCCTATATTCAACCTAGGTGTATTTGCCGAATTTGAGCCAATTACGACAATGTTTCCCTGCTGTCTATCTTTCATGCTGTTTGAAATCGCTTGGATTAACGCCAAAGCACCAAAGGTATTTACATCAAACATTTGTTTGATCTCATCCAAAGACATATCGTTCACGGCACCCAGATGCAATATTCCAGCACAACTCACTAAATGGTCAAACTGAAACTCACGATCGAGTTGGCAAACTTTGTCATTCACCTCATCGTGTTTTAATAAATCCAATTCGAAACAACATAACCTAGATTCATCAAAGCGAGCTCGAAGAGCTTCAATACTTTGATTCAAAAACGAAATATCCTTATCTGTCGCTACCACTCGATAGCCATTTTCTAACAGATGTTCCAACACAGCATAACCAATACCTTTACCTGATCCAGTGAGGAGTACCGTTTCAAAAGTACTATTCATTTACCTTACCCCAACATTCAAGTGGTAGCAGAAATCTGACGTCATTTATCGCTCCTTATTAAAATGCAATTAATTATCGTTTGATGTTGATAATCATTCTCACCTATACTCTAGCACTACATTTGCATGTGAAACAATTTGTAAATATGAGTAACGTAATATTTAGAGGTTAGGTTTATGAAACGTGAAGTTGTTGGATTCTCCAAAATGACTGATGAGATTTTGGATGCGCGATTAGATGAGTCCCCTTTCTTCTTTGCTTCCCCCCATAGTTCGATGCTAGGCGTCGGTATTGAACAACAACTTGAGCAAGCCATTCCATTTTCACAACTGGCAGTTCAAGCCAATGAAATGTTGGAAAAAGCAAAGTCTGAATACAACGACAACCCTGTCTTGTTTGCCAGCGTTCCTTTTGATGAAAATACGCCAACAAGATTTGTTATCCCAGAGAAGCTTTATGTTTCCAGTAGCCACAGAGCAAGAGGACAAGATAAACAAAGTTCAAATAAAGCGACCATAGTGTCTGCTCCAACCGGAAACGATTATAAACAAGGGGTATCTACTCTCTTGAATTTGTTTGATACCACAGAGCTATCAAAGGTCGTACTTTCACGCTCACTCAGGCTGGCAACAGATCACACAATCGACCAAACAGTGCTACTGCGTAACTTATTGTCCATCAATGCCAATGGTTACACCTTTGCTTCAGACATTGGAAGTGGGGTTAAGTTGATGGGAGCCAGTCCGGAACTACTACTGGCCAAAAAAGGCGGTCACGTGATTTCTAACCCGTTAGCGGGCTCTCGTCCCAAATCTCAAAACACTCAAGAAAACCTTCATTTACGTGCTTCCTTGTTAGATACCCAAAAGGATCTGAATGAACATAGTTTTGTTGTCGAAGAAATTGAAAAAGTCTTGAGTCGTTATTGCCACAACCTGTTTACTCCCATGGTGCCTTCAGTGATTGAAACGGAAACAATGCTGCACTTGTCGACCGTATTGGAAGGTCAGGCAGACGATCCAACAACGAGTGCACTGCAAATCGCGGCCGAGCTCCACCCTACTCCAGCGGTTTGTGGGTTCCCAAGAAATTCGGCTTATCAAGCCATTAAGCAGATAGAGAACTTTGACCGTGGCTACTTTACCGGCATGGTTGGTTGGTGTGATGCAAGGGGTAATGGTGAGTGGGTGGTAACCATTCGCTGCGCAGAAGTAAGCCAGCACGAAATGTGCGTTTTTGCGGGTGCAGGTATCGTCATGGACTCTTCTCCTCAAAGTGAGCTAGATGAAACAGGAGCGAAGATGGGAACAATTTTACGTGCTGCTGGTATTCAAATTGACGAATTGCTTACGGTATAGAACGCATGACGAACATACAGCACACGTTAGATTTTACACCATGGCCACAAGAGTCCGCTCGGTACTATCGGGCAAAGGGATATTGGCAAGATAAAACATTATTCGACCATTTGCTGGACTCGGTTAAGACTCATCCAGATGCTTTAGCCATCATCAGTGGTGAATGCTCATACACCTTTCAACAGTTGCATGACAAAGTCACCCAGCTCGCCGCAGGATTCATTACATTAGGCCTGAAATCGGGTGACAATGTTGTCATGCAAATCAGCAATCGAGCGGAGTTTTATATCTGCTTCTTTGCACTAACCATGCAAGGGATAAAGCCAGTTGTTGCACTGCCAGCTCACCGAACTCTTGAGCTCAGCTATTTTTGTCGTCACGCACAAGCAAAAGCGTATATTTTCTCTGATGACACGCCGGGTTTTGATGCCCAAAAGACGGCCTTAACTTTGCAGGATGAATGTGCATCATTGTCATACCTCATTCACACAGACCAATCGGTAGATTCTCAAATTACCGAATTAAGCACGCTTTATGAAGCGCAAGGTATTGCTCAAAACAGCAATGCTAACCATGTAGCTTTCTTCCAGCTGTCTGGTGGCACTACAGGCACTCCAAAGCTGATCCCAAGAACACACAATGACTACGCATATAGCGTTATCGCAAGTAATGCAATATGTAACTTCAGTGAACAAACACGCTATCTGTGCGTATTGCCAGCAGCACATAACTTCCCATTAAGTTCCCCGGGTGCGTTAGGCGTTTTCTTTGCTGGAGGCTGTGTGGTATTGGCACAAGATAGCTCACCACAAAATGCGTTCAAGCTGATTGAACAACATAGGATCACCGTCTCCGCTCTTGTACCACCACTCGCGTTACTTTGGATGAAACATGCAGAGACTGCCGATGACGATATTTCTAGCCTTAAATTTGTGCAAGTTGGTGGCGCCAAGTTCAGTGAAACCACAGCCAGAGAGCTACCTAATAAGCTAAACTGCCAATTACAACAAGTCTTTGGAATGGCGGAAGGTTTGGTCAACTATACACGTTTAGATGACTCGATTGATGTCATCGTAAAAACACAAGGGCGGCCAATGTCGCCAGACGATGAAGTGCTCGTGGTTGATGACGAAGGCAAACCCGTCCCTGTTGGTGAAGAAGGTGCACTATTAACCCGAGGCCCATATACGATCCAAGGTTATTTCCGCGCCAAAGAACACAATCAACGTTCATTTAACGCAGAACGATTTTACGCCACGGGAGATCTCGTTCGGCTAACCTCTGACGGCAACATCATTGTTACTGGACGTGATAAAGACCAAATCAACCGAGGAGGAGAAAAAATCGCCGCAGAAGAAGTAGAAAACCTGATACTTCAACATGACAGCGTACATGATGTCGCTTTAGTCGCCATACCTGATGAGTTTCTGGGCGAGCGCAGCTGTGCGATTATTGTTCCTGAAAGCAACCAGAAACCAAAACCTGTTGAACTAAAACGCTTCTTGCACAGTCAAGGACTTGCTCAATTCAAGATTCCTGACCAAATCCATTTTGCTGAAGCCTTACCGAAAACTCCGGTGGGCAAAATAAACAAGAAAGTGTTAAGAGAACAATTCTCTTCATAATAAAAAAACCGATTTCATTAGAAATCGGTTTTTACTTTAGCTCTAAGCGGCAACTTCCAAATTCGATTCAATCATTTGCCACCATTCTCTTAAGGTGGTTTTTTGCATGATGTCCGAAAAGGCAATATCAATGCCCTGCTTTCTCCAAGCTTCAAATAACGTCATTGCTCTTATGGAGTCTAGGCCTAAAAACATTAGGTTCTCATCAACATCAACGTCTTCAAGATCCATATCTAGAATCTCTGCGACATCAACGCGCATGGAAGCTAGGTTCAGCTCTGACTTCAGTTGCCCACCCTGTGCTATTTCATTGATAACCTGCGACATTGATTTAATGCAACCCGCTCTGCCTGCAACGTATTTCAACGCGTACTGGTGATCTTCCAAAGAAAAGTCTGCAATCGCATCCCCGACAATGAAGGGCTTAATGTCTAGCATAAATGCATCTAGCGCAGTGGACAAAATACCGATATGACCGTAAACCCCGACAATAATCAGTTGGTCACGCCCCGTTTCTCTCATCCAATCTAATAGAGGCGTCTTCTTAAACGCGCTATAGCGCCATTTTTTATACTGAATATCACCTTGTTCGGGGGCAACTTCTGCAATGATTTCTGTTTCTTGCGTGAGCCCAGTTCCCCAGAAATCCGTTAGTAAAGCACGTTCCTTAGGATCTTGATTCGCAGGTTGCGCCGTATAAACCACGGGGATATTCGCATGACGAGCTGTCTGTGCGATATTTTGTACATTGCGAAGTAAATGTGGGATAGGTTGCTTGGCTTTATCAAAGAAGTTAATAAAGTATTCCTGCATGTCGTGAACCAATAACACCGCTTTGTCTGGCTCAATACTCCAGTTGACTTTGTTATCAGGGAAAGTATCAACTTCTGGTATTTCGTAGCCAGCAATCTTGGGAATCGCCATTTTTTATAATCCTTAGTAAGTTATTTCCTATATAGGAATTGGTTGACGTTGTTTATGAACAAAGAAATAAATGGTAACAATTATCATTTAACCAATGGTAAGCAGCAACAAAGACAAAATCAATTGATAATGATAGTAATTCGCAATAAAGTAGCTACCTTCTACCAATAATGAAGTCATACGCGTTCGTTATAGAGCGATTAACCACGGGAACTGATGATGAGACACCACTATGCGAGAATTTTTATAGGGCTGCTTTTTCTGACCTTATTGTCGGCATGCAATGACGCTACAATTTCAGACCAGCAGTCTAAGCCATTAACTGTTTCGGACGGTTGGCCGAAGAAAATAACGTCAAGCTATGGTGACATCACACTGACATCGCCACCCAAGCGAATCGTTTCCACCAGTGTTTCCATCACAGGAACACTTTTGGCTATTGATGCTCCAGTAATTGCTTCGGGTGGGACGCTTGCCAACAGTCCTGTCGCAGATAAAGACGGGTATTTTTATCAATGGCGCTCCGTTGCCAATGAAAGAAACGTTAAACCACTGTATCAAGGCCTAGCTAATGCAGAAGCCGTCGCCAAAGAACGACCAGATTTGATTATTGTGTCCGCAACGGGTGGTGACTCAGCAATAAAAATGTATGACCAGTTCTCAGCTATCGCTCCGACGCTGGTTATTAATTATGACGATAAGAGCTGGCAAGAGCTTGCCCGACTATTGGCATCCTTTACTGATCGGGAAACGCAAGCGGAAAACGCAATTCAACGCTTCAATCATAGGGTCGCAGAAATCAAAGAACGCATTAAACTGCCACCTCAACCAACGACTGCTATGGTGTATTATGGCGATGGTCGTGGCGCTAATTTTTGGACAGTAAACTCCGCCCAAGGACAAGTTTTGCAAACCTTAGGGTTTGAGTTAAGTGAGATCCCAGAACCACTCACAGACAATCATCAAATGGGACAACGAAAAGATATTGTTCCAGTCAATGGTGAGAATTTTGCCGATGCGATAACAGGTCAATCCATACTTTTGTTCGCCGCAGAAGCACCTGTGATTCAGCAATTACGAGAAAATAAGTTCATCGCCCATTTGAAAGCGGTTCGAGATCACCATGTTTACGCAATGGGTAATGATTCATTTAGACTTGATTATTACAGCTCCATGAATTTACTTGAGAACATTGAAACACTTTTCAGTGCTCAATAGAAAACAAACCGCCCATATAGGGCGGTTTATTCTAACTTGTCGCTGTGGCTTCTTTTGCTGAACCGGTTGGCTCTGGTGGCGGAGCCAAAGCAGGATCAAATAGCTTTGCTCGGCGCAGCGGGCGGAACAGAATAACCATTAACATCCCTACCCCTGTCGCCCCCAATCCAAATGAAAATATCGACATTGCTGGCGCCATAACCTTACCTAAAGCACCTAATCCAATAGCACCCATTGAGTCTCCAGTTACGTCTTGCGCTGTCCATAAACTGCTTACACGGCCTAATAAATGATCCGGGGTATGTCCTTGGACAATAGAATATTGAATAAGCGAAGCCACAGAACCTAAGTATCCGTATATCACCAATATACTAAGGAATAACCAATAGTTTCCTGCCAATCCCATGGCCACAATGGCTAAAAATGTTCCCATAGTTGCATAGATCATAACCATTCCCGGCCGTTGAGATTGCTTTACCCAACCTGACGTCAATGCACCGACCATTGCGCCTAATGGGATCGCTGAGTACATCAATCCGGCATTCGCTGCATTTCCGGTAAATGTTTCAAGAGCCAACGCGGGAAACATAACTCTAACCGCTGTTGCGAGTGTTTCTAAGGTACCAAAAACAACCACACACCCCACAACCTTGTTCGAAAAGAGAAACTTTACGCCTTCATACAATGACAACAACGGATTTTCTGGTGCGTCATGACTCGGTTTCATGGAAGGAAGTCTGAACAACGGGAATAAGGTGCACAAGGTACCAATTGAAGCAGCAAGGTAGTTCCAGCTGACATCACCAAACGAGATGAGCAACCCACCAATCGCTGGTGACAAAACCATTCCCATGCGGACGGTAAGCATGCTCAGTGCCGCCGCTGAGGGCAAATTCTCTCGCCCAACAATAACGGGCAACGAAGCCATCAAGGCCGTCATTCCCATCGCACCAAAAAAGCCATCCCACACAGAAAGTACATAAAGTGCAACCAAGGAAGATTCCGCCAATAGGCTGTTTAAGGCTAACGCCCCAAATCCAATGCCACACGTTGTTCTGGCGAATAGAATGAGTTTGCGTCGGTCGTATTTATCTGCCAAAACGCCCCCGATGAGCAGCCCGACAAACATGCCGATGCCATCTAATGCCATGATCATTCCGACTTGAAGGGTCGAGCCGGTCATTTGATGTATCTGTATTGGTACAGCGACGGTCATCATGCCAAGAGCAAGAATCGACATCATCCTTGCAATAAATACCATTCTAAAATTCGGGTTTTCTTTAAGTAAGCTGAAATCCAGCATAATTTTGGGCATTTTCATTATTTCTTACGTCAAATATTGTGAGTCGTGAAATCAACACGTTGAAAGAGGATGCTTATTGCTTGAACATTCTACGCATCAAGTTACAATAATGGCAATGATAATTATTTACAATTGTATTTATGAGTGTTCATAAGTTGCCTTCAATCTCTTCTCTCTTACCAAGTAAAACGGCACTCCCCCAAACGCCAGACTCCCGTAAAAAACGTACTTATCGCCACTCTTTAACGTTATTTTCTTTATGTGCTCTACTGCTGTTCACATGCATCTTAAGCTTGATGATCGGTGCCAAAAGTATATCGCCAAGTATTGTGTTTGAAAGCTTACGAGGCACAGTAACATCAACAGCAAGCCAAATAATCCTCGAAGCAAGAGTCCCACGAACCCTCGTTGGGTTGCAGGTCGGAGCGGCGTTAGCTGTGGCAGGTGCCTTAATACAATCTTTGACACGCAATCCCCTTGCAGATCCCGGCATCCTCGGTGTAAATGCTGGTAGCAGCTTTTTCGTGCTTATTGGTGTCGCAATTTTCGGTAACCATTTGATGAGTGAACACCTTTGGTTCGCTTTTCTCGGTGCTCTCACTACGAGTTTGTTTGTCTATTTCATAGGAACATATAAAGAAGCCCGAGTGAATCCATTAAAAATTACACTTGCAGGTGTGGCTCTAGGTGCACTTCTTGCGGGGGTGTCGTCATCAGTGACGCTTTTAAACCCTCAAGCCTTTGACGAAATGCGTTTCTGGGACGCTGGCTCGTTAGATATCAGAAACCTCTCTTTGACCTTTACGGCCATCGCTCCCATTACATTTGCATTGATCGTCGCGTTATTGATTGCCCCAGGGCTGGACAATTTAGCCCTTGGTGAAGATGTTGCGCAAGGACTGGGTACGAATGTCAAACAGACGCAAGCTTTAGCCCTGCTGGTGATCGCTATTTTATGTGGCAGTGCCACAGCGCTTGCTGGCCCAATTGGCTTTGTTGGCTTGATGATCCCACACGTAGCTCGAAAGCTGGCTTCTTCAAGCCAACGCTGGTTAACGCTTTATGCAATGGTTCTTGGTCCTCTCCTTTTGATTAGCGCCGATATCATTGGCCGTGTTATCGCTGTCAATGAAGTCCGAGTCTCTATTGTGACAGCATTTGTCGGGGCCCCAGTCCTAATCTACCTCGCTCGTAAACTGAACTCCTTTGGTAAACTCTAATGCAACCATCAGGCACTTACCTACTTGGCCGCAAAAGCGGCCGTTTCAATTTTCTAATATCCAAACGAACTGTCGCTTGGTGCATTTTGCTTACAATAGCCACAACAATCATTGCCACCTTCGCTTTATCTCAAGGAGAGCTAAGAACAAGCCCGACCGATCTTGTTGAGGTCGCATTCGGCACAGCTGAACAATTCACTTCAATTGTGATTCTTGAATGGCGACTACCGAGGTTATTTGCATCGCTTGTTTTTGGCGCAGCGCTCGGAGTCAGTGGTGCACTTTTTCAATCACTCATCCGTAATCCATTAGGAAGCCCTGACATTATTGGCTTTAACACTGGCGCGTACACAGGTGCACTAGTCGTCATCATTGTATTTGGGGGAAGCTATTTTGAGGTTGCATTTGGTGCAATCACAGGCGGCTTAATTGCAGCAACGGCTGTATACCTGCTGGCATACAAACAAGGAATCCAAGGATTTAGATTAATCATCATTGGTATTGGCATCAGCGCCATGTTAAGCGCTTTTAATAGCTGGCTGATGCTCACAAGCAAGTTGGAGACAGCGATGACAGCCGCCATATGGGGTGCTGGTACACTGAATGGGCTGGGATGGAATAAAATTTTGCCATCATTTGTTTTTATTGCTGTCGCTTTTGTCATATCTGCAACACTTGTCAGAAAGTTAAACCTTTTAGAAATGGGTGATGACAATGCCGCAATGCTTGGCGTAAGTGGTGAACGCACTCGGCGGTTAGCGATGCTATCTGGCGTTATTTTGACAGCAGCAGTCACCGCCGCTACGGGCCCGATTTCATTCATCGCTTTAGTCGCTCCACAACTTGCTAGAAAGCTAACCAAAGATGGCTCGGTGGGACTGATGGCCTCAGCATTGATGGGAGCGATGTTACTCACTCTGTCCGATTTCACTGCCGTTAATTTATTTGCACCAAACCAATTACCCGTCGGCGTAATAACCATAAGTATTGGAGGTATCTACTTGCTGTATTTGCTTATTCGCCAATCAGAGAGATCATAATTTGACTAACGCAACACAACATAAAATAAACTCGCGCTATCGATTGCAGGCGGAACAAGTCACACTCGCCTACCAAGATAACGTCATATCTCAATCTTTGTCAGTTGGCATCCCAGACAATAAATTCACTGTCATCTTAGGACCAAACGGCTGCGGTAAATCAACATTACTACGCGGATTAAGCAATCTGCTCATGCCCAAATCTGGATCTGTTTTGTTAGATGGCAAAAATCTCTGCCACTTTCCTCGTCAAGAACTGGCAAAGCAGCTGGGACTACTGCCCCAATCTGCAATTGCGCCATCTGGCTTAACTGTTCACGATCTCATATGTCGAGGGCGCTTCCCTCATCAATCATTTTTGAAACGCTGGACACAAGCTGACGAACAGGCCGTACAACAAGCGATAGAGGCAACTCAGGTTGAGCCATTACTAGGGCAAAACGTTGAAGCATTGTCCGGAGGACAGCGGCAACGTGTTTGGGTTGCCATGGTTCTGGCGCAAAAAACACCTTATTTACTGTTAGATGAACCGACAACTTATTTAGACATTGCACATCAAATTGAACTATTGGATCTATTTAGAAAACTGAATCGGCAAAACAGTTCAACCATCGTTGCGGTGCTGCACGATCTCAATCATGCATGTCGTTATGCTGATCACTTAATCGTGATGAATTCAGGACAAGTCGTTGCAGAAGGAACACCCAATACGGTGATCACAGAAACACTGATCCAACACGTATATGGGTTACGTTGTTTAATAATGCCCGACCCTCTAACCAAGACGCCAATGATCATTCCTCGAGATTCTAGAGTCGATTAGCGTTTCTGACGATATCATGCGTTTCACATAAAGAATTTACACCAATAAAAAACCGGCGATTTCGCCGGTTTTATTTTTGTTACTTCAAACTTGGGAGTCCACTAAGCAACGTATTTAGCTGCTCCCCAACATCACCAACGTTTTCAGGCGCGATAATATCTTCGTGCGAACACTCAAAATAATGCTTGTGCAAGCTGGTAATAAATGGCTTCCAATGCGCATCAATGTCATACCCCTCCGGTAAGGTACGTTCAGCCACAAACAAATTCACCTCACCATCATAAAGTGATGATTTTGCGCTAGATAATAGCCGAACAGCATCTTCATAGTTCGATGTAATATCTTTAAACATCGCCATACGTTGCTTGTCCAATTCATCATCTGTAATGTCATTTGCTGCTAAGAACAAATCCTTTTCTCTTTCGATCTCGTCTTGCGCCTCTTCATTCATTGGCCCTTCCCAATCTTGGCCTTCAGGTGGGTAGGTATCTAGCAAGCCTAAGAATGCAACGTCTTCACCTTGACGTCGCAGTTTAGATGCCAATGCTTGAGCTACTGTTCCACCAAAGGAATAGCCTAGTAAATGGTATGGCCCTTCAGGCTGTAATTGCTTCAATGCTTTCATATGAATATCACAAGCATCTTCCATGTCTCGCCCCGCAGAGATGGCACCATTTGGACGTGGTGATTGCAGACCAAACACTGGATAGTGACCATCCAGATATTTAGGTAAACCTGTATATTGCCACGCGAAGCCAGAGGCGGAATTGATGCAGAAGAGCGCAGGACCAGATCCCGCTCTTATTGGCAGGACTTCACCAAAGCCAGCAAGAGTTGGATCGTTTAGCGCTTCATCGTCTAATAATAATGCCGTCAGTTTCTCTGGTGTTGGATTCACCATGATTTGACCAATGGTCACAGGAACATTAAGAATTCGACGAATATCTGCTGCCAGCTTCATTGCCATTAATGAGTGACCACCTAAGGCAAAGAAATCATCTTCTGCAGACAGAGTATCCAGCCCTAACACGTCAGCAAATATGCTCACAAGTTGAGTTTCCATCCCTGGTCGTGCCGTTCGCCCAGAACCAGTAACAACGTCACTCGGGAGAGGCAACGCTTTGCGATCAAGTTTGCCGTTGGCACTTAATGGGTATTCTTCCATCAAGATAATGGCAACAGGAACCATGTGAGCTGGCAAATGCTCTGCCAGTTTGCTGCGCAGAGTTTCGCTCTCCGTTTCGACACCATCATTGAGGATCGCATAACCCACAAGCTGGCGATCATCCGCACCCGCCATGGCCTTTTCATTACTCAAGGATTTTGCACAGACAAGGGCCTGCTTAACACCTGCAAGCGATTGAAGCGCCGTTTCGATTTCTCCCAGTTCAATCCGTTGACCACGAATTTTTAATTGATCATCACTTCGACCAAGGTATTCGATTTTTCCAGAGGGTAGCCAACGAACAACATCTCCTGTACGGTACATACGCTCCCCACTCGAGAACGGATTCGCAATAAACCTGTCTGCCGTTAATCCACTGCGGTTCAAATAGCCGATAGCCAATTGATCACCAGCTAGATACAACTCACCGGGGACACCCACTGGCGTTTCTCTCAGGAAGCTATCTAGCACATACACCTGCGTATTCCATACGGGTAGACCGATCGGCACACTCGTCCCTAAGCTTTCAGCTAAAATAGAACCAAAAGCCGGACAATACGTCACATCAACCGCCGCCTCAGTTGGACCATATAAGTTGTGTAATGGCGCCTCTATCCAGCGTGCATATTGATTAGACAGTTCTTTCGATAATGCCTCACCAGAACAGAAAACACGCTGTAAGCTTCGAGCGACACGCTCACCTTGTTCATGACTGTTTTCTATCGATGCCATAAACGCAGCAAGCATAGACGGTACAAAGTGCATGGTTGTCACTTTGTAGTCATTGATGATCTGCATTAACCACTCCGGATCTTTATGCGATTCCGGTGGTGCCATGACCAAGCTCGCACCTTCAATCAGCGGCCAGAAGAACTCCCAGACGGAAACATCAAAACTGCATGGCGTTTTTTGCAAGACCACATCTTGCGCATTGAGTGTATATTCATGCTGCATCCATTTCAGGCGGTTTACGATAGCCTGATGCGAAACTAACACGCCTTTCGGATTCCCTGTCGAGCCAGATGTATAGATAATGTAGGCCCCATGATAAGGCGTAAGTCCATCCTTCTCTTCAGTCAGCGTGGAAGCCACTGGTTTAGGAAGTTCATCCAAAATCAGCAACTCTCCGAATGCAGAAAAGCGCGCTCGGTGCTCAGATGTCGTGATGATCAGCTTAGGCTTCGCATCATTGACCATGTACGCCAACCTTTCGTCTGGATAACCCACGTCAAGCGGTAAGTAAGCGGCCCCACATTCAATAATACTATTGAACGCAAGACTTAACTTCGTACTTCGTGACAACGCAACGGCAACAATATCGCCAACACTCACTTTGTGCTGCCAAAGTAACTCTGCTATCGCTTTCACCTGCCCTCTCATTTCGCGATAAGTGAAACTTCGGTCTTCATCAATCAAAGCAAGCTTCTCGGGCGTTTTCTCAGCTTGTTGCGCCATCAACGAACGCAAGGTTTGCTCTGGTAACGCAACTTTGGTCTGGTTAATACGTTGCTGTAACTCAATTTCATCAGCAAGACGTAAATCTAACTGGGTCAAACTTGCCTCTGGTGACGCGATAATCGCATCTAACACTTGTTCAAAGCGCTGCATTACTTGCTCAGCGACACCCGCTGTATCGCGGTATTCAAACAGAATATGGATCTGCTCACCCGGTAACACTAAGAGCGTTAATGGGTAATGAGTGTAGCCACGGTTATGAATATCGCACAGCTGCGCCCCTGCATAGTCTTTGTTAAACCAATCAGAATGGTCTGGATAGTTCTCAACCACCAGCAGCGTATCAAATAGCGTTTCGCCGCCAGCCAATTGCTGAATTTCACCCAAACCAAGTTCATCATGCTCTAGTAATTGAATCTGAATTTCTTGATGCGCTATTAGCTGCTCAAGCAAACTTAGCTCTGGTTTGAGTTTCATCCTTACCGGAATGGTATTACTGAACAAACCAATATGTTCATCAATCCCTTCCACATGACCAAAACGACCTGATATCGGCGTACCAAACACTACATCTTCTCTGCCCATCATGCTGCCAAGAATGCTCGACCAAACACCTTGCATTAATGAGTTCATGGTAAGGCCATAGTGGCGAAGTAGCTGATTGATCGCTCGAGTTTTGTCTTCTGGGATAAACAGTTCGAGCTCGTTGAGCCTATCTGTGACGGGAATATCTTCAAATGCAATGGCTGGGTTCACACCCTGTAACACATCCACCCATCGTTGCTGAGCAGCTTTTTTATCTCTTCCCGTAAGCTGCTCAACAACACTGGCATAACTTGCACTAATCGGCGTTAAAACATCAGCACTACTTGCATATGCCGTTAGGAAATCTCTCAACAAAATCGGCGTCGACCAACCATCAACCACCAAGTGATGAGCTGAGATGTACAAAGTACTTTGGTTATCACCATGATAAATCACACTCGCATTTAATAGTGATTGTTCAGGGTTGCTGAGATCAAACTGACGCGTCAGCTCACTTTTCTCATAACAAGTCAGATACGCTTGCTGCTCGCTTTCTTCCATCGAAGTAATGCTATGACTCTCGATTGGCCACTCACCAAGCTCCTTAGGAATAAGCTGAACGGTTTTACCCAGTATATCACTATCAAACTTAGCCATTAATTGAGGATGACGGCTTATCACCACATCAAGAGCACGCTTAACATGTCCAATATTGATTTCACCGTTAAAGGTTAAGCGCGTTGTTGAATTGTAATTACTGTTCTCATCACCCAGTTGTGACTGGAATAACAATCCTTCTTGTAAAGGCAAGGCCGGAAGCACATCTGCAAGCTCACCATATCGCTTTTCAAGACTTGAAGCTTGTGGCAATGAAATACCGACAACCGTCAATTCAGCTGGCACTTTTAGCTCTTCAGCCAACATTGTTCTCGAAGAAAGCCAATCAACTATGGAATTCAGATTCTCTTCAATTTTATCACTAATAACATCGATTTCATTTTGGCTAAACTGGAATTCGTTCCATGACCAATTCAATGCAAATACGGGCGCGGCTGCATTTTCATCGACAAAAATATTCAGTTCGAGATCGTGCTGCAGTGCTTGTTCACTGTCTAACAGAACAGCAAAGGTATCAGCAAATTTTCTAGCTCGACTTTGTGGCGACCATTTCTCTGACGATTGCTCAAATCGGCCCAAATAGTTAAAGAGTACCGACGACTTATAACGACTTGCTAGTTCTTTTAACTCGTTACGATGAGGATTATCAAGATGGAGCAAGGCCATATACCCCAACCCTTTATCCTTGATACTCCGTTTGGCTTGCTTTACCTCACGCAGCAAGTCAACCGTTGTCCCTGATTCCGGCAACTCCACAACCAAAGGATACTCTGTGGTAAACCAACCTATGGTTTGGCTTAGGTTGATGGACGAGTCAAACTCTTCTCGCCCATGAGATTCAAGATTGAATTTAATCGCCTCGTTGCCAAACACATTAGCAATGGCTGCACTTACGGATGAAAGTAAGATTTCTTCAATATCAATCGACTCTGACAGTTGACCGAACTCAAGCACACGCTCTGTGGTAGCGGCTGCCAGTTTATTTCGGCAATGCTTAACCCGGCAATCCTCTTGCGCAGGTTTGAACGGTATGACAGGACGACTTTCTCGTACTCGCCAATCCGCCATTTGCTGAGCAGCAACATCCAAATAATTGTGCAGCGCATGAGACCAGGTATTGATACCCGTGACTTCATTTGGAATGACGATGTCATGACCGGAAACTTCCGCGCGAGTTAGTGATTTAAGCTGAGGCAATAACACACGCCAAGAGACACCATCAATCAACAAGTGATGGGCTAAGATCATCAGGCCACATTGCCCTTTACTATCACTTAACATCACTAACCGTAATAACTGACCATTAGCCAAGCTCATTGTCTTACCATACTGATCAAATATGGCATCAATATCGGCATGTTTTAGCTCGCCTACTGTTAGATGCTCCACCCACGATGCGACATCAAGTTGATCTATCGATTCGATATAATATTGCGATTCTTTCTTTATTAAGCGACACACCGAATTCATCGATACCAGTTTCACCAGCGCTCGTTGTAGCGCACTCAACGTAACATCAGCTTCGATTTCGACAAAGACACTTTGAACATAGTTGGTGTCCTCCGAGAAGGTATCTTCAAACCATCGCCACATTGGCAACGGCTTTATTTGCCCTTCTTGCGCCACATGCTCTTGCTGGTTAAGTAGCTTCATCACTTTTGCCATATCACCGACTCTACGGGCGGCAAAGATTTCTTTGGGGCGGAGTTCGAAGCCAACTTTACGCAAAATGGTGCCAAGCCCCATTGCGGAGATACTATCCCCACCGAGGTTAAAGAAATCATCTGAAATACCAACATCAGCAACACCAAGCAATTCTGCAATGGCACTACATAGAGCAACTTCTCCTGCTGTAACCGGAGCGATCACTTCTTCGCGATTGGTAAGATCAATGTTTGGTAATGACTTTCTGTCGATTTTCCCGTTGACGTTTAGCGTGAACGCGTCAAGGATCATCAAACCTGCCGGAACCATATATTCTGGTAATGCCTGACTCATTTCATCGAGTAACTGCTGCTCAGAGGTATGCCCCTTCGCATGACTGACTAACGTGCAATACGCAATTAAACGGTGTGAATCTCCAAAACGTTCTGCAATCACCACTGATGAATCCACATCTGAGATATTGTTGATTGCGCTTTCTACGTCACCAAGTTCGATACGGAAACCACGAATTTTGACCTGATCATCCGTTCGACCAATAAAGTCTAACTGCCCATTCTCGCGCCATTTTACTAAGTCACCCGTACGGTACATGATCTGACCGTGCTCAAATGGATTGGCAACAAATCGATCTGCTGTCATTCCCGGTTGATTCAAATAGCCTTTCGCCAGCCCTGCACCTGCAAGGTATAACTCACCGGCCACGCCGACAGGCACTTCTTGCAATGCATTGTTCAAAACATAGGCTTTAGCGTTGAGTATCGGACGGCCAATTACAGGAGTGGTATCGGCATTTAGAGGAGCACTCACGGCATCTACGGTAAACTCTGTTGGGCCATAGAAGTTTTCTACCAACAGCTGAGGGTAATTCCCCACACGCTCCCACAGTTTTTCTGGTACCGCTTCACTACCGATAAGAACCAGAGTCGGCGTATAAACCTGCTCCATAAGCCCGCTATCAAGCATCTGATTAAACAGTGATGGGGGTAAATCCATTGCATCGATGTGGTCGTTTGCTACACATTCAACTAATTCATAGGCATCTTTGCGCTGTTCATCATCATAAATATAAAGCGTGTGACCGCATAACATCCAAATAACTTGTTCCCAAGAAGCATCAAACGAGAATGAAGTCGTATGTGAGGCCCTGACCGTAATCTTTTCCGGCTCAGTCGAACGATTTGTCGCTAGGCTTGATATCGCTTTCGCAAAGATAGAGTTTTGATGAGAATGAAGTAAATTAAGTAACGCACCATGCGTGTTCATAACCCCTTTCGGCTTACCTGTTGAGCCTGAGGTAAATACGATATAGGCGACATCATGCTTGGAAATATCAATCTGTTCCGGGGTTGAAATCTGTTGAGTGGTTAGTTCAGCAAGTGTTGTGCAGTTTGCTAATCTCCCCCATGACAGGTTTTCTTTATCTTCAACAATAACTGTTTGAGGTTGAGCCTGTTCAAGGATCGTCTCTATACGCTCTTGGGGATAATCAAGATCTATTGGCAAGTAAGCCCCACCGCAGCGCATGATAGCCAGCATAGTAACCACGGTTTCAGGACTTCGAGGCAATGCCACGCCTACGACATGCTTTGGCTTTATACCCAAAGTATGCAACTGAGCAGCGCGCTGCTCAATGGCTTCACGCAGTGACTGAAAACTCCATTTTTGTTGCTTATAAACGAGCGCAGTTTCATCTGGTTGTTGTGCAGCATTGCGTTCAAAAACATCAAGAACAGATTTATCTTGATGCGGATCTCGCCAGCGATTGCCAACAGACCAATCAGCGATATTTTGCTGCTCACTTTGAGGAATAAGTGCAATCTCAGCAAGTGTAATGGATGGGTTTTGCGCGATTTGCTCCACCATGTTGGCAAATCGATCAGCATGAATCGCTAATGATTGCGTATTGTACTTTTGCGCATTGGCAGTGAGCTCAATTTCGAGCTTGCTGTTACTTAGTGCAGGAGAAAACTCAATATCATCGATCGGCCCTGCAGATAAGATATGCGTTTTCGATTTATTGCTACCAACATGCAGTTCATCTTCAAATGGCTTGAAGTTGAGCATTGGGCCGTACAAGGATTGCCCTACTTTGCCTAAATCACGCGAGATTTGCTCTGCATCATACATTTGGTAACGACGAGCTTGTCTGATGGCTTTATTCATCACCCGAGCGACATCAGTAATACTCATAGTTTTATCAACAGAAAATGCCAAAGGTAGTACATTCACAACCGCACCAGAGGCACTCATTGCCGAACTGCCCATTCGGCGCATAAACGGGAAGCCGACACAGACGTCGTCATTGCCACTGTGTAAATGTAAATACGCAAACACAAGAGCCATTGCGAGCTCTGAAGGCAGTACATTATTGCCTTGCGCATGTAGCCAATCGCCACCACGAAGACTAATGTGCTGCTTAACAACACCAAAACGTGCCTTATCGGTTCCACCTGTGGTTAAAGAAGGCGGAGCGGGCAACGACCTTCCGGCCTCCTTCCAAAAATATCGTGCTTTGTCGTATTGCTCTGATTCGATAAATTGACCATGTTCCGCGACTACCTTGGCCATTGGTGTAAAACCTTCAGGCTCGGACGTTCCGAGTGTCATGTGATTGTAGTGACGGGTGATATTTTGGCTAATTGCGTTAAAACTGAATCCATCAACATCAATATGGTGATAACGCTGGTACCAAAGCCACTTTGGTGCTTGCTTGGAGCCAATTTGAATTAGACAGTGACGGTAGCGTCTTACATTGCCTTGAATATCAATGGCTGTTTGCAGATCTTTTTCCATCCATTCCAATGCAGCATTTTTTGGCTGCTCTAAATGGGAAAAATCGAAAACCTCCAGAACATCTTCTAAAGCCGTTCCGGCTAGCAATTGCTGTTTGATTACGCCTTCGACTTCTACATAACGACAATGTAATGAATCTGCAGTGTTAAGCCCTTTGGCCACTGCCTGCCTAAAAACCGACGTATCAACTTGACCTTCAATTTCTACATAATGTGCGACGTTGAATTCTTCAGGGTTTGGCATCACTTGCTGAGCGAACCAAATTCCTTGTTGTGTGCCCAATAGAGGCCATAAATTATCTTGCACTTGTTGAGTGCGCATTGGTTTATTCCTTAGAAATTTAATTATTATCGTCGTGGCTATTTGTTTGTTTTTTACACACGAATGTCGTGCCAATTCGCTTCGATATAATCAATGCAGTCTTGCTTTAGTGACGGACCAAATGTGCTTTTCCAGCCAGGAGGGATCCCTTTGAACTCAGGCCATAAACTATATTGATTGTTGTGATTAATCAGCACAAAGAACTGGTTTTCAGGTTCGTCAAAAGGATTAATGTATTTCTCAGACATGGTTAACTCCAATCATAGAAAAATCAGGATTCAAAATTAAAAACATATGACAACCCATCAATGATGCCTCCGCGCCAACACAGGCGTTCATGTCCACCATCAAAGGTGCGAAACGATAACCGATGGTTTTGTTGCTTAAGTTGCTGGTATAGGTCTTGGCTCAAGTCCACCATGATGTCTTCCCCTAACCCAACTTCCATAAAAACACTTAGCTTTACGTTAGAACCAAGGCCAGAATGAACCAATTGACTCATTTGAGTTAAAGGTTCGCTTGTTTGAAGAGGAGAATATTCACTAGGTGGCTTCACTAACGAAAAATCAGGCCACCAGAATGAACCCGACTGACAAACAACCGCACCAAAACGGTCCGGATGGTTCAATCCGGCATACATCGCACTCAAACCACCAAGGCTTTGCCCAACAACAGCCGTACGATTAGCCTCATTAGTAATTGGGAAATAATGACCAACCAACGGCAGCAGTTCTTGAGTGATAGCCTGCCAAAACAAAGGGTTGCAACTGAATTCTTCACTACGCAGCGCTCCATTGACTTCATCAATGAAGACATACAAGGCAGGTGGAAGCTGACCGCTGCTCGTCGCATCGGTCAGCGCACTGAACAGAGGCATGGATTGAGACCAAAATTGACCATCTAAGACTAAAACCAATGGCAGTTCAGCCATTTGGTCAGCGCTGGCTGTCGAATACAACCAAACATAGCGCTCATTACCTAAACACTGGCTAGTCCAAGCCAGCTGCATGCCCGCTCCTGCCTGAACATTGCCATTTTTTGTATCGAACCTTGACCAAGCACTTTGCGATACTGCCTTTGGCATAGATAGCGGCGTTTTCGAACGTCCCCATTCGCAGGCTGACAAATTGTTTTTACTTAAATCATCGCGAACACTAAGAGGAAAAATGGTTCTCAACCACTCCCGATGCTTGGTGCGTTTCTCTTGGTATGTTCCGTGGTACGCTGGTTGGACGCGTTCATGTGTCACTGGAATAAACGTGTAGCTCCCACGCCACGTACTGTTTACCCTTGCCTTATAAAACCAAACATCCGTTCCTTTGACATGAGTAAGCCTTGCCATATCAAAGCTGTGATGATCAGTAATACCATTGATATCAATGTATATTTCCTTAACACTGTCATCCGTGTTTCGCCAAAGAAATAGCAGCTCAACGCTTGTATTATCTTGGGAAAGGATAAAAGGTGTTCCTTTTGTCTGCACCTCGTTCCACCAACATGGGGCTCCTACTTCTTCATTATCTTCAAGCAAACCACTTAAAACACTATTGACATTCTTATTTTCTATTATTCGAAAAGCCTTTATATCCATCACAAATCCAACTTGTACGTCGATACTTCATGCATATCTTCTAGTAATGAGATAGCACAAACTTATATCATCATTGTTGTAAATAATAATAATTATCATTAGTATTATTGCCGCAACACTTTTTTACATAAATGTTGTTACAACATCAAATGTTTTCTTCTTTTTTTATTAAGGAATACTCAGGTCATGAAGCCCATGGATTTAAACAGTGGCATCACCATCACTAATACTGGCAAGACTAAACTTGCCATGCTCATTGGTGTAATTTGCCTTGGAGCCAGCACCACTCTTTCAGCAGAGCAAGTGGACAACAGCAATACTAAGAAAGGCCAAGAAACCCTAACAACCCTAGAAACCATTGTGGTACTTGGTGAAAAACTCGGTGGTACACTTGCTGAGAACACAAGCTCAGTCACCGTTTTTACTGATGAAGCAGACAATGGCGAAGATCAAACATACTACGATCTACTCGATCGCGTCCCGAATGTACTGAATGCCCCTTCTGGTATTCCACATATTCGAGGTGTCGATGGTCGTGGGCCTGGTGAAGGCTTCCTTTCCTTCATGACAGGAGCGACACCAAGGGTGAATACAACCGTTGATGGCGTGTCAGAGTCATGGACTGGTGAAGCCTTTGGTAAAGCCGGATTGTGGGATACAGAACAAGTAGAGATTTATAAAGGCCCTCAATCAACCAACCAAGGCCGAAATAGTATTGGCGGCGCGGTGGTCATCAAAACCAAAGATCCAACGTTCCACTTTGAAAGTAAAGTTCGTGGTGGCTACGAAAACGAAGATGACAAATATCACTTAGCTGGTGTTGTTTCTGCCCCAATCGTGTCTGAAAAGCTCGCATTTCGATTAGCCGCCGAGGGCACAAAGGGTAATACACCAATTGATTACTCGCTGCCCGATAATGACCAATATCCATGGGACCCTTCTGAAGTTGAATCCTATAATGTGAGAGGTAAGCTGTTATTCAAACCGATGTCTAACGATAAGCTTACGCTAAAACTAACATTGGCTAGCCGTAATGAAGAAGGTCAATATACAAATCTGGTTTCTGAAAAAGGTAAGTTTGAATACATTGATGAAAACGGTACTCGACGTCAAACAACCGAAAGCTGGAATGCAAATTTTGACATAAATTACTTAATCAATGATGAATTAACCCTTGATGTATTGCTTGCGCGCCGAGACTATAATACGAAATTCAAAGCTTATCCTCGTACGGACTGGTGGGGTGATGTTGATGAAAAAAACTACACCGCAGAAGCGAAGCTATCTTATAACTCGTTAGATGACAAATACAATGCCATTGTCGGGGTAAGCAGTTTTTACAAAGATCAGGATACGCAAACAGACTCGATGAAGCGTAAAGATAAAGTTCTGACCAACTCAATTTACTTCGATTCAAAAGTCCAGCTCAATAACCGTTGGGGCTTGCTACTTGGCGCTCGTTACGAAAAAGATGAGCTGAAGCGTGATTTTGACCACGCAAGGTTCCCACTCGATTTCAATGCTGATGAAAGTAACGGTATTTTGCTACCAAAAGTCGGTGTAACTTTAAATGTATCAGACAATTCAATGCTTGGACTTACTGCTCGTAAAGGATACAACGCTGGCGGACTTGGATACAACGAGTACCAACAACAGGTCTTTGTGTTTGAGCAGGAAGAAGTCTGGACTTATGAGCTAAGTTCCCGTTCAACTTTCCTTGAAAATAGACTTGGTTTGACTGCAAATGTCTTCTACAACGACTATGAAAACTATCAAACGGTCGTGTATGGTGACAGTGGAAATCGTTTCGACAATTACATAGCAAACATCCCTAAAGGAAAAACATACGGTACTGAAGTTGAAACCAATTACTGGTTTGACTCAGGTCTGGACGTATTCGCATTTGTAGGCTTGTTAAAAACAGAAATCACCGAAGGACCAAGCGGTACTGTTGAAAACTTAAATGGGAATGAGTTCAGTTATGCACCTGAAGTGTCGGCTGGTCTTGGCTTCACCCAACAGCTAGATTCGGGCATTTTCTTTGGTGCTCGTGTTAATCACGTAACGGATTACTTTACAGATCTCGCCAACACCCGAAGTACGTCAGCAGGCGACTACACCATATTGAATCTCAATGCAGGTTATGCCATGAATGATCTCACCATTCGGGCCTACATTAAGAATGCAACAGATGAAGATTACGTTCTTCGCCATAAGAATGATCTTATCGAAATGGGCGGACCTCGTACATTCGGTCTTGTGGCTGATTACCAATTCTAACAACACAAAGTGCTCCGATGTTATTGTTATATAGTAACTTAAGGATGTATTGTCTATTAAGGCAGATAAATCTGCTTTTTTCGTAACGTTTATTAAGTACATCGTGACTTGTGTGTACGGCATGTATAGAGAATAGTATTACTCCCTACCAAAGACAAAATAAAGAATCGCAATTAGTCAACTCAATGGATTCCAAAGGAATCCATTTTTTTCTTCACAAAGCTAAAATGATTAACTACGGTATATCAGTGAATACCTGATGCTCATCAGCCAAGGGCAACTGTTGTACTTGTTGGGCTTCAGCTTTCTGTATGGTTTACTGCATTCGGTTGCCCCTGGACACGGTAAAACGGCAGTGACGTCAATGAGCTTGATTCATGGCTACCGTCGCCGACAAGCACTTGTGTTAATGGCGATTATTGCCGCCCTACAAGCCGCGAGCGCGTGCATTCTTTTCGTGATTACTGCCAAGATTGCAGAGCAGTTTGCTTTCAGCCTTTCCGATAATGTTCGTCTGCTGACGCAAGGTTGTGCGGTGTTTATTGTTTTATTGGCGCTGAAAGAGTTTGCGTCGGTGGCCAAGCGCCGCATCAAGCAAACACGATCTCAAGAAGATGATGATTCCGCAGGTTCTAATGACAATATTTCATGGAAAGCACTGCTACTCATCGGCTTCCGCCCTTGTACTGGTGCGGTGTTGGTTCTGTTTCTCTCTAACATGCTAGGCAGCTTAATGTGGGGCATGGTCGCGACATTCGTGATGGCTTTAGGAACGGCAATGACCAACTCGATATTGGTGTTCAACGCTTTAACGATTCAACGCCAAATGAAAAATCACAGCGCCAAACCCAATGCCAACTTGAGCAATACGCTTAACCTCGTGTTAGCAGTCACCATGGTGGCATCGGGCTTTATTCTCTATAACTTTGCCAGCGTGGCAGGATTGCAGAACTTCGTCAGATAAGTACCGCCAGCAATAAACGCAAAAGCCCCAACACTTGGTTGGGGCTGAATTTACATTGATTTGTATTTCAATACTACGTGTTACTTAGGCTCGCGCAACAGGTACAGCATCAGCTTCAATGGCGTTTTCGCGATAATGCTGTGAGGCAAATGCGCGTCCATCAACAACCAAGCGCCAGCTTTTAGTTCCTTCGCCTCTTCTTCTAACGTGAACGTACATTCTCCTTCGAGTATTTGTGCAATCGCTGACACTGCTGCAGTATGTTCGCTCATTTCTTCACCTTCGGCGAAACCGAAGATAACGCCTCGCAAACGCTCACTTTTGTACATAGGACAACTCGTAATGCCCGCTTTGGGGATATCCACTTCGCTGGCGAGATCTTCATACAAGGTGTATTCAAACATGATTTAGTTTTCCTTCTTTCTTGCGACAAGCGTTATCGCAGATAGGTTCTTTTCGTGTTTGCGGAAAATCTTACGCATGCCTAACACACGCTTTCTCGCTTGCGGTTTAGTCAGTACGTTTTTCACGATTTTTAAGAACCCACTCAAGCCTTCATCGGCGATAACACGTTTTGGTTCGAGTAAATGCATTGGAGCAACGGCTTCAAATTCAACGACCAAGCCATTCTCTTCCATCAGAGCTTTCCACTCAGCGGGTGTGATGGGTTTGGCGGGGTGTTGAATGGTCTCGGAAACTTCTCTTTGAATCGCGCGCTTTTTATCTTCATCGATTGTATCTGGCGTAATGCACAACTCATGGATACCGTAACGCCCATGAGTCGCGAGGATTCGAGCAGCCTCGGCAATAATTTCGTTTTTACGCGCATCAGATTGCATCGTCAGCATGGCTTCGCCGTAAACCACAGAAGCGCATTCCGGCTCTAACCCTGTCTCTTGTGCATTCCCGACATGACAACGTTGGTTTGAACCCTGTAAGTAAGAGCGAACAATCTCGGCTGCCTGCTGATTTTGTTCGATAGCGGTGTAGCTTGCTGGGGATTTTTCCAAGCACAAACGTGCGGTGTAACCCATACCGGGCGCGAATTCGACAACGCGGTCATCACGGGTAATTGCCAACCCTTGCAACATTTTTTGTGTCAGCTCTTTGCCACCAGGACGCAGCACTTTCTTACCCAGTTGAGCGAGTACCCAGTGTCCCGGTGTTTTTGTCACTTCTCGCCCTTCATTAGGCATGGCTAATCGTTTAGACATAATGACTCCTAAGCAAAGATGGCGACGGGAACAAAAAGAACGACCAGACCGCACAAGGCAACCCATCGAAATACGTGGCTAATACCGTCCATAACTGTTCTCCTTTCTCAGGTTGGATAAGTTGGCACATTAATCAATAATGATTATTATTTGTATCTTATCCTCCAAGTCCGAATTTGCTGCTTGATAATTATCAAGCTAAGGAAAACAGCGTGCCCGGCTCTATTGTTTCGCTCCTTAACGAAGAAGAAAAAACACAACTCTTCTCAAAACGCTCGCCTTTGCATTGCGATGCAGGGCATCAACTGTTTGAACGTGGCGAACCTGCGGAAAAAATGTATTTGGTAGAGAGAGGAAAAGTTTCATTGTTTCGTTTGATGCCAAACGGCGACGAAAAGCTGTTTCGAGTATTCATGGCGGGAGAAATGATTGCGGAAATGGCGATGTTTATGTCCCCAAGGACCTATCCGATGAGTGCCCGCGTCGTTCAGGACACCGAGCTGTCTGTTTTCCACTACCAAGATGTGTTAGCGGTGTTTACTCAATCTCCACAAACTTCATTAAAAGTAATGAACTACATGACAAATCGCATCCACCAGCTGATGGATACCGTGAACATTTTGACGCAAGTAAACGCGAATCAAAGACTGGTGATGAAGCTGGCTGACTTCTATCGCGCTCAATCGAGAAGCGAAGGGAAAATTACGTTACCCGTGACGAAAAAGCTGCTTGCAACACAGCTAGGTATGACGCCAGAGACGCTTTCTAGAACGTTCAAAAAACTGAAAAACGATGGTTTTATTACTGAGTGCGAAAGTCATATCACGCTGCTAGACATTCCCGCCATGTGCGAAGCCGTTGAACTGACACCAGAAATATTCCGACGCTCGAAGCGCTGATGTCAACAAAACTGAATCAGTGAGAGGAGGCTTCAGATTGCTGCCACAACTCAATAAGCTCACCGAAAATCCCGGTGCGATGTTTTACTGCCCTGATCTCATCATCAAAGCCGCGAATTATGATCTAATCCAACAGCCCAATAATGTTGTTTTACTCGATACCATCGCCCAAGCTTATTCCGCAAATAGTAAGTTCGATGAATCAGCAAAAGTTCGAAGCAAATTCCTAATACTCGCTCGTAACGATTACGAACGCGCTAGTGCCCATTTTGACCGAGGCATGGCATTCACATTTGCAGGGAAACATGACGACGCTATTTCAGATTACACCCAAGCTATCCGAGTCATCCCATCGGCTGCGCTTTATGCCAACCGCGCCAGCAGTTACGCCAGTATAGGCAATTTAACTTCATCAATAACCGACTACACAACTGCTCTTTCAATGTCAGATACCGGAAGTGACAGCTATAATCGTCATCTCCTTTATCGTGCACAAGTTCTGACAAAAGCTGGACAATTTCCTGAAGCGATCACGGACTACCGGAGATTGATTGCGATAGCACCAAGTAATGTTGAAGCACGCAAGGCTCTCATTCTCGTGCTTGCAGATTCTGGAAAACTGGATGAGGCAAATATCAGTCTCATCGAATTTAAAGAAAAATTTCTAGAGGACTTCAAACAATTCAGGTCAAAACTGGTCAGAATTCCTACGTTAGCCGACCAATCGGGAATCTCTGCCTCCAACCGCCTCAAACCGCGTCTGGAGGCAAAAGGAGAGCGAGCATTGTTGCACCAAATCAAAGAACTTGTACGTGGTGGCAAGTGGATCATGTATGGTAAGAACCGTATAGAATATAAAGCCAGCCCTGCGACATTGCGTCCCGCCCTATCAGGTCATCTTCAGATCGTTAACGTGACTTGCGTCAGCGATGGCCCTCAAAGTGACCTCCATCCTGTTACGAAAGGAGAGCGCCTTATTAAAGGATGTCCGAAAGACCTGCGACAATGGAATGTTTCAAACCTAATGGTCGATCTTTTAAAAGCAGACCCATTCTCACTTGATATTATTGAACCGACTTCAACAATTTCTGTAGGTGAAGGAGCCATTCTTCAGTTTGGCTACACTAAGGATAAAGAGAAAATAGGATGGCGCGATTGTATTGACGATGGCATTTTTAGCTATCAGGCTTCAGGAGAGGAAACGCGACGAGGACTTATTCCACCAGGACTGTTCTGTAAGGGGCAAGCGAATTGCAGGCAAGTTAAAGCACTACTTTCCGATCTCATCAAACGGGTTCAGAGAGCTAACCCAGAGTCCGCTCCTTCCTATTGGGATACACTCGGGTATCAGATCAATCAGCGCTTGTGGATACCTGATCGATCTGGGAGCAATCAAAGAAGACGGAAGCGAAGACAAGACCACAATGGCAAACTTATTTGCTTCCCGTGGATATGGTTTAGGGCTTATAGAACGCTATAATGCCTCTCTTGCTGATTTGAATAAGGCGATTGCACTCGATCCGACTAAAGCCGTATACTTTGATGTTCGTGCTATCGCAGCTGACCATCTAGGGAAGTCGGAGCAAGCTTATAAGGATCGTGAAACAGCCTGCTCTCTAGAAAAAAAACACTGCAAATAGTGGAAAACTACTCAATTCTATCTTGGTTTGTCATTTGTCAAAATTCCCAATTCGCTACTATGGTGTAAGGTCATGAAGTCGGGGGGAAACAAACCAGTCTTTAGTGACTTCATCCGGCTCCTTTACTCCAACCATAGACGCGGTCGAAAATGCGTTCGACGAATCAGCTGTATTTTGATCACTTTTCTCAAGTGTTAGCCTAGGTTTTGTGGATCTAAAACAACACTAACCACCAGCTCAGTTCCCATTGCGTCTGATTGAACTGCGTCTTGCTCGGTTTGTTTATCGCTTTTATACCTTAGTTCTTCAAATATCATTACTCTTCTTTCTCCTGCTCTAACTTGCTGTGGTAGAGTTCAAACAGGATTTGGTTGTCTAAGAATTGCATCACTAGGAACTCAGCAGATTATGTATTGTGGGGCTGCGGGTGATTTGCAGGTTTATGCGCTTGCTCGCATTAGCACATTTCAAAGACGCGCAGTCTCGAATCCAAATCACTAGGCTCCTCGAAATCAGCTGAAGCAGATTGAACAAATAGGTACAAATACTCCTAGCTGAGGAGGCTGAAGGATTACATGAATGATCAACCAGCTTCTCTTAGCGCTGGGGGAGCGTAAGCAGTTACGCCCGTATATTATGACCCGAGCGATGGATTCATCCGGTGGGCGATTAACTGATCGCGATATTCATGCTTATATTGTTAAGGAAGGTTTGGTAAGCACTATTATCCGGATCCAATCTACTAATTGCTCAATCACATGGTTTTTCCTAGATAACTTCACGCCCCAAACAAACATCCCAATCAATCCCAGAGCCCCCAAGACGACTTTAAAAAAAATCGAAATTGAAGTCATCAAGATCCCAGAACACATGGAACTTGAAGTGGTAAATGTAGGTTCCCAGATAAAGCAAGTTTCGGTCAGCAAAATACCACTGCCCACCTAAAGTGGCTGAGCATGGAACAAGACCATTCAACAAGAATCACCTACAAAAATAACGTGATACAAATCACATTTAAAAGTTATTTTCCGGTGTAACCCCAAATGTCACCCCAACCTAGGGCAAAATTTATTTTATTCATATAAAACAAAAACTTGAACAAAAAACCAGAATCCCTCTTAAATGCTTTGTTAGGGCACTGTTCTCAAAGATGACCACCTTACTAGCCAGCCCTTTGAATTTACACGATTTTCAAACGTTTTTAGTGACCTTTTAGGATTATGTGTGACGTAATAACTAAATAAGGTTTCGTAGCCAAAAGCTGCAATACATTCATAGTTGTCAGGCGCGACTTGTCGAATGGCAACAGCTGTCTCTTGTTCTGGCCAATAGCTCATAGCATCAAGGGAACTTGTGTAAGGTAAGTCGCTATTTCGAGTGTGCATGAGTGCTTGGTTACGAACTTGCCAGTTAATTTCTGGCATTAACTGCTTGAGCTGAGATTCATACTGTAGATATGCTTTGGGGTCGTTTTCGTCTGGAGCGAAGTAAATAACATCCGCATCGTTCAATGGAGTTGTTACATCAAAGCCATGCAGTGCATCCCAAACAAGATTACGAACGAAACCTGCTGCAATATAGCATTGAGGCAAGCCCAACTTAGAGACGCACTCTAAGGCTTTAACTCTAACTGGGTCTTGTTTGATTAATTCTACGATTCTGTCCATTTTCGCCCTGTTAAGGTGTGAGCAACGCAATACCGAAGCCCCTGCATACCACCTTAAGCACTAAAACCAACGCATAGTGAAAATGCCAAGCGTTGCGAATCACTCTTAAACAGTTTGTTAGTCGCGAGGCACCGAGCGACAATTTTAAGCCGAACTAAACTTTGCGAACAACAAACTTTATGTGCTTTGATGCGTTTTAGTCAGGCGTAGTCTCAAAGCGCCTACTCAATGAAACCACTTGGAACATAAAACACCGTAGAAAACGGACTGACAACACCAAAAAGAGCCTTTGGAAAACCAATCTAACAGTGCGGACTTTCAACAAAGTCACTGAAACCACGTGAAACTTACCACACCAGAGAAAACATAATTTCAACGAGTAAATCGGCTTTTGTACCAACAAACTCACCGAGCGGAGTTGCAACCAAGAACAGACTCTCGATTGCCCTGCTCTGCCAGCACCAAAGAACAAAACAACCGCTAGGACAATTGCAGAACTTTGGACTTAAAACAGCTGAAAATGAGTTTGGTCCAACGACAACGAGCCTTTAAATCAAACAAAAAGTAGCCAAACTTTGAGCTTGGAAACATGATTTTGACTGCTAGTTTTTTCTGGCGACTAACGCCGCATTAAGGTGTGAGCGACGCTTGTACTATTTATAGGCGACTCAGTATCTCTGCTTTTTTAACTTCAAACTCTTCATTAGTGATAGCATTGATATCTAGTAGTTTTTTTAACTTCTCTAACTGTTCGAAGTGGTCACTTGCCTCTTCGGTCTTTGTTTCCAATGGATCTGACTTAGGCACTTCAGCCCTTGCAACTTCCATTAATAGCATATTGATGCTCTTATCAATATCCTCAACAGTAATCTTAGATGTGCTAGAAATATTGGTATTCGACAAGTCTTTAAAAGCACGCTCTAGTATTGGGTTATTCTTTACCGCTATTTCATTCGCACAATATAGCTCAATAAAATTTTGTTGCGCTTTTTTTACTTTAGCAAGATTATCAAGAATCTCGGCTTCCTTATTTTTACCCAAAATTAGTAGAAAGATCCCAGCAATTAAAGGAGAAACGATACAAGCTAATAAGAACCATAGAAAACCACTACGGTTGTAATTCGAAGCTAAAAAACCAACAGCGATTGCCAAGAAAAACCAGAAAAAAATCCCACCTAACATATTTACCTCATTTAATTGAAATTTGCCTGTGAACATTATCAATTTATACTCAACAGGCTTTGACTTTAAGCAACTCGATTGCAATTATCACTCGTTTGCATAAAAGCATAACGCCTTGTTAAGGTGTGAGGCACGCAATACCAAAGCCCCCGCATGCCACCTAACCACTAAAACCAACGCATAGTAAAAATGCCACGCGTGCCGAATCACTCTTGAACAATTTGTTATGCGCGTTCTCCACGATTGAAAGCAACTACAGTAGCGCGTAATTTAGTCAGCTTAAACTCTGTAAGTAACACTGTAACAAAAGACAATATAGAAACGGAGATAAGTGCAATATTTATCAAAGCATTACCACTAAACTCATAAATACCTGACAGACCAATAAATAGCAAAAGACAGGCAATTATCGATAGAATCGAATCATTAGTTTTCACTTTATACTCATCAGCAGGTATATCTTTTATTATCGAAACCGGATTTGAAAGCCCGTCAAGCCGAACTGCAATTTTTCCTTTTTTAATTTTGACTTTTAGGCCAGAACTTCTTAACGAATTAGCTAAATCTTCCATGATTGATTATCTCCATTTCTGCGAGCGCATAACGCCTTGTTAAGGTGTGAGGCACGCAATACCGAAGCCTACGCATAGCACCTTAACCACTAAAACTAACGCATAGTAAAAATGCCACGCGTGCCGAATCACTCTTGAACAATTTGTTATGTAGCCGACTTTCAGCTTAGTGCTTTCTGCCCAATTAGGATTTTGGGGGCAATACCAGCTTTGCGATACAAACCTAAAGCAGATTCATTGAAGGAATATACTTCTAAAAACAGCTCTTCTCCGCCGTTAGAAATAGCCCTTTCCTCAAATGCCTCTATTAGCGCCAATCCAACGCCTTGGCTTCTAAAGCATGAATCCACTACTATTTGTTCAATGCTCGCGATTTTTCGCTGTTTGAGCGTCCAAGACTTACGAACCCATAGCTCACCAAAAACAAAACCTACTAACAGCCCTTTGCTTTCGGCTACCAGAAAAATCGAGCTTTCACTTTCGATTATCTTGTGCAGGTCTATTTTTTGTTCAATTTCTTCCGGTGATAAGAAGTCATCAGGTAAATTTGCTTGATGATACTCATTAAGCTGAAACTGTAGTTTCTTGATAACACTGATATCTTCAATGCGAGCTTGGCGAATATTTAACATATATAAATCCTTTTAACTTACCGTCCTCTCGTGGCTACATAACGCCTTGTTAAGGTGTGAGGCACGCAATACCGATGCTTCCGCATAACACCTTAACCACCAAAACCAACGCATAGTAAAAATGCCACGCGTGCCGAATCACTCTTGAACAATTTGTTAGCATACTTTTTCAATGCTCATAGACCTTTAAGTGATTCTCTTAGTTTATCCATAGTTTGAATTCCAAGTTCACTACTAACCCAACCGTACTGGTCTCCATGAAACCTAGGGAAAATATGCAAATGGTAGTGATCGAGTTCGTTGAAATAAGGTGCCTCTCCATTGTTTTGCATAAAGCCGATACCATCGGGATTGAACTTAGCTTCTATACGTTTATATAAATCTCTTGCAACGTCGGTGATCTCAAAAAACACAGACTCAGGCAGGTCAATGAATGTACGGTATTGAGTCTTAGGACAAATTAAAATATGCCCAAAGTTGATTGGATCATGATCTGCAAAAGCTATAACTTGGTCAGATTCGTACACGATGACCGAGTCAATTTCACGATTACCAATTTGTTCGACTATCGTAGCCATCTGAACTCCTATCAAAGTATGCTAACGCCCTGCTAAGGGGTGAGCAACGCAATACAAAAGCCGCCGCAAACCACCTTAATCACCAAATTCAACGCATAGTAAAAATGCCACGCGTTGCGAATCCCTCTTAAGCAGTTTGTTAGTCGCGAGGCACCGAGCGACAATTTTAAGCCGAACTAAACTTTGCGAACAACAAACTTTATGTGCTTTGATGCATTTAAGTCAGGCGTAGTCTCAAAGCGGCTATTCAATGAAACCACTTGGAACAAACAACGCCGTAGAAAACGGACTGGCAACACCAAAAAGCGCTTTTGGGAAACCAATCTCACAGTGCGGACTTTCAACAAAGTCACTGAAACCACGTGGAACTTACCACACCAGAGAAAACGTCATTTCAGCGAGTAAATTGGCTTTTGTACCAACAAACTCACCGAGCGGAGTTGCAACCAAAAACAGATTTTCGATTGCCCGCCTTATCACCACCAAAGAACGAAACAACCGCTTGGAAAATAGCAATGCATTGATTTAGAACCAATGAAAATGAGCTTTGACCGTCGAAGGTGGAACTCTGAATCAAATAACCAGTAGCCAAATTTTGAGCTTAGAAACATGATTTTGACTGCTAGCTTTTTCTGGCGACTAACGCCCTGTTAAGGTGTGAGCAACGCAATGCCGACGCTGCCGCATACCACCTTAAACACTAAAACCAACGCATAGTCAAAATGCCACGCGTTGCGAATCACTCTTAAACAGTTTGTTAGCACACAGATCTATTCTCTAGCTCTAATCTGTAAACATTAGATTCTTCCTGAGAACGATATTCTTTTGCTTTAACTACTGGACTACCATCATGTAAAAGGGAAGATGCAATCTTATTGGACGGTTCATTTTCTATACTGACGACTGATTCGAGTACATAATTAAAGCTATCATCTGCGCCAATATCGTAGTTAGGACCATTGTTACTCAAAAAAGACTCTATTTCTTCAATACTGATATTAACAAGTTCTTTGCACTTACCAGACCCTCTTGAACTTTCCTGTACGTAGTAACCAACACTATATGTAAATGTCCGATTCTCACCATTAATATCATTTTTGGTTACAACAAATACTGAATGGATTTGTTCGCTTTCATCTAACTTGAAGAAAATCATCGCGTCGAAGTCTTGGTTAAACTTATTCAGCATAACGATGCTTGATATATCAGGATTCTTATCCGACCTCTCATATGACAAATCTCCCGAAGCGATCAACGTTTCTAATCTGTAAGCGAAATCGCTCATGTTGGCTAGATCATTAAAGAATGGTTCAGAACCCCTGTCGTCATATAAGTTTATGCGCTTATCTTTCTCGTAATCCAACAAATTATATACCTCATATCTAACGACATTCGCCTGTGTGCTAACGCCGCGTTAAGGGGCAGCAACGCGCTACCACCGAACTTTAATTTACCACCCTAAACACAGTTGCCAAGATTAGAGCCAAATTCGCCTAGCGTTGACTGTCCCTCTTGAACGCTTTGTTATACCGCTACTCGCAAGCTACCCAATACCTAGCCAATGGCTCTGGGAAAACTTTACCCACGACCACTTTTTCAAACCTTCCACCATTAGATTCTATGACCTTACGTGATGCGATATTGTCTTCATCTGCTGTAATAAGCGCTTCAGAAATGCCCAACATTTTGGCTTTAGTTAACGCTAACTTGTGAGCATCGACTTACCATGACCGATTCCGCGATGCGAAGGAGCGACATCATAGCCAATATGACCCGCCTCTAAAGCTAGAAACTCGTTGTTGATGTTATGGCGAATACGAATAGCGCCTAAAATGTTTCGATTACCGTCGACAAACCAAAAGTGATTACATGGCACATAGCCATCAGGTAAACTTAAACCCAGGGCTTCATCTTGAAGCTGCTGGACATATCGTGTGAAATCCGAGACTCCATTACGGTAATATTCCGCGTTGTCTACATCGTTTTTAGCAAAATCTTGATAAAACACCGAAAACTCGGATTCAAATTCTAACGAGGGTGAAACTAATTCCATGTTTGATTTTTCTCCTTGCGGTATAACGCCGCGTTAAGGGGTGAACAACGCCACCACCTAACCTAAGCCATTGTGCCGTAGACACTAAAGCCAAATCAAACTGAAAATGCCAAGCGTTGAGAATCCCTCTTGAACAGTTTGTTATGTGCCTTGGATTCAAGTACGAAGTGCGACACCCCTGAAATTTAAAACAGTGAGATGTGCTATTCATAAATTTTACTCCCGC
>NZ_JAWOTI010000009.1:0-127214 GCF_033338775.1 Vibrio sp. Vb1018
CACAGTTTTCTACATTTCCTCGACGGTGGCGGCGGTGATATAGGTTCAGCGGATTTCCCGTTGTCGACGTCAGTAAAATCATGCGGGTAATCAGGTGATGTGATTTTGCTGGTGGATATGGGCGTGATTCGGGGCAGGGTTTCTATGTTGATTGTGCAGTGATATTGCGTCAGACCTTCGCTCATAATCGATTGGTCCGCAGTTCAAGTCTGCGAGGGGCCACCATATTTCGAAAGGCGTAGCAGGTTAATACCTACTACGCCTTTTTTGTATCTTATATCTTTGGGTACAGTTTCGGTTGCGGTAACTCGTCACTAACCTCGTAATAGCTTTTCTTCTTCCCCTCTTCTTTAACTATTATCTGGCTTTCTATACGAGCAATAGAAACAAAATGTCTGCTCGTGATTTAAACCATTGACCCTCAGACAACTTCTGATAGTATGGACATATAAACGTATGGACGTCTAAAGCAAAAATGGAGCTACAATGAAAAGTATTGGTCACTTAAAGAAACTAGCTTTGATTCTCACGGCAGTAGTCGGCTTAAGCGCTTGTGGAGAAAAAGATGACTCTGTCATTAAAGTGGGCGCGACAGTTGGACCACATGCACAAGTAGTCGAGGCGGTAGCGAAGGAGGCAGCGAAGCAAGGTTTGAATGTCGAAGTCATTGAGTTTTCTGACTACGTGACACCTAATGCCGCTCTTAGCGATGGTAGCATCGATATTAATAGCTATCAGCACCAGCCATTTTTAGACAACTTCAACAGTAGCCATAACGCCCAATTAGTATCAATTGGTCAGTCCATTCTTATGCGTATGGGGCTTTATTCCAATAAGTATCGCTCACTGCAAGAGCTTCCAAACAATGCACGTATAGCGCTTCCAAATGACCCTACCAACGGTGGTCGTGGTCTGTTGCTACTCGCCGATGCAGGTTTAATTGAGCTGAAACAGGGTGTTGGCCATAAAGCCGCCCTAACTGATATCACAAAAAACGCAAAATCATTTGAATTTGTCGAGGTAGATGCCGCTCAGCTACCAAGAACATTAGATGATGTGGACGCGGCTGCGATTACAATGAACTACGTAATGTCTTCTGGTTTAGATCCGAAGAAACAAAGTATCTATCTTGAAGCAAAAGACGCCCCATTAGCAGTCATGGTCATCGCCACTCGTGACGCAGACAAAAATAATGAAGCGTATAAAAAGTTCGTTTCTATTTATCAATCTCAAGCGATTCGTGATTATCTCGATCGCACTTTCAAAGGCACAATCGAAGCAGCTTTTTAATCAATAAAGCAGCGACTACTTTGCCCCACGAATCAGATAGAAAAGAGGCTAATGTTTTCTCATAGCCTCTTCTTTTCATTACTCACTAAATCGACTCATTGTCGACTTTCAGCCTCTAACTTCATTGCCAAATAAGCTTGATCAGCAGAAACCAATTCAGGGCGGTTAATCAACTTCCAGAGGAAGTATGGTGGGATTAAAAATACGATGAAGTAGAGAGATTCATGGAAAAAAACATCGGCTATCGTTTGCTGATGCTCCCAAAGTGCCGTCAGTGCGAAGAGCTCTAACATCACGCCTAATACGCCAAAGACGACAGAGACAACAATCGCTAAACCCAGTAGTTCTCTAACAAAGTGCTTGTATGCCATGATACTAATTCCTTCTAGCAATAAGTCATACTAACTTACGCTCATAAGAAACAAGTGAGCTTGATTATTATCAAACTCACCTCATCACTGTTAAGAACTTAGTTTTATAAAAAAGTACTTGTATATAGCGTCAGCGAAGACTGATTTCCCTATCACAGAGCATAGATACCTCTACAAATAGAAGGTGATGGAACGACCAACTATTGACTATATGAGCGCAACTTTAATCAGATAAGTAATATTGAACCGTCGATACCACTCGTACTTTCTTAATGTAAGGCGTGTTGCTGTCTCGGTCATAAATCGAGAACTGCCCTTGAGTTGCACGTTTGATCTTACCCAGTGAACTCTGTGAGTCTTTCGCAAATTTCTCAGCCACTTCACGCGCATTCTTAGTCGCTTCTTCGATCATGTCTGGCTTCACATCATTCAGCTTAGTAAAGCTGTACTCAACACGATTTGCATAAGGATCTTGGTTAAGCAAAACGCCTTGCTTTCCTAGCTCACCTATTTCATTGATTGCCGCTCGAACAACATCAACACTCTGGCTATAAACCGTAACGGTTCGCGAGGCCAAATAACGATACTCAATGTCTTGCTCGCTCCCATATTGCTGTGCTTTTCTGTCAATGACCGCTGGGGAAGAAAGGGAAACGCTGGTTTCAGGAAGCCCTTTGGCACTTAGAAAGTCCAAAATCAAACGGGTTTGCTGGTCAATTTCATCAAACATGGCTCCCATATCATTACTCGCTAGAGTAAATTGAATCGGCCAAATCACCGTATCAGCAGGATACTCACGCTCCGACAAACCTTTTACTGTCACGACTCTTTCATAGGCTCGGTATTTCACCGCCGTCTGCTGCATAAAATAGCCAAGGATGCCAAGACCAAGTATCAAACTTAGTCCAATCCAAAGTGCTGCTTTATTGGAAACTCGTTCCATTATTTCCCCCTGATAAATATCAACTTAGCTTAATCTTTGTTCTAGATAAGATAGCCTATCTATTGTTTTAAGAGGGAGACATAACGCGAGTTTTGATTCATAGCACAGTGATATACCGTTTTCTTTAGTCAATAAAGCTTCATTGGTTTGTCACCAAAGGCTCATGCTTTTGCCTCTTAACTGTCATCTGTAATTTCTACTATCCAATCAGCAACTTGTACGCTGAGGTAAATATGGATAGTTCAACCCCTTTTCGTCTCCCTCGTAAAACGCCGTTTGGCATTGGTGAAAACGTTGCTGAATGGGCAACCGGTTTAAACCAACTTGATAAGTTCTACGCCCAACGCCCCGTTAATGCCGATACCAAAACTTTTCTCCGCTTCACGCTGGATATCTTAGGTATCGATTATCGCATTGCTCATGGTTCACTCGACTCAGTACCTAAGCAAGGTGCTACCGTCATTGTGGCGAACCATCCGCTTGGTTGTGTGGAAGGCGTCATCTTGGCCGAACTCTTGTTGATGGTACGAGACGATATCCAAATTCTAGCCAATCAATACCTGAAAACCGTACCAGAGTTAGATCAGCTCTTCATTGGTGTCGATGTGTTTGAAGGCAAAGACGCCGTCAAATCGAATATGAAGGCCCTGAGAGCGGCCAATAAACACCTAGCAAGTGGCGGCTTATTGCTTGTCTTTCCTGCCGGTGAGGTTTCCCAGTTAGTCGATGCCAAACAGCAACGCTTGGAAGATAAAGCGTGGAGTCGAAGCGTAAGTAGCCTAATCCGCAAAAACAAAGCAACGACAGTTCCAGTATTCATCAGTGGTCAGAACTCGAAACGCTTCTATATGGCAGGGAAAATCCATCCACTTTTGCGCACCCTACTGCTTGGGCGAGAACTGCTGAACAAACAGGCGCAAACCATCAACTTATCCTTTGGCCAAGCGATAAAATTTAAAGAGCTGAACACACTTAGCGATGATCAAGTGGTGAACTATTTGCGGCTCAACACTTACTTACTCAATCGTGAAATCCAATCGGTGAAGCCCTCTTCCTCATCAGAACGGCTCTCACCAATAGCGGCAGGGTTACCCGTAGGCGAATTGCTTGAAGAACTGAACAACTTACCAAAAGAGTCCAAGCTGCTAACAAGTGGTGAGTTCGATGTCTACTGCACGGAGTCGCAGAATATCCCTTCCCTACTGCATGAAATTGGTCGCCTACGTGAGCTCAATTTCCGACAAGTTGGCGAAGGGACGGGACTAGCAATAGACATTGACCATTTCGATCATGATTACCTGCATCTGTTTGTGTGGGACAGAGAGAACCAATGCTTGGTGGGCGCGTATCGTTTAGGTCTGGTTGATCAACTGATTGAAAAGCGCGGCGTAGCAGGTCTGTATTCACGAACGTTGTTTAACTATGACCAACGCTTTATCGACCAAATGGGTAAATCCATTGAGATGGGGCGCTCTGTGATTGCACAGCAATATCAAAAGAGCATGAGCGCGCTACTGCTGCTGTGGAAAGGCATCGCAACGTTCGTTCATCAAAACCCAGATTACACTCACCTATTTGGTCCGGTAAGCATTAGCAACGATTATAGCGATACTGCACGTCAATTACTGGCTCAATCAATGACACTGCACCACTACGACAACAACTGTGCAGAATACGTCACGCCTTCTAACCCACTTCCTGAGCACCACCGTGACTGGAATACCAGCATGCTCACCGCTCTGGGTGATTTACAGCTATTGTCACGTGTCATTGCCAGAATCGATGAAGGGAAAGGAGTGCCCGTTTTGCTGCGTCAGTACTTAAGCCTCAATGGCAAGCTGGTATGCTTCAACATCGACCCTGCATTCAATAACGCTCTAGATGGATTGATTATGGTGGATTTGCGCGATGTTCAAGAAAAGACGTTGGCAAGGTATATGGGACGCGAGCAAGCTCATGACTACCTCGTCTATCATACTAATAGCAACGATGATTAAGAACAGTGATTAAGTAGAGAGTTGGGAATCACAAGAAGAACCGTGTGGCGACTCTCTTTATTTACCCTTTCATCAACTAATTAGGCGTGCTCCGTGAAGTGCGCCGAAAAGACTCTCATAGATACAATCTATCGAAAGATCTAGATAGCATTTATCTCACCAATTCCGTCACAAACTTTCACAAAAAACAAAAACAAATCCAGGTCACACTTTAAATCCACCACAACTCAACACAAAACGTGACATTGATCATTACAAGTATTTAATTCGAATTTCAAAAAAAATCAAAAGTGATCAAAGTCACAAAGTATTTTAATTTTAAATTTGTCAGAAGATCGGATTGATCACTAAGATTTTTATTGACAGATTTGAAAGTGGCTTTTTGTTATTAAGTTACAAGTTAATAAGTTGAACTTGGTCACTTAAAAACCGTTTCTCAGCCTAAGAAATGCGGGCGTAGATCACGAAAAACCCGTTGTCAGTTCCAATTGGAAAATGTGTGGTAAATTGATTGGGTACTAAGCAATCAAACAAACGGTTTTGGCGAACCGTTTACTACAACAAGATTCATCAGAACATCGAACGGGGAATTGTTATGATATCACCAGATGCCAAGATCAAGATACAAAATTTTGGTCGTTTTCTGTCAAACATGGTAATGCCAAACATCGGCGCGTTTATCGCGTGGGGCTTTATCACTGCTCTATTTATCCCAACTGGATGGCTACCAAACGAAACGTTAGCCTCTATGGTTGGCCCAATGATTACCTACTTGCTGCCACTACTTATCGGTTACACCGGTGGTAAATTAGTTGGCGGCGATCGTGGTGCGGTAGTCGGTGCAATCACAACAATGGGTGTGATTGTCGGCACAGACATCCCAATGTTTATGGGGGCAATGATGGTCGGCCCAATGGGCGGCTGGGCTATCAAGAAATTCGATAACTACATCGATGGTAAAGTAAAAAGTGGCTTCGAGATGTTGGTTAACAACTTCTCTGCGGGCATCATCGGCATGCTATGTGCGATCCTTGCCTTCATCTTTATCGGTCCATTCGTAAAAATTCTTTCTGGTGGCTTGGCGGCTGGCGTTAACTTCCTAGTTTCTGCTCACCTACTACCACTGACTTCAATCTTCGTTGAACCTGCGAAGATCCTGTTCCTAAATAACGCGATCAACCACGGTATCTTCTCTCCACTGGGTATCCAACAAGCGTCTGAGACAGGTCAATCGATCTTCTTCCTAATCGAAGCAAACCCTGGTCCTGGTCTAGGTATCCTGCTAGCTTACATGGTGTTTGGTAAAGGTACGGCTCGTCAAACTGCAGGTGGTGCATCAATCATCCACTTCTTCGGCGGTATCCACGAGATTTACTTCCCATACATCCTAATGAACCCTCGCCTAATCCTTGCGGCTATCGCAGGTGGTATGACTGGCGTATTCGTTCTAACTATCTTTAACGCAGGTATCGTTTCTCCAGCATCACCAGGTTCAATCTTTGCAATCTTGTTGATGACTCAGAAAGGCTCAATCGTTGGTGTTCTAGCGTCTATCGCAGCAGCAACAGGCGTGTCATTCGCCGTAGCAGCACTGCTAATGAAGACACAAACGTCAACAGAAGAAGACGGTGATGAAGCAGCCTTAGAAAAAGCGACATCACAAATGAAAGACATGAAATCTGCATCTAAAAACGATGCGGTGGTAAACAGCCAAAGCAAAGGTGACGTAGACCTAGCGACAGTACAAAGCATCATTGTCGCTTGTGATGCGGGCATGGGATCGAGTGCAATGGGCGCGAGCATGCTACGAAAAAAGGTTCAAGACGCAGGTCTGAACATCCACGTAACCAACCTTGCCATTAACAGCTTACCAGAGAGTGCAGATATCGTGATTACTCATAAAGACTTAACGGATCGTGCACGTAAGCATGCTCCAAACGCACACCACATTTCATTGACTAACTTCCTAGATAGCGAGATGTACAACCAGCTAGTCACCAAACTACTAGCAGCGCAAAACCAATCCGCAGCCAATGACGACCAAATGGTAAAAGTGTCAGTCATGGCAGCAAACGACGACAACTTCGAGCCACAGCAAACGTCGGTGTTCCAAATCCAGCGTGAAAACATTCACCTAGGTTTGAAAGCTGCCAACAAAGAAGAAGCGATTCGCTTCGCGGGCAACAAGTTGGTCGAACTTGGCTACGCAGAACCAGAATACGTAGACGCGATGTTTGAGCGTGAAGCATTGGTTCCAACTTACCTAGGCGAATCTATCGCAGTGCCTCACGGCACGGTAGAAGCGAAAGACCGCGTGAAGAAAACCGGCATTGTAATCTGCCAATACCCATCGGGTATCCAATTTACTGAAGACGACGATGATGTAGCGAAACTGGTTATCGGCATTGCCGCTAAGAACGATGAGCACATCCAGGTGATTACCACCATTACGAACGCGCTCGATGAGCCGGAGGCAATTGAGAAGCTAACCAGCACCAACGATGTGGAAGAGATTCTAAACATCCTTGGCGGTCAACAAGCGGCTTAATTACCCCTTTAATTTGCTCCTGAGGCAAATGAGGTCAGCTGTCACCCCCTATGCGGTTGGCCTCCCCCTAGTTTCGTAAGTCAACATTTTAGACATTGGTAGGTAAGAATTATGAAAAACGCAGTTCATTTTGGCGCAGGTAACATTGGTCGTGGCTTCATCGGTAAACTATTAGCAGACGCAGAAGTCGAGGTGACATTCGCAGACGTTGACGCTCCACTCGTCGACCAACTGAGTCACAAGCAAGAATACAAAGTAAAAGTGGTCGGTACTGAGTGCCAAATCGATACAGTAACTCACGTCACCGCGGTTAACTCAGCCAGTGAAGATGTCATCGACCGCATTGTAAAAACCGACTTGGTAACAACAGCGGTTGGCCCTAACGTACTGGACATCATTGCAAAAACCATCGCTACCGGCATTGCTAAACGCTTTGCAGCAGGTAACGATAAACCATTGAACATCATCGCGTGTGAAAACATGGTTCGTGGTACCACACACCTAAAAGGTGAAGTGTACAAACATTTGGATGAATCATTACACGCGAAAGCAGACGAGCTAGTTGGCTTCGTCGACTCCGCAGTGGACCGCATCGTACCACCAGCAGAAGCAGCGAACGATGACCCACTAGAAGTGACGGTAGAAAGCTTTAGCGAATGGATTGTGGATGAGCAGCAATTCAAGGGCGAAATCCCTGACATCGCAGGCATGGAAAGAACCAACAACCTAATGGCATTTGTAGAACGCAAGCTGTTCACTCTCAATACAGGCCATTGCATTACCGCTTACCTAGGTTGCTTGAAAGGCCATCGTACCATTCGTGAAGCAATTGAAGACCCAAGCATTCACGCTGAAGTAAAACAGGCGATGCAAGAGAGTGGTGAAGTGCTGATCAAACGTTACGGCTTCGACCGTGACATGCACAACGCCTACATCGAGAAGATTTTAGGACGCTTTGCCAACCCATACTTAGTGGATGAGGTGGATCGCGTAGGTCGTCAACCAATTCGAAAATTGGGTGCAAACGATAGATTAGTGAAGCCTTTACTCGGTACAATTGAGTATGGCACTGAAAATCAAACACTTTTGAAAGGCATTGCCGCTGCGTTGAAGTACACTAACGACACCGACCCACAAGCAGTAGAACTGCAAACCTCATTAAAAGAAGTGGGTGTGAAGAAGACGCTAGCGACATACACAGGTCTTGCAGAAGACAGTGATGAAGTGGCTCAAATCGAGACACTTTACAACCAACTTTGATTTACCTAGGGGAGCTTGGCTCCCCTTCTATGTCCTTCTCTGCTTGAAGAGTTGGGATAGCTAATAATTAGAAATGTATTCAGTATATGGCAGATAACATCAACGAAACCGAGATCATTGAGCGATTAAACAGCGCACCATCGGTACGAGGCTTTTTCATTGCAGCAGTCGACGTTTTTAACGATTCGATCGACGGGTTGGTGCAAAGAATCTTTCGTAAAGATAACTTCGCTGTTCAATCGGTTGTCGGTCCGCTGCTACAAGACTCTGGACCGCTGGGCGATCTATCTGTTCGTTTGAAGTTATTGTTTGGCTTGGGAGTGCTCCCCGATGACATTTACCACGACATCGAAGACATCATCAAACTCAAAAACCAACTCAATAGTGACGCTTCAGATTACGAATTCACTGACCCGAATATTCTAGAACCAATTAAGAAACTGCACTTGGTGAAGAAAATGGGCATGGTGCAACTGGAAGTCAGCGAACCAGATGACGACATCGACCTTGAGTTTTATCAGCTACAGCTGCAACGTCAACAACAAATCATTAAGTCAGGGCTCTCACTTGCCATTGTCGAGATTTGCAATGAGCTCGGCAAAGACAGCCCTTTTTAATCGAAAAACTGGCAAGGAAGCCTCCTCAACTCGCCCCTCTTTTTGCACATTCTTCTATACAACGTGCGTGAAAGCCATCACAGTCCATATTCCGATGTCTCTGTAACATCAGACCAATCTATCGCTAGTATTGAAACGGGATCGCATGCTTTCAATCGAAGACACTAAAACTAAGTGGGAGTTTTTCCAGAAACACCACTGGGTATCTCCAGAATTTTCCCGCACTCCCGTCCTCGAGTCGTGGGAGCGTTGCATAAAGCAATGCAGCCCTTACACCTGGTCAAAACCACATATTGCCTCTGGATTTACCTTCTCATCTCTAATGAAGCGCAACGAACATCTCATCGAATGCGCCACGACCGTACTTGAAGATACATACGATATGCTTGGTGACGAAGACCTGGTATTGATGGTAACCGATGGCAACGGCTGTATTCTCTCTACCGTCGGGCACGACTCTATGCGACAAGAGATGCAAGCGCTCGGCATAAAACAAGGCTGTTTTCTCTCCGAAGGAAAGATAGGCACAAATGCAGTCAATCTCTGTATCAACACTCATATCCCGTGTGACGTTTTTGCTGCCGAACATTTCAATCGCCACTTGCACTCTTATGCCTCTGTAGCGGCGCCTGTTTTCGACCAATTTGGCAAATTACGCGGTACAACATGCCTTTTCAGAAAAGCGGAAAGCTATAAGAAAGAAGACTTAGTCATCATCGCGTCGAGCGCGAAAGAAGTCAGCTTGCAAATCCATATTCAGTCGGAACAAGAAAATATGAACCGCCTCACTTGTGCGCACAACGCAACGTTAGAGTGCATGGATGACGGCCTTCTGGCCTGGGATGAAGAAAGCCGTATAACCATGGTAAATCACCAGTCCGAGCGCTTGTTAAACATTGAAGCCAGTCAGGTCTTGGATAAAGAAGTCTTTTCTGTTTTGCGCTTCCCACCGAATGTCCTTACTAGCATTGAGTCAGGTGCGAGCATAAACCGTAAACTCACAACGGTAGAGGTTCGTGGCGAGTTTGTTGAAGCGATCATCACCTTGCGTCCACTCAACGACGGCACACACTTATTGTTCTTGCACCCTATCGATAAAATTCGCGAACTTGCTCAACAACAAATAGGTGGCAGTGCGCGCTATACGTTCAGCACTTTGCCCGTCATTTCACGAAAAATGAAGCATGTCATAACCGTGGCAAAACGGGCCATAAAGTCCAAATCACCGATTCTAATTACGGGTGAAGAAGGTGTAGGAAAAGCCACTCTCGCCATGGCGATTCATAACGAAAGCACCTACAAAGAAGGGCCGTTCATTACGCTCAACTGCCGCTCCATCAATACAGAGCAACTGGTCAAAGAAACCCTGGGGTATGACGAAGGGCAAGGCATGCCTTCAAAGTTTGAGCTCGCCCATGGCGGTACGCTCTTTTTAGAAAAGGTGGAATATCTGTCGCCCGATTTACAAGCCGTGCTACTTAAGTTGTTAAAAACTGGGCTCGTCAGCCGCAGCGACAGTTTGCGATTGATCCCCGTAGATTTTCAACTTATTACCAGCACCGCTTCAGAGATCAGCGAGTATGTCACTCAGCGCTCATTTGGTCGGCAACTTTATTATGAAATCTCCTCGAACGAGCTGCATATTCCACCACTACGAAAGCGTAAAGAAGACATTGAATTTCTCGTCCAGCAGCTTATCAGCCATTACGAACGCCGCCACAATGTGACGATCTCGATAGAGCCAGTCGCACTGGAAGCGTTGATGAATTTTCGTTGGTCAGGCAATAACTCCGAATTAAGAAATCGAACTGAGCGAATTTTGCTTAACCGCAGTTCCAACTTAATCAAGCTGAACGATATTCCTGAAGACATTAAACTGAATTCTCGCCATACCGCAGAAAATACGCCAGTAATCACGTTAGAAGAAGCCGAGAGAAGAGCGATTGTTCAGGCTTGGAATCAGTGTGATGGCAAAATGCATGATATGGCGAAAGCATTGCAAATTGGCCGCACGACCTTATGGAGAAAAATTAATAAGTTTGGGCTGCTGGAGCAAATGAAGCTGTATTAAGTCGTGAATTGGCGTTCCTATAACAAAAGTAAAACCGGCGTAAGCACGCCGGTACAGGTGTACTAACGATAAGGTATCGATTAAACATCGACAGACAACTGACGAATCTGCGCTTTTAGTCCCGGTAGCATGCTCGAACTGGCGCTGAATTTTCGCAACCCCACGCGAAGCAATGTTTCTGTGGCATTTGGATCGCCAGCCATCTCACCACACATACTAACCGGTATGCCCGCGCGATCGCCTGCTGCACACGTGAGCTCAATGGCTTTTAGTACCGATGGTTCAAAGTAGTTCACCAATTCAGCAACGGCGGCGTTACCTCGATCGGCGGCCATAACATATTGAGTCAAATCATTGGTGCCGATAGAGAAAAAGTCGACTTCTTGGGCTAACGCATCAGCACTTAATACCGCGGCTGGCACCTCAATCATAATACCAACGGGCAAATGAGTCGCATCCAAGCCGAGTTGGTTTGCTTGATGCGCCAACAGCGCTTTTACTTTTCTCACTTCTTCAACCTGAGCCACCATCGGTATCATCAATTGAATATTCGGTTGCTCGTGAAAGGCTCTCAGAATGGCTCGAAGTTGAGCGGTAAACAATGACTCATGTTGAAGGCACAACCGCACCCCTCTCAAACCTAAAAATGGATTATCTTCTGCTGGCATAGGATAAGCGGCTAAAGGCTTGTCACCGCCAACATCTAGACTACGAATCGTAAGTGGCTTATCACCAAGTGCGGCAGCAATATCACGATACACTTGGTATTGCACTTCCTCAGTCGGCAACTCATCACTGTTTTGAAATAGAAACTCAGTCCGGAATAGACCAACGCCCTCAGCTCCTGATGTTAGTGCATCATCAATATCTTTCGGTCCACCAATATTGGCGAATACTGGAATATGGACACCATCACAGGTGACTGCGGCTTGCTGAGCACTCGCTAGTGCACTTTGTCGGGTGCTTTGCCACTCAATTTGTTGCGCTTCTAATTCCTGCTGTACGGCATCTGAAGGAGAGAACCATAAATACCCTCGGAAGCCATCAATAGTCACCACTTGACCAGCACGCACAGCATCAAGGCAGCCCTGAGCTTTAACGATGGCAGGAATACCCATCGCACGGGCAAGAATCGCACTGTGAGAGGTTTTTCCTCCTTCACTCAAACAGATACCAAGCACTTTCGATTTATCAAGCCCGGCCACATCAGAAGGCATCAGGTCGCGGGCCAACAAAATACTCGGTTCCTGAATGTCGATGGCATTAGGCGTTACGCCTGTCATTTCAACCATAACTTGGCGTGCGATATCATGCACATCAGCTTCGCGTTCCCGCATGTACTGACTTTCTGCCTGGCGAAACTCTTCGGCCAACCTTTGCAGTGATTCTACCCAAGCTTGCTCGGCTATCATGCCCGTTTGAATTCGCGACTCGACCGATGCCCATAATTCTGGGTCACTGAGCATCATGCTATGAGCAGCAAATATTTCCCCTTTCGGCTGCTTCGCTTGCTCCTGCAAATGTTGAACAACCACGCCTATCGCACGCTTAACCCGTTCAATTTCATCTTGTTCACTTTGGAAATCACGTTCAGGCACAGCTGGCATTTCATGAGTAAAAAGGACAGCAGGAGCAGTAGCGATACCGTCATTAACTCGAATACCAACAACAGCACCTTCAATCTGACTTGAGGCCATGCCATCGAGCAGAGTATCCGAGCTTTCTTCAGGTTCGACAATGCCTTGCTCAACCGCCTCTTTTTCTCCGAAGTGCTCACTAGCTAAGGCTTCAAATGCCTTGATTGCTTCACTGGATTGAGGTCCAAGTGCGCATAAGGTGATCGTCTCTTGACTACGAACGCCAAGTTTCGCAATGCTGTTTAAGCTTTTCGCGTTCACACGGCGCTCGCCTTTTTTCAACCATAATTGGCAGTCGAAAGGCGCGAGTGCACCAACAATGGCCGCAGTGGGGCGAGCATGTAATCCATGCGGATTTTGCACTACCCAATCAAATGTCCGTTCTTGCTCAAAGTTCTCTGATACTAGCGCTATCTCAGCGGATGTTAGTGGCTGATCACCAAGATGCTCTTGTTTTACGCTTAACGCATTCTGTGCCTCTTCGACTACCGTCGATAAAGGTAGTCCGGCAGCAGCAGCCACCGACGCCGCCATGGTTCCTTCAACAATAGGTGCCGAGATAAGGGTGACATTTTCCCTCACATGATCATCAATCAGGTCCAGAGCCATTTCCGTGCTAAGCAACGCGCTGCCAAGATCCATCAACACAACAACCCCTTGTTGATCTTGTACCTGCTCAATCGCTTCCATCACGGCAATGGCATCGGTTCCGATCGGGTTCTCTGGATCATCAATCCCAGCAGCAATCGCAAGCTTGGCTTTGCCTTGCGTCATTTGGGTGGCAAGTTCTGCCACCCCTTCGGCAAGTCGACGACTATGAGATACAACTACAATTCCCACCATCTTAATTACCTGCTATTGCCTGCTGTAGTGCTTTAATCATTAACAAAGAAGAGGTTGCACCGGGATCTTGGTGACCAATACTGCGTTCACCTAAATAGCTTGCTCGCCCTTTTTTCGCCAACATTTCAATCGTGGCAACCGCGCTCGTTTCTGCTAGCTCAACCATTTCATTCAGTAAGTGATCGGCGCTCATGCCATTTTCTAACGACGCCTTCACGCTAACTAAAACGGGTAACCAAACATCACACATGGTTTTATCACCCAGCTCTGCTTTACCACGAGACACCACGCCATCCACACCGCTTTTTAGTGCATCCACTAACTCTTCAAACGTTAATTGCTCTCGAGTTCCGACAGCGGCAGCCGTGCGAATAAACAGCGTGCCATACAGCGGGCCACTTGCCCCACCAACACTAGAAAGTAAGGTCATGCCCGTATTCTTGAGAATGCTGCCGATATTTTGGTCCGCAAATTGCGGCAGTTTTTCAGCAACTTTTTTAAAGCCACGGTTCATATTGAGACCATGGTCTGCGTCACCAATATCACGATCAAGGTCGGTCAGAAAATCTTGATTCTCTTGATACGTTTTTGCACATAACTCTAGCCAGTGAACGATATGTTGTTTTTCAATTTGCATGTTTGCTCCCCCCTCTTACCACTTGATCGCGGCCGTATCGACAGGAGCATCGAACAGCTCCAACATCTCTTTATCTGCCTTCAGCAACGTAATCGAAACGCCTTCCATATCGAGTGACGTACAGAAGTTACCAACCATATTACGCACGATACGGAACCCTGCTTGCTCGCAGTTATGAGCCAGACGGCGGTACACTCCGTAAAGCTCTGAAGTTGGCGTACCGCCCATACCATTCACCATCACGATGTAGTCGTGTTCAGCGGCGAAAGGCTCAATGCTGGATTCCACTTCATCCCATTCACCTTCGTCACGATTCCAAATACGCAATGTGCGCTGATAAGGTGTGTTTTCAGCAACTTCAGCAAACATTTCATCCACTAACGTATCGACATCGGTGTATTTCACTCGCTTGATACCTGGTTCACCATGGATACCAACACCAAACTCCACTTCATCATCTTCCAGAACAAAAGATGGTTTACCTGCTGCGGGTACAACACAAGCATTAAGCGCCACGCCAAATGAACGACAGTGATTATTAACGCGACGAGCCAGTGCTTCACATTGCTCCAACGAATAACCTTTGCTCGCGGCAGCCCCAACTAACTTTTCAACCAATACCGTTCCAGCTACGCCACGGCGACCAGCGGTATACAGGCTGTCTTTGACTGCAACATCGTCATCCACCAACACCGACCCAACTTTGATGCCATCGGTATGAAGCAGCTCCACAGCCGTTTCAAAGTTCAACACGTCTCCGGTGTAGTTTTTAATGATAAATAGCACGCCTTCACCAGTATTCACTTGGTTGCCACATTCGTACATTTGATCTGGCGTTGGTGAAGTAAATACCTCTCCAGGGCAGGCGCCTGTCAGCATGCCTTTACCAATAAAACCTGCGTGCAAAGGTTCATGACCACAGCCACCACCAGAAACCAGTGCCACTTGCCCCGGTGTTTCCTCGTGCCACATGTAACGAGGTTCGTAGTTCGCTTTTAGCTCTGGGCGAGATAAAGCCAGACCTTCCATTTGCTGCAATACAACATCATCAACTTGGTTAATTAACTTTTTCATCGTTCTATCTCATTCCATTTATATTTTTATGTAGGGTATGAATTCATCTTAAACAGAGAAAATGCGTGCTCAACAAAAATCAATCCGTTTCATATTGAAACAAAAACTTCGGCATTATTGTTTCAATATGAAACGAAAAACGACAAATTTTCCTGAATAGTGATCGTCGCCATAAAGCATGCTGATTCTTATTACTTCTGGCAGTCGGTTTGACACAGAGGTCATAAAAGCATGGAACAAAACCAGAGATATCCTTCACCACTTACCACACCAAACCTAATATAAACCTTATCCCTACAATGGATATTCATTGCAGTCCAAAACACACATAAAAAAGGTTAAAGGTTTGAATTATGGACAAAATTATTATCAGCCCAAGCAAATACGTCCAAGGTGAACAAGTACTTACATCTATCGCTCACTATGTGAAAACATTGGGTGAACGTCCGTTAGTAATTGCCGATGAGTTCGTGACTAACCTGGTTGGTGATGACGTCAAACAAAGTTTTGCTGACGAAAAGCTTCCACTCGCTATGAACATTTTTGGTGGCGAATGTTCACGCGTTGAGATTGAACGCATCACGGACATTTGTGCCACTCAGAAACACGATGTCATTGTCGGTATTGGTGGTGGTAAAACGTTAGATACAGCAAAGGCTGTTGCGTTTTACACAAAAATTCCTGTCGTGGTGGTTCCTACGATTGCCTCGACTGATGCGCCAACCTCAGCGCTTGCGGTGATATACACACCTGAAGGTGAATTTGCAGAATATTTGATGATCCCTAAAAACCCAGACATGGTCATCATGGATACGTCAGTCATCGCCAAAGCCCCTGTTCGCTTACTTGTATCGGGGATGGGCGACGCGCTTTCCACCTACTTTGAAGCTCGTGCCAACATGACTTCTGGTAAGGCAACAATGGCTGGTGGGTTAGCGACGCGTTCAGCACAAGCGCTTGCGAAACTTTGCTATGAAACCTTGCTTGAAGATGGTGTAAAAGCAAAAGCTGCAGTAGAAAATGGTGTGAGCACCAAAGCGGTAGAAAACATTATTGAAGCCAATACATACCTTAGCGGTATCGGTTTTGAAAGCAGTGGTCTAGCGGGTGCTCACGCTATTCATAACGGCCTAACTAAGCTTGAAGAGTGTCATCATCTCTATCATGGTGAGAAAGTCGCGTTCGGCACACTAGTTCAGCTGGTACTAGAAAACGCAGCGATGGAAGAGATTAATACGGTTCTTGCATTCTGCCGCTCTGTAGGTCTACCAACCAACTTATTTGATATGGGCGTTAAAGAGCTTAACCACGCTAAGTTGCGCGAGGTCGCCGAAGCCTCAACGGCCGAGGGAGAAACCATCCACAATATGCCATTCCCAGTGACGGCAGAAAATGTCTACTCTGCAATTCTAACCGCTCACCAGTTGGGTCAATAACTCACAAACCTTAAAATGGGTTTAAATAAAAAAGCGGCACATACTCTCGCATGTGCCGCTCAGGATTTTTGCTGTTAAGCGTAATTACTCAACCGTTACCGCTTTCGCTAGGTTACGTGGTTGGTCTACGTCCGTACCTTTGATCAGTGCTACGTAGTAAGACAGCAACTGCATTGGGATGGTGTAGTAGATCGCCGCCGTGATTTCACTAACGTGAGGCATAGTGATGATCTTCATTGTCTCATCGCCTTCGAAGCCTGCGTCTGCATCTGCGAATACGTATAGAAGGCCGCCACGCGCACGCACTTCTTCAACGTTTGATTTTAGCTTTTCAAGTAGGTCGTTGCTTGGTGCAACCACAACAACAGGCATGTCAGCATCAATTAGAGCCAGAGGACCGTGTTTCAGTTCACCCGCCGCGTACGCTTCTGCGTGGATGTACGAGATCTCTTTCAGTTTTAGAGACGCTTCCATCGCGATTGGGTAGAACTCGCCACGGCCTAGGAACAATGTGTGGTGCTTGTCTGCAAAATCCGTTGCAAGTGCTTCAATTTCTTTCTCGAAAGAAAGTGCCGCGTTGATTTGCTTAGGAAGTGCGTGTAGCGCTTCAACAATCTCTTTTTCTTTCTCTTTGCTGATGCGACCTTGCTCTTTACCCAGTGCTGTTACCAGCATAAGTAGTGCAGAAAGCTGAGTCGTGAACGCTTTGGTTGAAGCCACACCGATTTCAACACCAGCGCGAGTCATGAACGCAAAATCTGATTCACGAACCAGAGAAGAGCCTGCTACGTTACAAATGGTCATCGCCGCCATGTAACCTTTCTCTTTTGCTAGGCGAAGTGCTGCTAACGTATCTGCAGTTTCACCAGACTGAGACAACGTAATAAGAAGGCTGTTTGGACGAGTCACAAACTTGCGGTAACGGAATTCAGACGCAATTTCTACATCACAGCTAACGCCTGCAATGTCTTCAAACCAGTAACGTGCCGTCATACCTGCGTTGTAAGACGTACCACACGCCACGATTTGTACGTGTTCTACTTTGCTTAGAATGTCTGCCGCGTGCACACCGATCGCGTCTGTCACAACAGAATCTGACGTGATACGACCTTCCATTGTGTTGATCAACGCTTTAGGTTGCTCATAGATTTCTTTTTGCATGAAGTGACGGTATTGGCCTTTATCACCTGCATCATGCTCTGCATTAGATTCAACAATTTCACGCTCAACTGGCTCACCCGTTGCATCAAACACAGTGACTTCACGGCGAGTAATTTCTGCTACGTCCCCTTCTTCTAGGTACATGAAACGGCGCGTAACGTTAAGTAATGCAAGTTGGTCAGACGCTAGGAAGTTTTCACCTACACCAAAACCGATCACGATCGGGCTGCCTGAACGTGCTACTACGATGCGAGATGGGTCTTTGCGATCCAACGCTACCGTGCCGTATGCGCCTTCAAGTTGTTTTGCTGTTTTTTGTACCGCTTCTAATAGCGTTTCTGAAGTACGAAGTTCCCACTCAACCATGTGTGCGATAACTTCTGTATCCGTTTGCGATTCAAACACGTAGCCACGAGATTGAAGCAGCTCACGCAGCTCTTCATGGTTTTCGATGATGCCGTTATGGACCACTGCGATATCACCAGACATGTGTGGGTGAGCATTGATTTCAGAAGGTTCACCGTGCGTCGCCCAACGAGTGTGCGCAATACCAGTTCCGCCGATCACTTTTGCTTCTTCTACTGCATCAGCCAATTCTTGTACTTTACCCAAGCGACGAACGCGCGTTAGGTTTGATTCGCCATCAACAACCGCAACGCCAGCAGAGTCGTAACCGCGGTACTCTAAGCGGCGTAGACCTTCAACCAAAATTTCTGCAACATCTCGTTGTGCTACTGCACCTACGATTCCACACATGTGTTTATCTCCGTTTGTAGTTTTGTTCTTCCCTAGCCATGATTTCAAATAGAGGCAGCAAGCAAAGGCCTTTATCCAGAGGGAAGTAAAATATGAAACTGATTACATTATTAGGCGCAAATGACTTTCACGCCATGTTGTTCAATCTGTACTTTATGCTCTGCTTGGATATCTGCATCGGTCACCAACACATCAACTTGATGCCAAGCGAGCTCTAAGTTTGGGATCTTACGGCCGATTTTTTCGGACTCGATCATTACGATCACTTCACGTGACGCTTCTGCCATTACCTTACTTAAGCCAACCAACTCATTAAATGTCGTGGTTCCACGCTCGAGATCGATGCCATCCGCACCGATGAATAGTTGGTCAAAGTCGTAAGCTCGTAATACAGATTCGGCCACTTTGCCTTGAAAGGACTCTGAGTGCGTATCCCAAGTACCGCCAGTCATCAGCAGTGTCGGTTCGCTCTCTAATTCATTTAGGGCGTTAGCAACATGCAACGAGTTGGTCATGACCACTAAGCCACGTTTGTCATTCAACTGTTGAATCAGCGCGGCAGTCGTGCTGCCACTGTCGATCACGATGCGATTATGATCGCGAATCAATGATGCTGCTGCTTTTGCTAAGCTTAACTTTCGAGTCGAAACATTAGCGCCCAATTCTTCGTGAATGACTTCCTTTGGGATAGCAATCGCACCGCCATAGCGGCGTAGAAGTTGGCCGTTTTTCTCTAAAGAAGCTAAATCCTTTCTAATCGTGACCTCTGAGGTTTCGAATTTCTGAGCAAGTTCATCAACGCTGACTTCTCCTAGTTCAGAAACCAAGTTAGAAATGGCGTGTCTTCTTAATTGAGTGTTTCGTTTCGACATTTAAGTTTTTATTTTAAGTTTCGATGTGAAACTTATTATAGTCAAACCGAAACTTTCAAGTCCATTTATTTCGATCCAAAAAATTAATATTTCTCGATAAAACCTTGTCCTAAGACAATTCTTAAACAGTGATATTGGATTCATTCAGTGGTAGAATTCGCCACCGAAAAGAAAAAAAATTACAGAATTGAAGGCTATTTTTTTGCAACTTTCTGCATATAAAGTGGGATTAGTCACAAAAAGGTAACCAAAATCGCCGATCTTTTAGTCATAAAATGACTAAACTTGGTGAAAGACTTTCAGAATCTGAAGTTCTAATAATGAGACGAAAAATCGGTGGGTGACAGGTACTAAATGTCATCAAAAACGTCCTGACTTCAGAGTAAATAACCGACTTTCAAATTGTAACTATACTTACCGGAGAGTATCTTCCATGAAAAAGACCAAAATCGTATGTACGATTGGCCCTAAAACAGAATCTGTAGAGAAGCTAACTGAACTAGTTAACGCAGGCATGAACGTAATGCGCCTTAACTTCTCTCACGGTGACTACGAAGAACACGGCACTCGTATCGCGAACTTCCGTAAAGTAATGGAAGCTACTGGCAAACCACTAGCAATTCTTCTAGATACTAAAGGTCCAGAAATCCGCACTATCAAGCTAGAAGGCGGTAACGATGTTGATCTAGTAGCAGGTCAAGAATTCACTTTCACAACTGACACTTCAGTTGTAGGTAACAAAGATAAAGTTGCAGTAACTTACGCTGGTTTCGCAGCAGACCTAAACGTAGGTAACACTATCCTAGTAGACGACGGTCTAATCGAGATGGAAGTTATCTCTAAGACTGAAACTGAAGTTAAATGTAAAGTTCTTAACAACGGTGCACTGGGCGAAAACAAAGGTGTTAACCTTCCTGGCGTTTCTGTAAACCTACCTGCACTATCTGAAAAAGATAAGAACGACCTTAAATTTGGTTGTGAGCAAGGCGTTGACTTCGTAGCAGCTTCTTTCATCCGTAAAGCGTCTGACGTTCAAGAAATCCGTGAAGTACTTGCTGCAAACGGCGGCGAGAACATCCACATCATCTCTAAGATCGAAAACCAAGAAGGTGTTGATAACTTCGACGAGATCCTAGAGCTTTCTGACGGCATCATGGTTGCACGTGGTGACCTAGGTGTTGAAATCCCAGCTGAAGAAGTAATCTTCGCTCAGAAAATGATGATCGAGAAGTGTAACCGTGCACGTAAGATGGTTATCACTGCAACTCAAATGCTTGATTCTATGATCAACAACCCACGTCCTACTCGTGCGGAAGCAGGCGACGTTGCTAACGCGGTAATGGACGGTACTGACGCAGTAATGCTTTCTGGTGAAACGGCGAAAGGTAAATACCCTGTTGAAGCGGTAACTATCATGGCTCAAATCGCGAACCGTACTGACTCAGCGCTAAAAGCTGAACTAGGTTCTCGTCTAGACAGCCCACGCCTACGCATCACTGAAGCAGTATGTAAAGGTGCAGTAGACACAGCTGAGAAACTAGCTGCTCCACTTATCGTTGTTGCAACTGAAGGCGGTAAGTCTGCACGTTCAGTACGTAAGTACTTCCCAACTGCAAACATTCTAGCGCTAACAACTAACAAGAAAACTGCTGCACAGCTAGTTCTAACTAAAGGTGTTACTCCTGTAGTTGTTGATTCAATCGAAAGCACTGACGCATTCTACGTAGCGGGTAAAGAACTTGCTCTAGAATCAGGTCTAGGTAACAAAGGCGATATCGTTGTTATGGTTTCTGGCGCTCTAGTTGCTTCAGGTACTACGAACACAGCTTCTGTACACGTACTATAAGACTGAACTTTTAACACTTCAGTTTCTTGAGAAGGAGGGCTTATGCCCTCCTTTTTTATATTTTATATGGCTTTCTTGCTCTCATAATAGGCTAATTGTATTATTCACCTCTATCAGAATTTCGTACTGTTTAATTTTATCGTCACGATTAAAGTTTCTTCTATGAGGTGTATGTGTCTAGTCCCACTCTTACCGACAAAGTATTAAGAATGCTCCGTCAGGATATTCTCGATGGCGAGCTTAAACCAGGTCAAAAACTCGTGGTTGCCGAACTCAAAGAGAAGTACAACTTAGGAGCGTCACCCATTCGAGAAGCATTGGTGCAATTATCTTGGAGCAAATACGTCAAACTCGAGCCGCAAAAAGGCTGCTGGGTTGCACCTGTATGTAAAGATGAGTTACATGACTTGTACGAAAGCCTGCAAATGGTCTCCGCATGCTTACTCAGTAAGGCAATTATGATTGGCGATGAAAAATGGGAACTGGATGTACTAACTGCTTATCACAAGTTATCCCGAGTAAAACCTGGCGAAAGCTTTTGCTGGAGGGAATGGGAAGAGCGCCAAAATCAGTTTCTTACTGCGCTGTTTGAAGGTGCTGGCTCTGTCAATATGTTTGGGTTTTTCCGCGATCTACTCACGCAAATTAAACGCTACCAATACTTCGCGATGCAGATTTTAGGCACAGGGAACCCTGGGCACTGTAATCTCGATGAGCAAGAAATACTGATGAAGGCATCGCTAGACAAAAAGAGTCAGGATGCTTTAGGTTATCTAGAGCGTTATTTGAGACAGTCAATACAGTGTATCGAAGCCGCCATCGACAACCAATGTCGCATACTGGCTAGCGAATAACGCTGAGACTAAAAAGCGGGGGTCTATCCCCGTTTTTTCGTTTTTGTAAAAGCACTAAGCAATATCATCATAACTATGACATAGCGATACGCAGTTACGCCCTGCACTTTTTGACTCATACAAAGCAATATCAGCACATTTATACGTTCTTGTACGATCAGAGGTTAAATCACTATACCCAGCACTGACAGTAATGCCTCTATCACTACGCATTTGAACCGCGACACGTAGCCTGTTCAATACAATTTCAGCCTCTTCTAGTGTTGTATGCGGCATAATCACTGCAAATTCCTCACCACCGACACGAGATACAAAGTCTGTGCTGCGGACTTCTTCTAGGAGGGTTTCTGCGACACTACAAATCACCTTGTCTCCTTCGTCGTGGCCAAGCTCGTCATTAATACGTTTAAAGTGGTCAATATCAAACAACGCCAAACAAGCAGGAGGGCTATCAGGATAGCGTTCAATAATCCCCGCATATTGCGCCAATTGCTCTTCAAATTTTCGGCGGTTCCACAACCCCGTCAAGCCATCTTTTTCGCTTAGGTTTCGTAATTTTTCTTCTAACTCTTTTTGCCCAGAGATATCCACCAGCGACGTAATGTAATAACTCACTTTACCTGACTTGGTTAAATTCGCCTGAATACGCATTATTGCAGTAAAGACTTGATTAAACTTAGTTCGACAACGAATCTCCCCTTCCCATACGTGTTCACTCTTCAGTGTTTTCCAGATACTCAGGTTTGCTTCGAGATCTTCAGGTAAGAGAATTAAATGATGTGCACTCCAACCTTGGGCATGCTTGGTTGAGTAACCCATCATGTTTTCAAACTCTTGATTAACCATGATGATTCTATGTGAAGCATCCGAGATCATCACCGCAGTCATACCATCAAGAGCAGCTCGAGCCAACTTCGATTCCATACTATGACGCCGATAATGCAGAGCAAGGGCTGCCGTCGGCAAAGTGAAGCCGAGCACCAAACTTAAAACAAAAAACGCTTCTTGGATTAAGTCATCAATATCCCTCTGAGCTCGGGATAATAACTGCTCATTGGTAAGATCAATAACCAGATGAAGAGGTTCGCTAGAAACAAACTGGATGGTGCGATACGCGACCAAATTCGAACCATTGTAAGCATAGCCCGAATCTTTTGAATTTAAACTACGCCAAATGTTTGGGTACATCCGGCCAAAATTAAATTGAGAGCGAGCGGGAATTATATGGCCATACAAACGAGCTGATTTAGGGCTATCAATGTAAAATCCGTCACTCTTAATCAGCTCAATATGGAAATCAAGCACTGACGAATAGTTGAGTCGAGAGGATAAATAGTCAATATCAACATTAAGCACAAGATACCCTTCGCGCTTTCCGTTAAGCGAAATAGGCATCAAAATACGCAGTGACGGGCTATAGGGATAGACTAACTCGCCATACTCTCGTTCTAAACCTATCCCCCACGAAGCGATTTCGCCATCGTCTAAGTTCTTAGCGAATTGAAAGTAATCTCGCTCTGACTTATTTTGCAATTTGATCGCGGGCAACGCAGCGCCTGTTTCAATCTCATAATTAATCCTAACTTTTTCTCGACCAGAAACATCAAGAAAGCGAATTTGCTTATACAACTTTTGATTGATTGCGACCGAGATCCACATGTCTTCTAAGATGGAACGGTTCACCCGGTTAGGTTGGCGCAGATATTCATACAGACTTTGGCTGTGACCAAGTAGGTCACTGATCGTTTCGATTTGATCCTGAATATTGCTGTATTCACGGCCAGTATAGGCCAATTGATGTAACGCTTCTTGAGCGGTGTTCTCAACATTGTTTTCTAACAACGTCAGATATTTCTGATAGTAGTAAGCGGCAGTGAGTGCACTAAAAAATAGTGCTGTCGCCAATAAGGTGCCGACTCGCTTAGGTACTTTCACACGTCTAATGCCTATCATGCTTACTAAAACGACAATTATATCATTAATTGTTATTTTCTAAACAAAAAAGCCACTTAGATTAAGTGGCTTTTCTATATGCAATCAGAGAGTTAAGGTTTGAGAGCTCGCTCTCCTCGCGCAATGCCAACGACACCACTACGAGCAACTTCGACAACTTCGGTCACTTCGGATATCGCTTGAATGAAGGCATCTAGCTTTTCACTCGTACCCGCAAGTTGTACGGTGTATTGGGAAGCCGTGACATCCACGATCTGGCCACGAAAGATGTCTGCCGTCCGCTTCACTTCTGCTCGCGCAAAACCACTGGCTTTCACTTTCACCATCATCAGTTCACGCTCAATGTGCTCATACTCGGTGACTTCTTGCACTTTCAGCACATCGATCAATTTGTGTAACTGCTTCTGAATTTGTTCCAACTGCATCTCATCAGATGTCGTGGTAATGTTCATTCGCGACAGGGTTTCATCATCAGTCGGTGATACCGTCAAAGATTCAATGTTGTAACCACGTTGAGAGAACAAACCAACAACACGAGACAACGCACCCGGTTGGTTTTCCAATAGCAATGAAATAATGTGTCTCATATTAAGTTCTCTCCGTTTTGCTTAGCCACATTTTATCCATACCCTCACCTTTGATTTGCATCGGGTATACGTGTTCGGTTTCGTCTACGTTGATGTCCACAAACACCAGACGATCTTTCATATCCAACGCTTTTTGTAGCCCTTCTTCGAGCTGATCAGGCGTTTCGATACGAATACCGACGTGACCATAAGCTTCTGCAATCGCTGCAAAGTCAGGAACAGAACTCATGTAAGAATTAGAGTGACGTCCTTGATAAATAATGTCTTGCCACTGTTTTACCATGCCTAAGAATCGGTTGTTCAGGTTGATGATCTTCACTGGAATGTCGTATTGCATGGCTGTCGACAATTCTTGAATATTCATCTGAATACTGCCGTCACCAGTCACAACCACGACCTCTTCTTGTGGCATGGCAAACTTCACGCCCATGCCAGCCGGAAGACCAAATCCCATGGTGCCAAGACCACCAGAGTTTATCCAACGGCGCGGCTTATTGAATGGGTAGTACAGCGCCGCAAACATCTGATGCTGGCCCACATCAGACGCCACATATGCGTCGCCATTAGTTAGCTTGTGCAGCGTTTCAATTACTTGCTGTGGCTTGATTCGTTCTGGAGACGTTTCATAAGACAAGCAGTTGCGGTCACGCCATACTTGAATGTCATCCCACCATGCGGTGATAGCATCTTGATCATTTCCACTACCTTGCTCTGCAAGCAGCCCGAGCATGGTTGTCAGCACTTTTTCCGCAGAACCTACGATCGGCAAATCCACTTTCACGTTTTTCGAGATCGATGACGGATCGATATCAATATGCATCACTTTTGCGTTTGGGCAGTACTTTTCAAGGTTGTTGGTTGTACGGTCATCAAAACGCACACCGATACCAAAAATAAGATCCGCTTCATGCATTGCCATATTAGCTTCGTAAGTGCCGTGCATACCCAACATGCCCAGTGAGTTTTTATGTGTACCCGGGAATGCCCCCAAGCCCATCAAAGTACTCACTACTGGTAGGTTCAGTTTGTCGGAAAGCTCTAAAATATGTTCATGGGCGCCAGAAATCACCGCACCACCACCGATATAAAGCACTGGTTTTTTCGCTTCTAATAGCGATTTAAGCGCTTTTTTAATCTGGCCTTTATGGCCCGAAGTTGTCGGCTTGTAAGAGCGCATAGAAAGCGTTTCTGGATATTGATAAGGCAGTTTGATTTGCGGGTTCATTACATCTTTTGGCAAATCAATCACAACTGGACCAGGTCGACCTGTAGTCGCGATATAAAACGCTTTTTTGATTGTTTCAGGAATATCTTCCGCTTTTTTTACTAAAAAGCTGTGTTTGACCACTGGGCGGGAGACACCGACGATGTCACACTCTTGGAAAGCATCATTACCAATTAGGCTATTCGGTACGTTACCCGAGATAACGATCATTGGGATAGAGTCCATATACGCTGTTGCAATACCCGTAATGGTATTGGTCGCGCCCGGCCCCGAGCACACAAGTACGACACCCGGTTTACCGGTAGCTCGAGCGTAACCATCTGCCATATGAGTGGCGGCTTGCTCATGCCTTACAAGTACGTGTTTGATTTGATCGGTTTTAGCATGCAGTGCATCGTAGATATCCAAAACAGAGCCACCTGGGTAGCCAAAGATCTGCTCTACGTGCTCTTCTATCAGAGATTGAACCACCATCTCTGCGCCTGACAACATTGCTGTCATAATTGTTCTCCTTAGCCAGTTTCCTCACCGTAAGGTCAACGGATTGGTCTGGTTTTACATAGTCTAGGTCTTATTCGTAGCCTAATCGAAATACTTCCACGTTTTCGGCTATGTCTTGCGTTCGTCATAACATCCCGCAAGGTTACCCAACAAATGTAACGTTTTATTATCAAAGGGTCTAATGAGAGATTGGTCTACTTTTTAAACAAGATACTAGTAATTAGAATGTTAGTAGGAATAGCAGCCACACATCTCCTATTTCACAGTACAAACTAAAAATTCAACGCTCAAAAAAAGAACATTATTTCATAAGCTTTTAGCTATTGGGTGCGAAATAGCGTTATTTGACGAGCAAAGCAGAAAAAATCAATACAAACAAAAATCCCCAGCAATGCGCGATCACATCACTGGGGATTTTTTCATCAATATAAAATCTAAGTCAGCTTAAGTTACTTTTTATCCGACTTTTCCTTATACATTTCTTCAATTTCATCTTGGTATTTGTCATTGATGACTTTACGACGAAGTTTTTGAGTTGGCGTTAACTCACCATCATCCATAGAGAAAGCTCTTGGTAACAGTTTAAACTTCTTCACTTGTTCAAACTTTGCCAACTCTTTTTGAAGATCGTTCACACGCTTCTCAAGCATTTCGACCACCTGGTGGTGCTTAATCAACTCAACGCGATCGTGATATTTGATATTCAGCTCTTTCGCGTACTCTTCTAGCGAGTCATAACAAGGCACGATAAGCGCAGAAACAAACTTACGAGTATCCGCAATGACTGCGATTTGCTCGATAAAGTGGTCTTTACCAATCGCACCTTCAATCATTTGTGGAGCGATGTATTTACCACCTGAAGTTTTCATCAACTCTTTGATACGGTCGGTGATGAACAAGTTGCCATTTTCATCAATGTAACCAGCGTCGCCCGTTTTTAGGAAACCGTGCTCATCAAAGGTCTTTTCCGTCTCTTCTGGCATTTTGTAATAGCCACGCATCACCATTGGACCACGAACCAGAATCTCGTTGTTTTCGCCGATCTTAACCTGTGCGCCAGGCATCGACATACCAATAGAGTCGGGGTTAAAACATTTATCATCCCAACACGATACTGTCGCCGTGGTTTCAGTCATGCCGTAGCCCAACTTAACGTTGATACCAATCGCATGGAAGAATCGACCGATGGTTTCATCCAGCTTTGCACCACCACAAGGCATAAAGTTGATTTGCCCGCCAAGTAGCGCACGCAGTTTGCTCAGAACCAACTTATCCGCCAAAGCGTATGACTTACGCAGCAAGAGCGATGGCTGACGTTTTTCTTGATGACAAGCGGCCATTTTTGCGCCCATGTTGACTGCCCAAGTAAACATGATCTTACGATGAATCGGCGCGCGAGACACTTTCTCGTGAATCGCAGAGAAGATCTTCTCATAGAAACGCGGTACGGCACACATCACGGTAGGTCTCACCTGGCTCAGTGCATCACGTACTTGCATGGTGTCTTGCAAATAGCAGTTGGTCGCCCCTTTGTACAATACATAAAAGGTCCAAGCGCGCTCAAATACGTGTGACAACGGAAGGAAACATAATGACACGTCACTTTGAGAAAGGCTCAAGCGCTGATCGTGCCCTTCCAATTGCGCCGCAATGTTTGCGTAGTCCAACATAACGCCTTTTGGCTGGCCTGTTGTACCCGAGGTGTAGATCAGCGTGAGTAGATCATCTTCTTTTGCCTGATCTAAACGCGCGTCCAATTCAACTTGATATGTAGCGTCGCCTTTGGCAACAAATGCTTGCCAAGAGATAACGAAATCATGATCGCCAAGTTCTATATCATCAGACATCGCAACAATGAGCTCTAACTGTTCGCACTGGTCGAAAATGCTCACTGCTGCATCAAATTGAGGCTGTTCACCAACAAACAGAACTTTGACGTCTGCATTGTTAATGATGTACGCCGACTGGGCGGCAGTATTGGTTGGGTAAATAGGTACTGTCACGCTGCGTAATTGCAGTGCTGCGATATCAGCGATCGTCCATTGCGGCATGTTGTTCGAGAAAATGCCGATCTTATCTTGGACTCCTAATCCCTGAGCCAAAAGTGCAAGTGATAAAGCATCAACTTGCTGACCAAATTGCGTCCACGTAATACCTTGCCACTCCTCACCCACTTTATGCTTGAGTGCAACGCGTGTACCACCGTTCGCAATTTGTTCACGAATACGTTTAACGATATGAAAATCTAACTTGGCCATTCTTTTACTTACCTTTTGGCTTACAGGCGTAAGCTAATTGAGCGAACAAGTGTACTCACGGCTTGCTAAAACGCAACTGACCAGTATCAAACTTATCACTAATAAGAGACAACTATCACTTATACGTCGCGAACGTACCTCAAATTGCTGAATGATTACTCTATTTAACTTACTGTTTCGATTGTTGATTACGAAAACAAAAAGCCCCGAGAGACAAAAATCGCTCGGGGACCAATGAATTGTAAAAATTGATGATTACCAATATGGTCTAATCGAGAAGACCAAACGTCATCTTATTTTGCGGCAACGACTTCACCACAAGTGATCATCAGTTGATCGCGTAGCCAAATGTGGCCTTTATCTTTTTCACTTGATTCATGCCAGCTTAAGAATCCGCTGATTTCTTTGTTCGCAAATGGGAAATCAAGAATTTGCAGTTGATCGCTGTTTACCGCATTTTCCGCCATCCAACGTGGTGCAATAGTCACAAGCTCAGATTGACCCACCACGTATAGTAGGTTGCTTAAACTAGAACCTTCATACGCCGCTTGGCAATCCAGTTCACGGTACGCTTGCTCTGAGAAACTACGTTGGCCATGCACTTTCGATAACTTCGCATGCTTTTCGTTAAGCAGTTGCTCAGCCGTCACACCACCTTGAATGCGTGGGTGTGTTTTTGATGCGATAACCACTAATTCATCTTTGAAGATTTCAGTACTTGAGAAACCTTGCTCATCAAAACGAGCGTAGTCGATCACGAAATCAATTTCTTGGTAGCGCATACGCTCAGACAACAAACGGTCAAATTCTGCATCTAGGTGAAGCTGAACGTTTGGTGCTTGTTGATTCACTTTTGCCATGATCTTCGGAGCAAAACGCATGTCGCAAGGGCTGCAAATCGCAAGCTTGAATAAGCGAGTCGAAGATTCTGGTTGGAATACAGAGCTAGGAAGTTCATTGCGAATCAGCTGTAGTGCTTGGCGAATAGGGCCAAACAGTTGACGTGCTCGTTGCGTAGGCTGAATACCACGGCCTTGGCGCATGAATAGCTCGTCGTTAAACATCACTTTTAAGCGTGCCACGGCGTTACTTACCGCCGGCTGAGACATGCCTAGGTTATGTGCTGCACGAGTAATATTTTGCTCTTGCATTACAGCATCAAATACAGTCAGTAGGTTTAAATCTACACCACGCAAAGTGCTTTCCATACGGTAGCTAGCAATTGCGCTCATCGCGTCTTTCTTCTCTAACATTGAGTGCGCCTCTTTTGTAATCGTCAACTTTGTTCATTAAATTCATAACGAATAGAATCCCATCTCGCACAAAAGACGGCGGCTGGATTCGAATCATTTTACGAATAGATAACCTAACTTTTTATTATATTTATCGTCCGGATACTTCCGGCTCGAACTGTACTATCAACTAATCGATTGCGGTTTCGCAACTAGATTGATATTTAATCAGTAAATTTTAGCCAATTAGGTATTTATTTGTTAAATAACAAAGATTTGATAAAAACATAAAAAACTATAAAACACGTAAAAATGCATTCTTTGAGGACGTATTTAGCAAATTGATAGGACAGGCGGTCAACACAAGCATGCATTTAGCTCAGTTATTAGTTGAAATAAGAACAACAGATGACAGCTATATCTCTGATTGAATTTTGCACTTATCAGTCAAATTATCAGCAAATACACACTGAATAGAAATGAGAGAGGAAGAATAAAAATGCAGCCTTCCAAATAGAAAGGCTGCAACAAAATCGTGTCAAAAATGGAAGGAACAATGTACTTAGAACAACGTACTTAAATGTTCGACACGTAACTTGGAAAATCAACCTGCTCCCACAGCTGTCTGGATAACTCTGCTTTTGAATCCCATGCACCTTGCAGTACCCAATGAACAATAGCCTGAGCAACATCTGGGTATTTCACACTTTCGGCTTGTTGCTCCTTTAGCCACTGGCGTACTGCGGAAATGTCTAAGCTCTCCATCGACATCGCAAGCCCTAAATCTTCTAAGGTCGCAACATTGCTCTGCTGCTCGAATTGACCCGCGAGTGGCTTTAGTAACAATTTTTTCCCCAAAGACAAGGCTTCTGAAGGAAGCTCAAACCCACCATTAGCAATGACACCACTACAGCGATGCAAATGATGCTGGAAGTTGCTGTGGCATAAAGGGCGCAGTTCTATGTTTTCTACCTGCTCACATTCGATCACATCCGGGTGATAACAGATAAACGCTTGTTGATTAAAGTGGAACAATAAGTCCGAGATATCTTCAATCGATTCGAACGGTAGATACACCAACACGAAGTCGTCGTTTTCTGCTTGGCTATCGACGGTATGCACTATCGGTGGTAACAAAGGTTGATCAAAATGATGCCAATGCAAACCAAGGTGGTGTTGAGAAGGCGCAAAGTATTCAATGACGGATTTATCTAACCAACTTGCTCCCTTTAGTGGCACCGGATAACGGAAAGCATTTTGGTGGCTGATACCAATAGAAGGCTTATTTTGTTGTCTCGCTGCCCACGCAGTCACAGGTTCGAAATCATTAATGATAAGATCGTAGGACGACAGATCGAGTTGCTTAACTTCTTTGAAAAACTGCACCAAATTGTTATTCAATGCTGTTTTCGCGTAGTTTACAGAGCCTTTTTCGGTAATAAAGGTGAAGCCTCGGCGAGTCTGGTAATCGCCAAATGCTTCCATTGAAAAGTATTTTTCCGGCGCTCGCCCAGAAAACAAAAAGTCGACCTCAACATCGTGCTCTTTAAACGCATGACTCATCGCCCTTGCGCGTGCAATATGTCCGTTTCCTGTCCCTTGAACACCGTACAAGATTTTCATCAATTAGCCTCCTAACATCGCAATCGCTAATCCACCACAAAGACTGCCAAGCAGCGCACCAATGATGACATCGGTAAAAAAGTGCACACCCAATAAGATTCGCGCGGTTCCGATTAAACTTGCCCAAAAGAATGCAGCAACGCCTAGGCTCGGATAGAAATGGTCAATCAGCGTCGCCATGACAAACGCAGCGGCAGTGTGTCCTGAAGGAAGACTGTAGCGATCAGAGGGTGTAATAAAAGCAGGAAGGAGTGCATTAAGCTCTTCAGGGCGACGACGCTTAAAACTATTTTTCAGCGTCCAATAAATTGGTAGCTCGATAGCAAAAGCAAGTAAACCCGCCAGTAAAAACCAGACTCCTTGCTCCTTATCTAAATACCAAGCTAATAAACCCAACACCAAGTAAAGGTGCCCGTCACCACTGTGGGAGACTCCTTTGCTGATATTGGCGACTTGTTGATTAAAACGGTGCTTAAGACAAACACTAGAGAGCGCTAAATCAAACTTAGCAATGGTTGCAATTGGCTGTGTAATTGTCTCTATGGTTCGCATGTGACCTTTCCTTACTTTGACAACGCCTTTGTGTGAAAAGTAGGAGGTTTAGGTGACAACAGCATGACGGGAATTTGGACAATTAATGACAAAGGCCAAATTAAGGTGTGCCCAACAATTTATCTATTGGGCATAACCATAAAAATAGAGCATTAAGAAGGGTTTGTTGGTTGCGGTTGAGGGGTGTCTATATACCAGACTTTTCTCTTCTTGCGGCAGGCGCGCAAAGAGCCCGTCGTCATGTCGCCATCTTTTGTAAGCTCATAGCTCAGTGAGCGGCAAGTATAGTTTCCCGACAGTTCATGCTCTATACTCGTTTGCTCCGTTTTACTCGATTTAGGCTCTAGTAGAGGGTTAGGCTGAGTAGATAAAATGTCACGATTTATCACATTGCTGCGCGCATAATCCTTATGGACATAACCTTTTATCACTCCTTTCTGTTCAACGAGAAACCAAGGTTGATCAACCACTTTTGCTAGCACATTAAAGACTTCCCCTTTCGATAATACGCCAAGCTTTGCCCCTTCAAGACTCGGTTTGGAGCGTAGGTTTAATGTGGTCTTAGAGCGGTAAGAGACATCCATAAACTCTACTGGGTTTGAGGTATCGACACCTTCAGTGGTTGGTCGGAAAACTTCCGCTTGCTGTTTCTCACTAGGCTGGACACGGATCTTCCACCAAGAATACGTTTCCGGATCTTTACCTTTAAACTTATTTCGGCTGTCAGACTCAAGGGCAACAAGCATCTGATTCAAGAACGATTCGCGTCCTTCATAACTCAAAAATCGATCCATTTGATCATTGATGACCATGACGCTCTGTGAGTGATCATTCATAACAACGGGGGAAGCCACTTCCACATAGGTCTGCGATTGAAACAGCTGACAACCCGACAAGCTGACCAGAGTAAGTACTATGGCTGAACGTCCAAATTGTTTTGTTAACCTCATTCTTTCCCTAACCCTTATATTTCTTTTACCTAGTGCAACTGCACTACTATAAATGGTCATTCAAAACTTTTGCCAAACAATTCGGACCTTTGTGTGACAAGTCGCAATCCCGATGCTTGTTTTGGTAATGAAACGTCGCAAACTTGATGAGAACTTACTTCTTCTAGCACGTTTCTATCGCATCATGCCGTTTCACTTAGTGCTTCATTTTTCTCAAGCAAACGAAAAGACTCATCCGATATGAATAAAAAATCGACTTTAGGGTTGACGCGCTTCATGGAGTGCGGTACTAATTTGTTAACTTAATTATGTGGAAAGCTTAACAACTATGTCAGCTCATTTTTCTATCCTGCTTAGCCTCCTCCTGATCGTGACCAGTTCGCGCGGGTAGGCTGTGGAAGAAAAATAACCACACCAATTTCTAAGAACCCGCATGAGAATGCGGGTTTTTTTATATCTAAATACTGGAAGTAAACGATTCACTTGCGCGAAAGTGCAGAAATCAGGAAGGAAGCAAACATGAACGATCAGGTCATTATATTCGACACCACATTGCGTGATGGCGAGCAAGCGTTGTCAGCAAGCTTGACGGTTAAAGAAAAACTGCAGATTGCCTATGCGCTGGAAAGACTCGGCGTTGATGTTATCGAAGCTGGCTTCCCAATCTCTTCACCAGGTGATTTCGAGTCTGTACAAACCATCGCAAAAAACATAAAAAACAGTCGAGTTTGTGCCCTTTCGCGTGCCGTTGCGAAAGACATTGATGCTGCCGCTGAAGCATTAAAAGTGGCTGACCAATTCCGTATTCACACGTTTTTAGCCACTTCCACCATTCACGTAGAAGACAAACTACGCCGCAGCTACGACGATGTACTAGAAATGGCAGTCAACGCCGTTAAACATGCACGTAACTACACTGATGATGTCGAGTTTTCTTGTGAAGATGCTGGTCGTACTCCAATCGACAACCTATGTCGCATGGTAGAAGCCGCCATCAATGCAGGTGCGAGTACAATCAACATTCCAGATACCGTTGGCTACACCGTACCAAGTGAGTTTGGTGGGATTATTGAAACTCTATTTAACCGCGTTCCGAACATTGATAAAGCGATCATCTCCGTTCACTGTCACGACGATTTGGGGATGTCAGTTGCCAACTCTATTGCCGCCGTTCAAGCTGGCGCACGTCAGATAGAAGGAACGATCAATGGCATTGGAGAGCGAGCGGGTAACTGTTCACTTGAAGAGATCGCAATGATCATCAAGACGCGTCAAGAGTTTTTGGGCGTTCACACTGGCATTAAGCATGATGAAATTCACCGCACTAGTAAGTTGGTTAGCCAGCTATGCAATATGCCGATTCAAAGCAATAAAGCAATTGTGGGTGCAAATGCGTTTAGCCACTCTTCAGGCATCCACCAAGATGGCATGTTGAAGAATAAGAATACCTACGAAATCATGACCCCTGAGTCTATTGGCCTAAAAAACCAAGCTCTGAACCTAACCAGCCGCAGCGGTCGCGCTGCCGTGAAGAGCCATATGGACACCATGGGTTACAACGAAGACGAGTACAACCTAGACGCGCTGTATGCGGATTTCTTGAAACTTGCTGATCGCAAAGGCCAAGTGTTCGATTACGACCTAGAAGCCCTAATGCACTTCTCGAACTTACGTGAAGAAGATGACTTCTACAAATTGAGCTACCTAAGCGTGCAGTCTGGCAGCGTAATGGCCACCACCAGCATCAAAATGCAATGCGGTGATGAAGAAATGTGTGAAGCAGCGGTCGGTAATGGCCCAGTTGATGCGCTATACCAATGTATCTACCGCGTGACAGGCTACGACATCGTTCTGGATAAATTCGACCTAACCGCGAAAGGTGAAGGTGAAGATGGTTTGGGTCAAGCAGACATCATTGCCAACTACAAAGGTCGCAAATACCACGGTACGGGTGTTTCCACCGACATCGTTGAGGCTTCCGGCCAAGCATTATTGCACGTTATTAACAGCATTCATCGTGCAGATAAAATCGAAGAAATGAAGCAGAAAAAGATTGCGACTGTGTAATAACAACCGGGCTACACGGCTCAGGAAAGAACACGCTCGTTGAAATAATTAAGCTCAAAATTAGAAAACTTAAAGGATTAACATGACAGACAAATCGTACAAAATTGCCGTCCTACCCGGTGACGGCATTGGCCCGGAAGTAATGGCGCAGGCACATAAAGTATTGGATGCAATCGAAAAGAAACATGGTATTGCGTTTGAGCGTGACGAGCATGGTGTAGGTGGTATCGCGATCGACAATCACGGTTGCCCACTTCCAGAGAGCACAATAAAAGCATGTGAAGAGTCTGATGCAGTCCTATTCGGCTCGGTTGGCGGCCCTAAGTGGGAGCACTTACCACCAAATGACCAACCTGAACGCGGTGCCCTACTGCCACTACGCAAACACTTCCAACTGTTCTGTAACTTACGTCCAGCGCAAATTCACTCAGGTCTTGAAGCCTTCTCACCACTTCGTGCAGACATCTCAGGCCGTGGTTTTAACATCGTCGTGGTCCGTGAACTGACTGGTGGTATCTATTTCGGTCAACCAAAAGGCCGTGAAGGCGAAGGCGCGACAGAAAAAGCATTTGATACTGAGGTGTACCACCGCTTTGAGATCGAACGTATTGCAAAAATCGCTTTTGAGTCTGCTCGTCTACGTCGCAATAAAGTGTGCTCTATCGACAAAGCGAACGTTCTACAAAGCTCTATCTTATGGCGTGAAGTAGTCGAAGAAATCGCAAAAGACTACCCAGATGTCGAGTTGTCACACATGTACATTGATAACGCGACTATGCAGCTTATCAAAGACCCTGCTCAGTTCGACGTAATGCTGTGTTCAAACATCTTCGGCGACATCATTTCTGATGAATGCGCGATGATCACAGGCTCTATGGGTATGTTGCCATCAGCAAGTCTAAACGAAAGCAAATTCGGTCTGTACGAGCCAGCAGGCGGCAGTGCACCAGATATCGCAGGTAAGAACATCGCTAACCCTGTGGCACAAATCCTATCTGCTGCACTGATGCTGCGTTATAGCCTAGGTGAAGAAACGGCGGCACAAGACATCGAAACGGCAGTTTCAAAAGCACTATCAGCGGGTGAGCTAACGGGTGACCTTGCTGGTGACAACCCTGCACTTTCGACGTCTGAGATGGGCGATAAGATCGCTGAGTACATCTTAAACTCTTAATACAAAACAGATTCATAATAAATACTAAATCCTCGGTCAACCAATGGCTTTCCTCTAAGTCATTGGTGCAATAGCAAGGCAGCAAGCCCATTTATATTAAGGCGTTTAGTTCGCTAAATAACTGGATAAATGGGTGTCGCTAACGCAGTTATTGCGGCAAAGGCGACGAGGAAAGGAAGCAAACAATGGGCAAAACATTATACGAAAAAGTCTACGACGCACACGTTGCCGTCGCAGCAGAAGGGGAAAACCCAATCTTGTACATCGACCGTCACTTGGTACACGAAGTGACGTCTCCGCAAGCATTTGACGGCTTGCGTGAAAAAGGTCGTAAAGTGCGTCAGGTCAGCAAAACTTTTGCCACCATGGACCACAACGTTTCGACAACCACCAAAGACATCAACGCATCCGGTGAGATGGCTCGTATCCAGATGGAAACGCTATCGAAAAACTGTGAAGAGTTTGGGGTTACGCTTTACGACATTAACCACAAATACCAAGGTATTGTGCACGTTATGGGTCCAGAGCTTGGTATTACCCTACCCGGCATGACCATTGTTTGTGGTGACTCGCACACTGCTACACACGGTGCATTCGGTTCTCTCGCTTTTGGTATTGGTACATCTGAAGTTGAGCACGTATTAGCGACTCAAACGCTAAAACAAGCGCGCGCTAAAACGATGAAGATCGAAGTGAAAGGCAAAGTGGCTCCGGGCATTACTGCGAAAGACATTGTGCTAGCAATCATCGGAGAAACGACAGCAGCTGGCGGTACAGGCTACGTGGTTGAATTCTGTGGTGAAGCGATCACAGACCTTTCAATGGAAGGCCGCATGACCGTATGTAACATGGCAATTGAGCTAGGTGCGAAAGCCGGTTTGATTGCACCAGATGAAACCACGTTCGAATACATCAAAGGCCGTAAATTCTCACCTCAAGGTGCCGACTTTGATGCAGCAGTAGAATACTGGAAGACATTAAAAACGGACGATGATGCTCAGTTTGATGCAGTCGTGACGCTAAACGCAGCAGACATTAAACCACAAGTCACTTGGGGTACTAACCCAGGCCAAGTGATCGCGGTAGATCAACCTATCCCAGCACCAGAAAGCTTTGCCGACCCAGTAGAAAAGGCATCGGCAGAAAAAGCATTGGCTTACATGGGCCTAGAGGCAGGCAAGTCATTATCTGACTACAACGTCGATAAAGTCTTCGTTGGTTCTTGTACTAACTCACGTATCGAAGACATGCGCGCAGCCGCTGAAGTAGCGAAAGGTCGCAAAGTCGCGCCTCACGTTCAAGCGCTAATCGTTCCTGGCTCTGAGCAAGTAAAAGCGCAAGCAGAAGCGGAAGGCTTGGACGTTATCTTTAAAGAAGCGGGCTTTGAGTGGCGCCTACCTGGTTGCTCGATGTGTCTAGCAATGAACAATGACCGTTTGGGTCCACATGAACGTTGTGCGTCTACTTCAAACCGTAACTTTGAAGGCCGCCAAGGTCGTGATGGCCGTACCCACCTAGTGAGCCCTGCGATGGCAGCGGCAGCAGCAATTGCTGGTCACTTTGTAGATATTCGTGAACTAGACTAAGGAGCAAACCAATGTCAGGCTTTAAACAACACACAGGCTTAGTTGTTCCTCTAGATGCAGCGAACGTTGATACTGATGCCATCATTCCAAAGCAGTTCCTACAAAAGGTCTCTCGCCTAGGCTTCGGTAAGCACCTATTCCATGACTGGCGCTTCCTAGACGATGCTGGCGAACAACCGAACCCAGAGTTCGTGATGAACGCACCTCGCTACCAAGGCGCTTCTATCTTGCTGGCTCGTGAGAACTTCGGCTGTGGCTCATCTCGTGAGCACGCACCGTGGGCACTAGCGGATTACGGCATCAAAGCGATGATCGCTCCAAGCTTTGCCGATATTTTTTACGGCAACTCAATCAACAACCAAATGGTGCCAGTTCGTTTGACTGAACAAGAAGTGGATGAAATCTTCCATTTTGTTGAGGCGAATGAAGGTGCAGAAGTCGAGGTCGACCTAGAAGCGAATGTGGTTCGTGCCAACGGCAAAGAGTACAGCTTTGAAATCGATTCGTTCCGTCGTCATTGCTTGCTAAACGGTTTGGACAACATTGGTCTAACCCTTCAGCACGAAGATAAGATTGCCGAGTACGAAGCGAATATTCCAAGCTTCTTGCGTTAAGACGCGTTAGTAAATACACAAATCAAGGGCTGGCAATTGTCGGCCCTTTTAATGTTTTGGGTAACTGTTCTCATATCGCTTTGCTTACAGAATACCGAACGCCTCTGTTGAAATTCGTCATCCTGAACAGCGACGAAGGAGTGTAATTCAGGATCTACTGCCAGAGCGCACTGTGCAGATTCATACTGTCTTTACTCAAGAGTTTGTGGGTATTAGATTCCTGATATCGCTTATGCTCCTCAGAATGACGGCGAATAAAGGCCACTGATTACTGAAAGAAAACAAGCACTAAACTGGTCTACACTATCAACAATATCTCATTCAAAGGTATCTCTATGAAGCGTCTGTTATTGCTGTTGTGTGCTCTGGTTTCTTTCTCGACATTTTCCGCTCCAAAATCCGACTTATGGCCATATTGGAAACAATCGAATCAAGCCAACCAAACCCTAATTTCTCATCAAGAATGGCAACAACTACTCGATACTTATTTAGTTGAACAAGGCGAGAATACCTTGTTTCGTTATAGCCAAGTCTCCTCTGTCGATAAAACTAAGCTGAAACAATACATCCAGCGTTTGGCAAAACTAGACCCTCTACAATACAACCAAGCAGAGCAATATGCCTATTGGGTAAACCTTTACAACGCCATCACGGTAGATCTTATTTTGGATAACTATCCAGTCGAATCAATCACCAAGCTAGGTGGTTTATTTAGCTTTGGTCCTTGGGGAGACGATGTGGTCGTGGTCAACGGGAAGGATCTAACTTTAAACGATATTGAACATCGAATTTTGCGTCCAATTTGGAATGACCCAAGAACGCATTACGCGGTTAACTGTGCCAGCCTAGGATGCCCTAATCTGCAATCTCAAGCATTCACTGCTGACAACACGCAAGCTCTACTGGATAGTGCCGCCAAAACATTTATCAACAGCAGCAAAGGCGTATCTATCCAAGGAAACACGGCGCAGCTGTCTTCTATTTATGATTGGTTTGCAGCGGACTTTGGTGGAGAGAAACAAGTCTTCAACCACATCGCAAAGTATGCTCCGCAATACAAAAACTTCTCTGGCAAAGTGAAATACGAATACGATTGGGACTTGAATCAAGCCAACTAAACTGGGGGGATGTGAGGTCAATTAGCATTAGGGACATGATAGGCCAAAAGCTAAAGACACCGACAACTCAAAGACTAAGACATGAAAAAGGGCACTGAGTGCCCTTTTTTACATCCAAATGTTTGATAGAAAACGTCCGACTACTTAAAGCCTTTAACCTTCTTAATAAGATCGTAAGCGTTTTGAATCTCTTGAGATTTCTCTTTCGCGACGTTCATCATCTCTGGTGGTAAACCTTTAGCCATCAATTTGTCCGGGTGATGCTCGTTCATCAATTTACGATAAGCACGCTTGACGGTTTTACTGTCGGCATCTGAAGACACATCCAGAATTTTGTACGCGTCAGCCAGTTGATCTGCTTGTGAAGCTTGTTGCCAGCTACCACCAGAAGATTGGCCTTGATGCTGACCATGAAAACCGCCCTGGCTTTGGAAACGAAATGCGGCTTCTTGCATTTGCAAACGACGCTCTAATTGCTCAGAAGAGAAACCCAAACCACGTGCAATCTTGTGTAGTACATTTCGTTCACTCGGGTGGATCGAGCCATCTGCAAAGGCCGCCGAGATTTGCAGCTCTAAGAAAAATTGCAACAAGTCAAAGCGACCAGCTGTCGAAATTTTCACACGAACAAGAACATCTTCTAACGGAAAGTCGCTGTCTTTACCTTCACGAAACGCGTCTTGCGCTGCGCGACGCTGTTCGCCATGCAAATTCATGCGGTCCATCATGGCTGAAGCCAGTTGGATTTCCTCTTTGGTGACTTGGCCTTTCGCTTTTGCCACATGTCCCATTACCGCAAACGCCGCTTTAAAAAACTCTTCTTGGCGCTGAGCTTGACTTGGCCCTTTTCCAAAGCCGCCAGTAGAGAACCCGGCTTGACTCAAGCGACGTGCTTTATCGAATTGATGGCCAATAAATAAGCCAAAGAGTAAACCTAGCGGCCCGCCAAGTAACAAGCCAAAAAAGGCACCCAGAATTTTGCCAAAAATATGCATTATGTGTTCTCTATCAATGAATTTTTATCGACGACGGCGGTCTTATAGTGCCGGATGCAACGATTTCCTTTATGATAATGGAATTAGTTTTATTTCGGCTAGGCCATTTCGCCTGCTTATCTTTGCAGCTATTTTGTCGTCATTATGCCACAGTGAATCAATACGCTGGGATAAATGCGACTATAGTTGATTCATTTGGCTATTACGCTAGGGTACAACAAGCCCTATAGCCATCGAGTAGTAGTGACACAGGAAAGTTCAATTCAATGCAACATTTCTCCCGCACATTTTTAGCGGCCTCTATCAGCACCGCCTTGTTTGTACCCACCACTCAAGCTGAAGCGAATATCCATGATAGTGTGCAGGAAATGCCCGCCACAGATCAATGTTTGGTCGATACAAGTGGCGAGGAGGACGCTCTTAATACCCCAGTAGTGGTAGAAGCTGACACCCTGCAAGCCATCAATGGTGACAAAGCTCAGTACTCAGGTAATGTACAAGTCACCCAAGGCCAGAAGAAAATTACCGCAGATAGCGTAACGCTGCACCAACAAGACAACGTCGTGGTTGCCGAAGGCAACGTGACTTTCAATGACGGCCAAGTCAAAGCTCGATCTGATCGTGTTACTAACGACATTAATCAAGATACGTTTTCACTTGAGAACACCGATTATCAGTTCCTTTGCCAACAAGGCCGAGGCACTGCAGCCTATATCGCCCGCACAGGTCAGTCGGTTTATGAACTCGAAGACGGCTCTATCACATCGTGCCCTCAAGGCGATAATTCATGGCGATTGGTTGCGTCAGGCATCGATGTTGACCAAGATGAAGAGACAGCGACGCTGCACCATCCTCGATTTGAAGTGTTAGATGTGCCTGTTTTCTATGTGCCGTATCTAACCATGCCAATTGGAGATACGCGTAAAACGGGTTTCCTCTTCCCTTCTTTATCGTATGGTTCTAGTGATGGTATGGAAGTCGAGGTGCCATTCTATTGGAACATCGCGCCTCAATATGACATGACACTCACCACGCTCTATATGCAGCAACGTGGTACAAAACTCGATACTGATTTCCGCTACCTAACAGATGGTTGGGGAAATGGGGAAATCAAAGGCGAATACCTCAATAGTGATCGCAAATATCAGGACGAGTCTCGTTGGGGCTACCAAGTTAAACACGACGGTATCATCAATAAACAGTGGATAGTCAAAGTCGATTACTCAAAAGTGAGTGATATTGATTACTTCCTCGATCTAGACTCCGACATTGGTAACCGTGAAGATGGTCAACTGGTTCAAGAAGGACAAGTACAATATCGTTCTGACTTCTGGGATGCCTCGTTAACCGTTCGTGACTTCCAAATCTTATTGAAAGAAGAGAACCGCCCTTATCGCCTGCTTCCTCAGTTAGACTTGAACTACTACACGCCGTTGTGGGGAGACTACCTTAACTTTGACGTGAAGAGCCAAGTGAGCCGCTTCGATACCAGCGATGCTGCGCGACCAAATGCGACCCGTGTTCACATTGAACCAGGGCTTACATTACCACTCTCAAACTCATGGGCAACGTGGACAACAGAAGCGCGTGTGCTCTCTACGTATTACTCTCAAGACTTAACGGGTTTGACAGATGTAAACTTGCAAAACCAGTTGGATGATGAAGTTTCTCGTGTTATTCCTGAGTTCCGTACGCATGCGCAACTTTACTTAGAGCGAGATACAAGCTGGATCAAGGGCTACACCCAAACACTGGAGCCTCAGCTGCAGTACTTGTACGTACCTGAAGAAGATCAAACCAACATCTACAACTACGATACCACCTTGCTACAAACCGACTACTACGGGCTATTCCGCAGTCGTAAGTACAGTGGCATTGATAAAATCGCCTCGGCGAACCAGTTAAGCTACGGTGCGAGTACTCGCTTCTTTGATGATGACTATAAAGAGCGTCTTAACGTTTCATTTGGTCAGATTTACTACTTCGATAAAAAGACCAAACTGAGCAACAGCCCAAATCTTCCGGATGAGACCACCAATTACTCATCATGGGCGATTGAAGCTGATTTCAACTACAACGATTACTTGTTCTATCACGGTGGAATTCAATACGATATTGATTTGAGCTCCATGCAGTTGGCAAACAGTACCTTGGAATACCAATTCAACGGCGGCTTTATTCAGGGTAACTATCGCTACGTTACGCGTGAATACATCGAAGATACGATCATTCTCGAAAACCTAGACACAATTACTCGTAAAGGTATTTCTCAAGCAGGTATTGTAGCGGCCTACGAGTTCAACCCGAACTGGTCTGCGAGTGGTCAATACTACTACGACCTCAATGAAAATGCGGACCTAGAATGGTTAGCGAGCCTGCGTTACCAATCTGACTGTTGGTACATTGGCGTCACTTACTCAAACCAATTGCTTGGTTGGGAAGACCAAGCTATCGGCAGCACCGGGGCATCACCTGAATACGAAAATAACTTCAGCGTTAACTTCGGTATTCAAGGCTTTGCGACCAACCAGCGTGAAGACACTGCTGTCAAAGAACTGGATGGTTCTGACAACGCGATTAAGTACGGCCGCCCATTCTATCTGAACAATTAATCAAAATAGGCGTCTTAAATGAATAAGACGCCTATTCAAAAATACTGACGGAATTTTAAATGAAAATTTGGAAATCAATCTTATTCACGACCCTACTCTCTTGCGGAGCGGTTGCAGCACCAGTAGAGATCGATAAGGTTGCGGTCATCGTGAACGACGGTGTAGTTCTACAAAGCGACATCGAAACAGCGATGAAAACGCTGCAAGCCAACGCTCGTCAAAGTGGAAAGAGCTTACCTTCTACCAGCGTGTTAAAAGAACAAGTCGTTGAAAAACTTATCATTGATACGTTGCAAGGCCAAGAAGCAGACCGTATTGGTGTGCGTATTGACGACAACCGTTTAAACCAAGCGATTGCAGAGATCGCACGTAATAATGAGCAATCGGTAGAACAACTCGCTGCTTCTGTAGAAAGTGAAGGTTTAAGTTACCCAGAATTCCGCGAACAAATTCGTAAGGAAATCGCCGCATCAGAAGCTCGCAATGCACTGGTTCGTCGCCGTATTAATATCCTTCCAGCAGAGGTCGATAGCCTTGCTGAGCAACTATCACAAGAAACCAATGCGACTGTTCAATACAAAATTGGACACATTCAACTGCGCTTCTCTGACGATAAAGAAAAGTCAGCTGTAGAAGCAGAAGCTAAAGCGCTCGCGAAAAAGCTAAACGAAGGTGCAGACTTTACGGAGATGGCCTACACCTACTCAAAAGGTCCTAAAGCTTTACAAGGTGGTGACTGGGGCTGGATGCGTAAAGAAGAGATGCCAACCATCTTTGCTGATCAGATCAAGATGCAAAACAAAGGCAGCATTATTGGTCCTTTCCGTAGTGGCGTTGGTTTCCACATCCTAAAAATAGAGGATGTAAAAGGCCTAGAAACGGTTGCGGTAACGGAAGTAAATGCGCGTCATATTTTGATTAAACCAACCGTGATTCTGAGCGACGAAGGGGCGAAGAAGCAACTGAATGAATTTGTACGCCGCATCAAAGCCGGTGAAGCAACGTTCGCTCAATTGGCAACACAATACAGTCAAGATCCTGGCTCGGCAGCACAAGACGGTGAACTAGGTTATCAAACACCAGATCTTTACGTGCCAGAATTTAAGCACCAAGTAGAAACTCTGCCAGTTGGCTCAATCAGCGAACCGTTCAAAACCGTTCACGGCTGGCATATCGTTGAAGTGTTGGATCGTCGCCAAGTTGACCGCACTGACTCAGCGATGAAGAACAAAGCTTACCGTATTCTATTTAATCGTAAATTTAATGAAGAAGCGGGCGCATGGATGCAAGAGCTACGCGCAAGTGCGTTTGTTGAAATCGTGGATGACAACAATGACAACTAATACAATTCGTAGAATTGTCGTAACCGCAGGGGAACCTGCGGGTATCGGCCCAGACTTAGTGCTTGCCCTATCGAAAGAAGATTGGGCGCACCAAATTGTCGTCTGTGCCGATAAGAATATGCTGACGGAGCGAGCCAAGCAGCTTGGCATCGAAGTCCAACTGTCTGATTACAATCCAGAAGAAGCACCTAAAGCACAAAAAGCGGGCACGCTTATCGTTGACCATATCCAAATATCGGAACCTGCGGTCGCAGGCGAGCTCAATGAAGCGAATGGCCACTATGTACTAAAAACGCTAGAAAGAGCGGCTTTAGGCTGTATGAATGATGAATTTGATGCTATTGTCACCGGCCCTGTTCATAAGGGGGTGATTAATCGCGCAGGTGTTGCATTCAGTGGTCATACTGAATTTTTCGCCGAGAAGTCACAAACGCCGCTAGTCGTAATGATGCTAGCAACGGAAGGACTGCGCGTGGCGCTGGTTACAACACATATTCCTTTAGCTTATGTGTCCAAAGCTGTCACCGAAGAGCGATTAGAAAAAATCATCGATATTCTTCATAAAGACCTTGTAGAAAAGTTTGCTATCGCACAACCAAACATCTACGTTTGCGGGCTTAACCCTCATGCTGGCGAAGATGGCTGCTTAGGTCGTGAAGAGATCGAAACCATCACTCCGACACTGGAAAAAATTCGACAAGAAAAAGGTATCAACCTGATCGGCCCTCTGCCGGCTGATACCATTTTCAATGAAAAATATTTAAATGATGCTGATGCTGTTTTAGGCATGTACCATGATCAAGTATTGCCAGTATTAAAATACAAAGGCTTTGGTCGTTCAGTAAACATTACTCTTGGTCTACCTTTTATTAGAACATCGGTGGACCACGGTACTGCATTAGATCTGGCAGGGACAGGTCAAGCGGATACAGGGAGTTTCCGAACAGCGCTCACGCATGCGATAGATTTGGTAGAGAAGAAACAATGAGAAATGATGTCCATTTAGGACACAAAGCGCGTAAACGTTTTGGTCAAAACTTCCTGAACGATCCATACATTATTGATGGAATCGTATCAGCGATTAACCCAAAACCAGGTCAAAACCTGGTTGAAATCGGTCCTGGTCTTGGTGCTATCACTGAGCCAGTAGGTCGTGAAGTAGATAAGTTCACAGTTATCGAATTAGACCGCGATCTGGCGGAACGCCTACGTACTCACCCTGAACTGGCAGATAAGTTGACCATCCATGAGGGTGACGCTATGCGTTTTGACTTCACTCAACTAGTGAAGCCAAACAACAAGCTGCGCATTTTTGGTAACTTGCCATACAACATCTCTACACCATTGATGTTCCACCTTTTTGAGTTCCATAAAGACATTCAAGACATGCACTTTATGCTGCAAAAAGAAGTGGTAAACCGCTTAGCCGCCGGCCCTGGCAGCAAAGCTTACGGCCGTTTAACGGTAATGGCTCAGTACTACTGTAAAGTGGTACCAGTACTGGAAGTGCCGCCAACGGCATTCGTTCCACCACCGAAAGTGGATTCTGCCGTTGTTCGTTTAGTGCCTTACGAAGAGCTGCCATGCCCGGCGAAAGATCTGCGTTTGCTCGATCGCGTTTGTCGTGAAGGCTTTAACCAACGTCGTAAAACAGTTCGTAACTGCTACAAATCGTTGTTAAGCACAGAAGTACTAGAAGAGCTAGGTGTTAATCCAAGCATGCGTCCAGAGAACCTGACGCTAGAACAATTCGTAGCAATGGCGAACTGGCTTGCGGATAACCCGCAGCACTAAGAACTCAAACAATGAGCCAAACCCTTGTAGGTTTGGCTTATTATTATTGGGATATTACGTTTCTGAGGAGTGCACATGGACGTCATTCAACCTTGCATCAAAATTCAAGTTCACACCAAATACATCGAAGAACAGTCCAACCCAGAGCTACAACGCTACGTTTTCGCTTATATCATCACCATCAAAAACCTTAGCCAGCAAACCGTACAGTTAGTGAGCCGCCGCTGGCTAATCACAGACTCGAATGGCAAGCAAATGACGGTTGAAGGTGACGGAGTGGTAGGCCAGCAGCCCTTTATTCCAAGCAATGATGAATACACGTACAGTAGCGGAACCGCGTTAGAAACCCCTGTCGGCGTTATGCAAGGACACTACAAAATGCTGGATGAGAAAGGGCAAGAGTTCATCACCGAAATCGAACCATTTCGCTTGGCTGTTCCAAATGTTTTAAATTAGTAAATTGGAGATTCAGTGGCTACCTATATTGTTGGTGACATCCAAGGCTGTTTTGATGAATTGCAGCGACTACTAGAAAAAGTATCTTTCTCTGCGAAAAAAGACCAACTTTGGCTTGCTGGTGATTTGGTCGCCAGAGGGCCTAAATCACTAGAAACGTTACGCTTTGTCAAGTCACTTGGCGCAAACGCAATCGTCGTGCTTGGTAATCACGACCTTCACCTTCTCGCAGTGGCTCACGGGATAAAAAAGGTCAAAGACAAAGATAGAACCGCACCTATTTTCACGGCCCCTGACAAAGAGGAACTACTGACATGGCTAGCTCAGCAACCTCTAATGGCCGAGCATGACGAGTTCGTGATGTGTCACGCTGGCATATCACCGCAGTGGAATCTAAAAACAGCGAGAAAGTGTGCCCGTGAAGTTGAGCGCATCATCCAAAGTGAAGAGCTGCCTTGGCTATTAAAAAACATGTACAGTAATCAACCTGATTCCTGGGATGACTCTCTACAGGGTTTGGACCGATACCGTTATATTATCAATGCTTTTACGCGGATGCGCTTTTGTTTCCCTGATGGTCGTTTGGATATGGATTGTAAATTGCCACCGCAACAAGTTTCCGGTAACGAACTTATTCCATGGTTTGATGTGCCTAAACGTATCCACTTAAACAAAGCGGTGCTCTTTGGGCACTGGGCTGCACTACAAGGCTATATGAACAACGAAGTCATCGGGCTAGATACTGGCTGCGTTTGGGGAGGAAGCCTGACCATGATCCGTTGGGAAGATAAGAAAATTTTTACTCAGGATGCGTTAAGTTAAACACTGAATAACAGTCGATAATCCATAGTAGGAAGAATACCTGTCACTTAACACCTCCTGTAGGGTCATTCCAACGAGCCTTAACGAGACTAGGAATCTAATATCCTCGCGCTGCGAATAGATAGAAATACCTTTGACAACAAAGTACTCGTATAGAGGCTCCTGAATCTCGCTCTTTCGTCGCTTTTCAGGATGACGGTAGGTTGGGATGGCCGCTCGCTGTTATACGAACGGCATTACCGTATTAACTACGCGGTGTTAATCTCGAATTACTTTTCTAACACAGTAAAGCGCATGTTGTAGGCGTTCTTCTCATCGGCTTGATACATTTCTGAGTAAGTTTCCTTAAACTCGTCTCCCCAATCTGGGAACTGAGTATCACCATCAATGGCCGCTTCAATGTGTGTTACATACAGTTTATTGGCCATAGGCAGACAAGTGGTGTAAATCGCACCACCACCAATGATCATCACTTCTTCCACATCACCTGCGACTTCCAGAGCCTGCTCAATCGATGTTACGGTAGTGACACCTTCGATCTTTAGTGTCTCATCACGGCTAATAACAATATTCAAGCGACCAGGTAAAGGGCGACCAATAGACTCATAGGTTTTGCGTCCCATCACAACCGGTTTTCCCATGGTACAACGCTTAAACCAAGCGAAATCGGCGGGAAGATGCCAAGGCATTTGATTGTCTTTGCCAATGATGCGATTGTCGGCCATCGCGGCAATCATACTAATGATCATGTTAGGTCCTTATACAATTGGTCTGCGGCGATAGAATAACAGCCCCGGAACCGCAAGACCAACTGCTAAACCTGCAATAATAAACATGGCCTTAAGAAAGTTTTCCATACAGGTTGCGACAAGCTCGGGTGAGTAGCCAACATGATTGATTTCTACCATAGCGATCATTGCTTTGTACGCAAACACACCCGGCACCATCGGGATCAAAGCAGCCACAGTAAACACTTTTGGATGCGCGAGAAAACGGTGAGACCAGTACACACCGATCATCCCAACTAACGTCGCGGCAAAAAAGGTTGCCCACTCAATAGGAATGCCAAACTGCATCATCAAGTAGCGGCTACCATGACCAATCGCACCACCAACAGCGCAATACACTAAAGCTCTTTGTGGCACGTTAAAAACCAATGCAAATCCTACGGCGGGAATCGCCGCAAAAAACATGTCATTCAAAAGGCCAAACATCAAATCAAATAAACTCATTAGATTGCCCACCCCCAAATTCCAGTTACACTCATCGCAGCAACGATCCCCAAACATGTCGCCAACGTTAGTAAACTAGCCATCACAAATCGAGCAATCCCCATATTAAAGTGGCCTTTCAACATATCTGCGACAGAGTTAATGAGTGGGAAACCAGGTACAAGCATTAATACTGACGATGCCATTGCTACGGTAGGTAGATTACCGACTTGGTAAATTTCCGCCTGTGCTGAAATTAAGGTAGTCACAAAAGCGGTCGCAGCAAAGTTCAATAGAGGGTTGAAATGACGATGACCAATTTCTTGGCGAACGATCATGCCACCAGCTGAAGCTAAAAAGGTCATGATGAATACTCCCCAATCACCACCAGCTAGATGACTGAATGCCGCACAAGACAAGCCAATCATAAACACCACCAACCAGCGGTTATAACGCTCTGGACTGATAGCGTTCAGCTTTTTCTGCGCCATGGTTGAATCGAGTAAACCACGCTCCATCATGATACAGATTCGTTGAATTTGCGTAATAACGCGCATATTGATGCCACGATCAGCGCAGCTTCGGGTGGTGGTGATGCAGTGCCCATCCATTACCGTCGTCACAACCAATGCATTAGCTGATAGTGCAACCGCAACTTCATTCACCCCACAAGCAAGGCCAATACGACGCATAATATCGCTCACAAGAGTACTTTCAGCACCATGAGCAAGTAGCATTTGTCCGGCTTGGGCGACAAGACGAGAAATCGATCGTTGAGTAGATACCGCCAACTCTCTAGGCGGTATGGTTTCTAGAGTCATAAATAAGTCTAATTCCTTTTAGGGTGTTACTCATTCATACGCGCGAGGGCCAAACTAACCCTCAAAAAAACACGACGTATCAGTTATTGTGCCGTAAATCACATCACCTAAATATGATTTAGATACAAAAAAAGCCGCAATAAATAATTGCGGCTTAATGAATTATAGGCAAACAGGCATTGTTTGACCGTTCTGATTAGTCACGAACGTAGACAACGTGACCGTCATCTTCTTCATCGTCCCAGTCATCCCAATCGTCGTCGTCATCTTCAGTGATAACGTCTTTACCCGCCATCGCATCTTTATGGTAATCATCCCACATGAAGTTAACTTTATCTTCTTCAGCCACTTCTTCCTCTTCGCGAGGCAGGTTATCCATAAAGTCAGCCAGTTTGTAACAAAGCTCTTTAGTACCGTTACGATTGATCGCCGAGATCTTAAAGTACTCGTCTTCCCAACCTAGTGCGTCTAAGATTTCTTGGATCTTCTCATTCGCTTCTTCTTCAGGCATTAGATCAACTTTGTTGAACACTAACCAACGCGGCTTACTTGCCAGTTTTTCGCTGTATTGTTCTAGTTCATCAATGATCGTCAATGCATTTTGCACCGGATCGGACTGATCAATTGGCATAATATCGATCATGTGCAGCAACACTCGACAACGCTCTAAGTGCTTCAAGAATCGAATACCAAGGCCAGCGCCATCTGCTGCACCCTCGATCAAACCAGGGATGTCTGCAACAACAAAGCTTTTCTCTGGTACGACACTTACGACACCCAAGCTTGGGATCAAAGTCGTGAATGGGTAATCAGCGACTTTCGGTTTTGCTGCTGATACTGCGCGGATAAAGGTTGATTTACCAGCATTAGGTAGACCAAGCATACCCACATCAGCAAGAAGCAATAGCTCAAGGCGAATTTCGCGTACTTCACCCTTTGTACCCAATGTTCTCTGACGAGGCGCGCGGTTTACTGAAGATTTGAAACGCGTGTTACCTAGACCGTGCCAACCGCCTTTTGCGATCATCACTTTCTTACCGTGTTCAGCAACTTCCGCCACGATTTCATTTGTGTGGATATCCACAGCGCGCGTACCCACAGGTACACGAAGAACGATGTCTTTACCACGCTTACCTGTACAGTTACCACCGCGACCGTTTTCACCACGCTCAGCTTCGTAGAAGCGCTGGAAACGGTAATCAATCAGGGTATTTAGGTTTTCATCGGCTTGGATATAAACATCACCACCGTCACCGCCATCACCGCCATCAGGGCCACCTTTAGTGATGAATTTTTCACGCCAGAAACTGACAACGCCACTACCGCCATCACCAGCCTGAACTTTTACTACCGCTTCATCTACGAACTTCATCTTTTACTCCGACTACTTCGTGCGTGGATTAAATCTTACTATGTCATCCGACAATTTTAGCAGATGACAGATCTAAGCTCCCAGATTCAAATCGCTTAGGATCTTAGCGAGAAACTTCGATATGTCGACTGCCACAAATAAAAAACCCCGCCGATTCGGCAGGGCTTTTGAATTCAGCTTAAAGCTATTAAGTAATTTGGTTAAAAACCTAATTACTCAGCTTCGATGCTTACAAACTTACGGTTCTTAGGACCTTTCACTTCGAACTTCACTTTACCTTCAGTAAGAGCGAATAGAGTGTGGTCTTTACCGATACCTACGTTGTTACCAGCGTGGAACTTAGTACCACGTTGACGAACGATGATGTTACCTGCAAGTACAGATTCACCACCGAAACGCTTAACACCTAGACGTTTGCTTTCTGAATCGCGGCCGTTACGAGTAGAACCACCAGCTTTTTTGTGTGCCATTGTTAAACTCTCCTAATAGATTAAGCGTTGATACCAGTGATCTTCACTTCAGTGAACCACTGACGGTGACCCTGTTGCTTACGAGAGTGCTTACGACGACGGAACTTAACGATTTTAACTTTATCGCCACGACCGTGTTGTACAACTTCAGCAACAATTTTGCCGCCCTCTACAAGAGGAGCACCAACTTTGATGTCTTCGCCGTTAGCAACAAGAAGAACTTTATCAAATTCTACAGTTGCACCAGTTTCAACGTCTAATTTCTCTAAACGAAGAGTTTGACCTTCGCTTACACGGTGTTGTTTACCACCAGATTGGAAAACAGCGTACATATTTTACTCCGCTTTTTCCGCACAGCCTTTCTTGAGGGTGTGCGCTAAACTAATCATCAATAGGGCGCAGATTCTACAGAATAGATGCTCCTATGACAAGCCATATTTTGAAAAAATTGGCGAAAAGCTAATCGCCAAAGAAAAGTGCGGCAATCATGCCCTTTAGTAATGTATTAATCAACGTTTTTTAGTGTATTATTCGACAATTATATAAATCGAATAAGCCTTGCAGGGTCTAACTTCAGCCGGATATACGATGGATTTTAAAACTATCCAAGCGCTTACTGCCGATGACATGGCAAAAGTGAATGAAACAATTCAAGCCCAACTTAATTCTGATGTCTCTTTAATCAACCAGCTCGGTTTTTATATCGTGAGTGGTGGAGGCAAACGTCTAAGACCGCTTTTAGCGATACTGTCAGCCCGTGCACTTGGTTACCAAGGCAATGGTCATACAATGGCAGCTGCGTTTATTGAGTTCATCCATACAGCGACTTTGCTGCATGATGACGTGGTAGATGAATCAGACATGCGCCGTGGTAAAGCCACTGCGAATGCAGCATTTGGCAATGCGGCTAGCGTATTAGTTGGGGACTTTATCTATACACGCTCATTTCAGATGATGACAGAACTAGGATCCATGAAGATCCTTAAACTAATGAGCAATGCCGTAAACGTGATCGCCGAAGGTGAAGTACAGCAGTTGATGAACTGTAACGACCCTGACACGACAGAAGAAAGCTACATGCAAGTCATCTACTCTAAGACTGCGCGCTTATTTGAATCCGCAACTCAAATCGGTGCAATCTTAAATGATGCTCCTGAGCATGTGGAAATCGCAATGCAAAATTACGGTAAGTATCTAGGCACTGCGTTTCAGCTCATTGATGACGTCATGGATTACACTTCTGATGGCGAAGACATGGGTAAAAATGTGGGTGATGACTTGGCCGAAGGCAAGCCAACTTTACCTCTACTCCATGCTATGCGTAATACCACACCAGAAAACGCCATCATGATTCGTGAAGCGATTGAGAAAGCGAATGGTATGGATCGCTTAGAAGAAATTCTTGCGGTCATGAAAGAAGCAGGCTCTCTGGAATACACAACGCAAAAAGCTCTAGAAGAAGCAGACAAAGCAATCGCAGAACTATCAGTGTTGCCAGAGTCTGAATACAAACAAGCGCTTGTTACTCTGGCTCATGTCGCAGTACAACGCACGAAGTAATCAATAGCTACCCATAACGCAAGACTTATAGCAAAAAGGAAGAGCATGCTCTTCCTTTTTTTACGTTTGATACCTAATGACGACGCCGGAGGCGCTAGTAATATCTGTCACTACCGCCATGCAGTTGTGGATCATCTTCTATTTCATCAAAGCTAACGGCGAGCTGCTGTTCAGTCCCTTGTTTGGACAACAATACCGTCTCTGCTTCATGGTCGACCACTAATATCGTACCGACGCCTTGTTGGCACTCAACAACCATGCCTTTACGGATTCGACTCGCTTCCATCATCTTCTCCTTCACTACGTGGTTTTATTGGAAAGTTTTACGAAGTTGAGAAATCAAGGATCAAAAAAGCCGATCAAAATGATCGGCTTTCTTCTTATATAGGCTTTCTAGATTACTTTGCGAATTCAACACCAATGTTGATGTCGCCATTTAGTGTTTCTAGCATACCGTCTAATGCAGACTTTTCGTAATCGCTGAGTTTGCCGTAGCTTAGTACTTCTTCAACGCCTTCTTTACCCAGTTTCACAGGTTGCGCGAAGTACGTCGCGTGTTCGCCGTCGCCTTCAACGTAAGCGCACTCAACTACGCCTTCTTCACCTTGAAGAGCACGAACCAGAGACAGACCAAAGCGACATGCAGCTTGGCCCATTGATAGTGTTGCACTACCACCACCCGCTTTCGCTTCTACAACTTCAGTACCTGCATTTTGAATACGTTTCGTTAATGCTTCTACTTCTTCAGCTGTAAACTCAACACCTTCAACTTGAGACAGTAGAGGTAAGATCGTTACGCCAGAGTGACCACCAATTACTGGCACGCGAACGTCACCTGGATCTTTGTCTTTTAGCTCAGCAACAAACGTTTCTGAACGGATAACATCCAACGTTGTTACACCAAATAGACGACGCTTATCATAAACACCCGCTTTTTTAAGAACTTCAGCAGCAATTGGCACTGTTGTATTTACAGGGTTTGTGATGATACCAACACAAGCTTTCGGACATACAACCGCAATCTTCTCCGCTAGCGATTTAACGATACCAGCGTTTACATTAAATAGATCCGCACGATCCATACCTGGCTTACGCGCAACACCAGCAGAAATTAGCACAACATCCGCGCCTTCTAGTGCTGGAGTAGGATCTTCACCAGCGTAACCTTTGATAGAAACTGGCGTAGGGATGTGGCTAAGATCAGCGGCCACACCAGGAGTTACTGGAGCAATATCATATAGGGCTAGATCAGAACCAGCAGGAAGACGGTTCTTAAGTAGAAGGGCCAGGGCTTGACCGATGCCACCAGCGGCACCAATAACGGCTACTTTCATGTAGTTCTCCTTGAGAGTATTTCTCTTATAAACGTATTCGTAGGGTAGTTTGTAACCAACTTAAATAAAGCTATCGGAATCACAACTTGATTACAATCAATTAACGCTAGCTTTGCGACCTCGCGCAACTCGCTGTTACCGTGCTACAAATGGGGCTTGGATTATTCTTTTATTCTGTTGAAATGACAAGGAATTCAAGAAAACAGATACAGCCCTACTTCAGCGCGCTAAAGAATTCTATGTGGTATATAGTTTACAGTGACGCATCTAACATAATCCTGGGACTCTTTGGCACCGCCTGAATATATATGCGAGAATATGCAAAATTGCTGACCCGTAATAAGAGATTTGTAATGACTATGCGCAATTCAGAAAAACAAGACAACTTAGTTCGCGCCTTTAAAGCCCTGTTAAAAGAAGAAAGCTTTGGCTCACAGGGCGAGATTGTTGACGCACTCAAACAGCAAGGGTTTGAGAGTATCAACCAATCTAAAGTCTCACGTATGCTGACTAAATTTGGCGCCGTCCGTACGCGCAATGCAAAAATGGAAATGGTTTACTGTCTTCCTGCTGAGCTAGGTGTCCCAACAGTCAGCAGCTCTCTGCGTGAACTGGTACTAGACATCGATCGTAACGCAGCGTTAGTAGTAATTCACACCGGCCCAGGTGCAGCGCAGTTGATTGCTCGCTTGCTTGATTCACTCGGTAAATCCGAAGGTATTCTTGGTGTTGTCGCGGGTGACGATACCATTTTCATTACGCCAACCATGGCAATTACGACTGAGCAACTCTTCAAATCAGTGTGCGAGCTGTTCGAATATACTGGTTAAGTTCTATAAAGCTTCAATCAGCTAACTCATTGTGGGTTATAAAAGAAGTCTCATTTTGTAGCCCATAATTTATGTAAATTTTTTGCTTACTCCGCTCATTCTTTAACCATCCGTTTTGTGATTAACATCACGCAATTGATCTTTTTCATTTCAGTCACTAAACGTTAATTAAGTAATTGTTATAAAAAGAATTAAATCACAAATTGAATCCTATCCCCTGATACAAAATTCAGACTTATCAACTATAACATTTAACAATTGGATAATTTTCTGCCAATTTTTTGTTATGATTCGCTCGCTTTTTCAAACGATTGGATTGAAAAAGGTGCCGTTTCCAAATAGGAAACTCCAGAAGTGATTTATGGTTATTTCCGGGTAAATAATGAATATAAGGAAGGGAAATTCATGGCATTTAACAAACTTCTCAAAGTAGGCGCTATCGCTGCAGCCGTAATGGGCGCAGGCGCAGTTAACGCTCAAGAGTTTATTACCATCGGTACTGGCTCTGTGACAGGTGTTTACTACCCAACTGGTGGTGCTATCTGTAAGTTGGTAAATAAAGGTCGCAAAGACCACAACATCCGTTGTTCAGTAGAATCGACTGGTGGCTCAATTTACAACGTTAACACTATCCGTGCAGGCGAATTAGATTTTGGTATCGTGCAATCGGATTGGCAGTACCACGGCTACAACGGTACGAGCAAGTTTGAAGAACAAGGCCCGTACAAGAAGCTACGCGCAATGTTCTCTCTTCATACAGAACCTTTCAACATCATTGCGCGTGCAGATTCAGGTATTGAAAACGTTGAAGACCTGAAAGGTAAGCGCGTAAACATCGGTAATCCAGGCTCTGGTGACCGTGCAACGATGGGCGTTGTCATGGAAGCGATGGGTTGGACAAACGACAGCTTCAAATTGGCGTCTGAGCTAAAAGGCTCTGAACGCTCTCAGGCACTTTGTGATAACAAAATTGACGCCTTCATTTACATGGTCGGCCACCCGAACGGTTCAATCAAAGAAGCAACCACATCATGTGATGCGAAGCTAGTTTCAGCAACAGGCCCTAAAATCGATAAAATTGTTGCCGACAACCCATACTACGCCTTTAGCTCAGTACCGGCTGGTATGTACCGCGGTACAGACAAAGACGTAAACAGCTTTGGTGTTGCAGCAACAATGGTAACGACCTCTGATGTTTCAGACGATGTCGCTTACAACGTGGCAAAAGCTGTGTTTGAAAACTTTGATACCTTCAAGCGTCTACACCCTGCGTTCGCAAACTTGAAGAAAGAAGACATGGTGAAAGCTGGTCTTTCTATTCCTCTTCACCCAGGTGCAGAAAAATACTACAAAGAAATGGGTCTAATTAAGTAATTTCCTCAGACTCTACATACAGGCAGGAAAGAATATTTTCTGCCTGTTTGAGCATACAGGTTGTAGCACGTTCTAACTGTATGCTTCATTCGCCAGTTTTCTTCTGAAAACTGCGAGCTCATACCCAAGAAAACTTAAACGCCGCCTAACAGAGTATCCAACAATCAACACTTTGAGTTCAGGCAGCAAAATACTCGAAAGCAAACTTCGCTCCATTCACTACACTGATAGAGGCGAAGTGTGGTTCTCGATAAAAATCAGACAGGACCATCAATAATAAGGAAAAAGTACATGGCGACGAATCAAGCTCCGTCACAAGATGTGCAAGAAATGGTGGCTCAGGCAGACACAGGTGCACGTAGCCCTTCGGGAATGCAAGGACGAATCCTTTGGTTTGTTCCTCTGTGTTGGTCACTATTTCAATTATGGTACGCATCCCCGTTACCATTTATTTTCAATTTTGGCGTACTGAACGACACGGAAGCGCGATCTATCCACCTTACTTTCGCGATCTTTTTGGCTTTCACTGCTTATCCAGCGATGAAGAACTCTCCTCGCGATCATATCCCTCTTGTTGATTGGATACTCGCGTTGGCTGGCAGCTTTTCAGCAGCCTATATATACCTTTTTTATACCGAGCTAGCAGGACGCTCAGGCGCACCGACAACGGTTGATATCGTTGTTGCTGTTATCGGTATGATCCTCCTTTTAGAAGCAACACGCCGAGCTCTTGGTCCACCATTGATGGTCGTGGCTGCTGTTTTCCTTACTTACACCTTTGCAGGCCCTTACATGCCTGACGTTATCGCACACAAAGGGGCAAGCTTGAACAAGGCCATGTCTCACTTGTGGCTAACAACAGAAGGCGTATTTGGGGTTGCGCTAGGTGTTTCTACCTCTTTTGTCTTCTTGTTTGTATTGTTTGGAGCAATGCTGGAACGCGCTGGTGCTGGTGCTTACTTCATTAAAGTTGCCTTCTCGTTACTTGGCCATATGAAAGGTGGTCCAGCTAAAGCGGCCGTTGTTGCATCAGGTTTATCTGGTCTGGTTTCTGGCTCTTCAATCGCAAACGTAGTAACAACTGGCACCTTTACCATTCCACTGATGAAGCGTGTTGGCTTTCCCGGCACAAAAGCGGGTGCGGTAGAGGTAGCGGCTTCAACCAATGGTCAGTTAACACCGCCAATCATGGGTGCAGCAGCATTTTTGATGGTGGAATACGTCGGTATCTCCTACGTTGAGGTGATTAAAGCCGCCCTACTTCCAGCGCTAATCTCTTATATTGCTTTAATTTACATTGTTCACCTTGAAGCGTGTAAAGCAGGCATGACAGGCCTTCCTCGTCGCCACAACCCAACACTAGTACAAAGTCTGCTGTCCTTTACTGGTACAATCTTAGGATTGTGTGTGATCAGCGCATTGGTTTACTACGGAGTGGGTTGGACAAAGGACGTCTTTGGTGATGCCGCGACACCAATTGTTACCGTCGCACTATTAATCGCGTACGTTGGGTTGGTGAAAGTCTCAGCAAATCACGTGCAAGATGGCGCAATTGAGATTGATGCAGAATTAACAGAAGTACCTGATCCTGGCCCAACCGTTAAGTCAGGCTTGCACTACCTACTCCCTATCGTCGTATTGGTTTGGTGTTTGACTGTCGAACGTTTCTCACCTGGCCTTTCGGCATTCTGGGCAACGGTGTTCATGATTTTCATTTTGCTGACTCAACGTCCGTTGATTGCACTGCTGTCAAAGCAAGGTGACATGCTTCAGCAAACCAAAGATGGCTTTGTCGATCTTGCCGAGAGCTTAGTTTCTGGTGCGCGCAATATGATTGGTATCGGCGTTGCAACCGCGGCAGCGGGCACCGTTGTTGGTGTTGTTACACTAACGGGTATCGGCCTAGTGATGACCGACTTCGTCGAGTTTATCTCTGGTGGCAGCATCATTCTTATGCTGCTGTTTACCGCCATCATTAGCTTGGTTCTGGGGATGGGTCTGCCAACAACGGCGAACTACATCGTGGTCTCTACGCTAATGGCGCCGGTTATTGTTACGCTCGGCGCAGCGCATGGCTTAATTATTCCGTTGATAGCGGTGCACTTGTTCGTTTTCTACTTTGGTATTTTGGCCGACGATACCCCACCTGTAGGCCTTGCGGCTTTTGCAGCAGCAGCAATTGCGAAATCAGATCCAATTCGTACTGGTATCCAAGGTTTTACTTACGATATTCGAACCGCTATTTTGCCGTTCATGTTTGTGTTCAATACCCAGCTATTGTTAATGGGGATCGACTCTTGGTGGCATTTGGCACTCACGGTCATCTCATCGATCATTGCAATGCTGATTTTCTCTGCGGCAACTCAAGGGTGGTGGTTCACGCGTAACAAGTGGTGGGAAACAGTCCTATTATTAGTACTGACATTTTCGTTTTTCCGTCCAGGTTTTTGGTGGGACATGCTGTACCCAGCGAAAGTTCTTTCTCCTGGCGTTGAGGTAGCTCAAATCACGGAAACACTAAATGTAGGAGAATCATTGGAGTTACGTGTTGCCGGTGAAAACCTTGAGGGCGACTACATTGAGAAAACGGTTCGTCTTCCATTCGAAGACAGTGCGACAACAGCAGACGCACGTATTTCATCTATGGGTCTGATGCTGACCGAAAGTGACAACAAAATGATTGTCGATATGGTTGAATTTGGTAGTCCAGCAGAGTCCGCAGGTATCGACTTTGATTGGGAAATCAAGTGGGTTATCCAGGATGCAGACCGTCCGATGAAAGAGTGGGTGTTTGTACCATGCTTAATGATTTTGCTGGTGCTTGCAATGAACCAAAAACGTCGTGCTCGTAAGGAACAATTGAGCGCATAACCGATTTGGCCCCGAGGATAAAGGGGCCTTAATGAGAGACATTGAATGTACAAACAAATTCTTGTTCCGGTTGATCTAAATGACCAAGGCTTTTCAGACCGAGCGGTTGAACTAGCGGTTTGGCAGGCAAAGCAAGCAAATGCTCAAATCCATCTTCTGACGGTACTACCTGGTATTCACATGTCGATGGTTGCCACATACTTTCCGAAAGATGCTGCGGCCAAAATGAAGCAAGACGTGAAGCAGCAACTAAAAACTTTCGCTAATGAGCATATTGCTGAAGATGTGGTTTACCAAGTGCATGTTGCTGAAGGCAAGGCCTACGCGACCATTCTTGATTATGCAGAACGTTTAGGCGCTGATCTCATCATTATGCCAAGTCACAAGCGCTCTAAAATCAATAAAGTAATGCTTGGCTCTGTCGCGAGTAAGGTTGTGGAATATTCTCCAATCAATGTGATGGTCGTAAAACCGCAAGGCTAAGTAAATACAGAAACGAAAAAGGACGCTAACATTAGCGTCCTTTTTATATTAAATAAGTAAGGGTTATGCCATCACTGGGTAATCGGTATAACCTTCTGCTCCACCCAAATAAAAGTGTTCTGGTTTCGCCTCATTAAGAGGTGCATTTTTCTTAAATCGCTCAACTAAATCTGGGTTTGCGATAAAGGGAACGCCAAATGCGACCACATCAACTTTGTTTTCTGCAATTGCTGTTGCCGCTTCTTGTGCACTGTAGCCCACGTTCGCCATTAAGTGACCTTGATAGTTTTCGCGTGCTGGCTTGAGAACATCTGCTTTTTGTACGCCTTTCAGATCCGCACGCATCACGTGCCAATAAGCAAGATCGAAAGAATTAAGTTGCTCTGCTAAGTAACGCATCAAGCCAACTGGATCACTGTCTTTCATGTCATTAAATCCATTTAGCGGAGATGTGCGCAGACCGACTCTTCCAGGTCCCCACACCTCAACGACTTCTTTCACTATCTCAAGTAAAAATCGAGCACGATTTTCAACCGAGCCACCGTATTCATCGGTACGTAAATTTGAGCCGTCACGAAGGAAGTTATCAATAAGATAACCATTGGCGCCATGTATCTCGACCCCATCAAAGCCGGCTTTCTTGGCGTTTTCTGCACCTTGTTTAAACGCCGCAACAATGGAAGCTATCTCATCCACTTCGAGTGCTCGTGGTACCGTATATGCTTGCTTACCCGAAGGGGTATGGACTAATTCATCACGAATGGCCAATGCGCTCGCCGCTACAGGTGTTTTTCCTTCATTCAGATCAGGATGACAAGCTCGTCCCGCATGCCAAATTTGCAGTACAATCTTACCGCCTCTCTCATGAACCGCATCCGTTACCTTTTTCCAAGCTGCGATTTGCTCTTCGTTGTAAATACCCGGCTCTGCCATGAAAGCAGACGTACCTTCCATCACCATGGTGCATTCAGCAATGATAAGTCCGGCACTCGCACGTTGAGCGTAGTATTCAACCATAAGGTCATTAGGAATATGGTCTGCGCCAGCACGAGCTCGCGTTAAAGGCGCCATAATGGCACGGTTATCTAATGCTAATTGACCGAGTTCGATAGGAGAAAATAAGTCTACAGAGTTGGACATGTTGTTTACCTCAAATGACAATAACTTGATGGCTAAGGATGAGGTGCCAGACTATAATCAGATTAATATTGAAACAATATGGATAATTGAAAGTGATTGTTCGCAATTTAGAAACAATTGACTTTAGAACGCTTTCTATCTTTGTCACAAGCTGTCGACTACTGAGCTTAACCAAGTGCGCGCTGGAGTTAAGCCTACCGAAATCTACTGTTAGTAAAGCCATAACCAAACTCGAACAACACTTTGAAGCCAAACTCCTAGAGCGCACAACCCGAAAGTTAGTGATCACCGAAGCTGGCCAAATGGTTTTAGAGCGTGCTGCAAGCTTAGTTGAGGAATTCCACTCAATTGGCCATGACGTACAGGAGATGGAACAACAGATCCAAGGCCGGCTGCGTATTTCCGCGCCACCAGCGTTGGATGCGTATATGGCGGAACACATCTTTTTGCCATTTTTAAAACAATGGCCAAAAGTACAAATTGCGTTAGAAGCATCGAACGATTTTGTTGATCTGTTTTCACACGGCTTTGATATGGCAATTCGAGTCGGTCAGATAGTTGATGATCGATTGATCGCAAAAAAATTAGGCTATACCACTCGAGTCCTGGCTGCTAGCCCTGAGTATTTAGCTGAGTTCGGCGTACCTGAAACGCCAGAAGATCTGACAAAACACAACTGTTTGAGGTATCAATATGTTTCAGAAATAGGGCCTTGGACGCTGATCTCACACGATAATACCGTCAATGTTTCAATAACCAGTAACTTCTCAAGTACAACTGTAGAAGCAATATTGAAAGGCGCACTTAAAGGACTAGGCATCGCTAACTTACCTGTGCAGAACATGACGCAAGAGCTAGAAAGTGGCACCTTAGTCAGAGTGTTACCGCAATGGCACACGGTACCAATGCCTATTTATTTAGTCTATCGTCCTGGAGCAAACCGCCCACGGCGTGTACAAGCAATGATTGACCATATCATGAGCTTAAGATCTCAATTTGAATTTGGACCTCGGCATGGTTTGTGTTGCGGAGAAGCATAACCTAGCAACTATCAGGCACTAGCATGCTGCTCGGATAAATGCCGCAAGCTTCTCACTAGCATGCTGTTCACTCAATGCAGACATATCACCCGCGGCTTCCACTTTACCATCTGCCACAAACACAAAGTGGCTGGCAATCGCTTTGGCATCGCTTAAATGGTGCGTGACCATCAATACGGTTATTCCCCGCTCTGCTGCGAGTTTTTTTACCAAGCTCAGCATCTCTTCACGCAACACCGGATCAAGCGCCGAGAACGGCTCATCCAATAGCCACATGGGATGAGGCTGAACAAAACAACGCGCTAAGGCAACACGTTGACGCTGGCCACCAGAAAGATGCTCTGGCAAACGGTCGAGGTACTCTGCAACACCAACTTGCTGCGCGGCTTGTTCAATCTGACGATTTTGGTCCACCGTAAGCTTTAGCCCTGGGTGTAAGCCCAAACCGATGTTGTCACGCACCGATAAGTGAGCAAACAAATTGTGCTCTTGGAACAACATAGAGAACGGACGCAGATAAGGCTCTTTACGCACAATGGACTCACCATCAACACAAATATCACCACGGTCAGGATGGATGAATCCTGCCACCAACGCCAGCAAGGTTGACTTCCCTGCCCCACTTGGTCCCATCAGCGACACAATCTGTCCTTGCTCAATCGTTAAGTCAAAACGAAACAGTTCACGTTGGTAGGTGTACTGCACATCATCCAACACTAACATTACGCTCTCTCCTTCGTTTTCAATACTTTCTCAATCAAGGCAAAACAGCCCACACTCAACAACAATAAGGTCACCGATACCACCGCAGCCGCGTCCATCTGATAGCTGCCAAGCAGCTGGAATAAATACAGAGGTAAAGTGCGGAACTCTTGTCCGCCAAACAACGCAATAGCACTTAAATCGCCAATCGCAAACATAAAGCTGATCGCAAACGCATGTGCAAACGGCTTGCGTAGCGCCTGCCACTCCACCACTTTAAACCGTTGCCAGCCACGCATGCCTAAGCTGGCACATACATACTGATACTGTTGTTCAATGTGCAGCATTGGCTGTGCCAGCGTTTTGATCACGTAGGGCAAAGCCATCAAACCGTTCACCAAAATCACGACAAAAAATGCCAAGCTAAAAACATCGGTAAATGCGCGCAGTAGTAAGAATAAACCGGTGCTAATCACCAGACCTGGAGTCACCAAAATAATGGTGCCGATCGACTCAATCTGATCGGCTCGCGTGTTTTTGTACTGCAACCGCCAACGGCGACTGGTCAATAGTATGGACACCCCTGCAGCGACCGCAAGCGCGCTAGCGACACAGGCGACTTTGAGAGAGTTCAATAGCGCAGACCAAAAACGCTCATCGGTTAATACTGTCCAAACTTGTTGGTTGATGCCACTCAGTAACACCATCAATAACGGCGGTATTACCAGTAAAAAGGCACCTATGATCCAAAAGCTATCCCAAGCTTTTGACCACCCATGATCCTTCGTTAAATATTGCTGTACCGATGTGCTTCCAGCACTGATAGAAACAGGCCTTGTTAACTTCTGCACTCCAATAGCAAGCAGTCCACATAACAGCATCTGCCACAGCGCCAATAACGCCCCAGCTTGTAAATCAAAATCAAACTTAATCGCTTGGTAAATGGCCAATTCAATGGTGGTGGATTTTGGCCCGCCCCCCAACGCCATTACAGTGGCAAAACTGGTAAAGCACAACATAAACACCAACCCACAAACGTGGGGAAGCTGCTGCCTTAAACGCGGCCATTCTACCCAGCGAAACTTATCCCAATGGCTCATCCCAAGATGCGCGCAAAGCTTATGCTGCTCGGCAGGAATAGACTCCAAGGCTTGCAGAAGCAATCGTGCCGCGTAAGGTAAATTAAAGAACACATGGGCGAGTAAAATGCCGTTCAAACCGTAAATAGAGAATGGCAGTTTAGTGTCGAAACTTTGCAACCACTGCGCCAACAAACCACTGTTGCCATAAATCGCTAACAGCCCAAAAACACCAACCAAAACCGGCAAAACCAGTGTCGATGCAAACAGCTTAAGCAGTAATGATTTACCAATAAATTGGCGACGCGAAAGTGCGTGCGCTACTGGAATGGCAAAGCCAACACTGAGCAATGTGGAAAGAAACGCTTGGTAGAAACTGAACTTGGTGACATGTTGATAGTACGGGTCGCCCCATACCACAGACACATCAAGTGAAGGGGCTTGAACAATCAAAGCACCTAGGGCAGAAATAACAAAGGTCGCGATGATCATCGCGACCCCTAAACCTATTTTTGGAACAGAATTCAAAGGTAAAACCTATCTCATTCAGATGAGGGTGGAAACGTCAGCTAAAACGTCAATGCGCTTTGCCATTCGCGAATCCAAGACTTACGCATTTTTGCCACTTCATCAGCACTAAAGCTCAACGACTTGCTTGGAACACTCAAAGTTTCAAAACCTTTAGGTAACTCAACGTCAGTGACTGGGTACATCCAGTTACCCGTTGGCATCGCCGATTGGAACTCATCACTTAAAATGAAACTCATAAATTGATCAGCAAGTTCTGAATTTTTTGCCCCTTTCACTTTGGCGGCGACTTCAACTTGCATGTAGTGGCCTTCAGCAAAATTCGCCGTAGCAAACTTCGAATCGTTTTCCGCAATTAAGTGGTACGCAGGTGAGGTGGTGTAAGAAAGCACTAAATCGGACTCACCATTGAGGAACATAGAATACGCCTCAGACCAACCTTTCGTGACCGTTACGGTTTTGCTCGCTAGCTTCTGCCACGCTTGCGTCACATCGTCGCCATAAATAGATTTCATCCATAGCATTAAGCCTTGGCCCGGCGTTGAAGTCCGCGGATCTTGGTAAATCACTTTCAGATCGTCGCGCGTTTCCACCAGCTCTTTCATGCTTTTCGGCGGATTAGCCAGTTTCTCTTTGTTGTACACAAACGCGAAGTTGCCGTAATCGTACGGTACAAACGTCGTGTCACTCCAACCGTTTGGTAACACTGTGTTAGCCGTATCCACATTGTGCTCGGCAAGCAGATCGGTTTTCTTCGCTTCTGCCATCAGATTGTTATCCAAACCTAATACGATGTCCGCTTTGCTATTACCGCCTTCAAGACGAAGACGATTCAGAATCGACACACCATCGTCCAACGCTACGAAGTTAACGTCACAGCCACATTTTGCTTCAAAAGCTTGCTCGATTTTAGGACCCGGCCCCCAATCTGCGGCAAAAGAGTCGTAGGTATAGATGGTTAATGTGTTTTCAGCGGCAAACGCTGAAGTAGAGGTGATTGCAGCTAGGGCAATCAGATTTAGAGTGGGTTTCACTGCTCGCTCTCCATGAGTATTTCAGAGAAATAAGTTGAGCGGCACAGGGTTTGAGGCGGCTATTAAGGACTTCCAATATCCAGACTCAATTCCTACGCCAGCATTATCTGGTTCAGGTAATACGGGTCCATAGTTAAACACTTAGGTCTCAGCGCCCCAATGCATTGATTGACTCAATGCTAAATGGGTTTGCTCCCCGATGAGTTGGATGGATTGTAAAGGTATTTGAGTGGTTACACAATCAGCTCACGAGCGCTGGTCATAACCCCAACGACGCACCAAACCTTGCTCAATACCTAAGTGGTCAAGAATTCTCGCCACCATAAAATCCACTAAGTCTTCAATACTCTTTGGCTGATGATAGAAGCCTGGAGCTGCTGGCATGATGGTGACGCCCATTTGCGACAGTTTGTGCATGTTCTCCAGATGTAGCGTTGAAAATGGTGTTTCGCGAACCACGAGCAACAGCTGCCCGCGCTCTTTCATTACCACATCAGCGGCCCGCTCGATCAAGTTATCTGACATACCATGCGCAATCGCTGCAACGCTTCCCGCAGAACATGGGCAAACCACCATTTGCTTTGGTGCAGCAGAACCAGACGCAACCGGTGAGAACCAGTCATCTTTACCGCAAACGGTGATGTTATTTCGATTGCAGTTCAGGTGCTCTACCAATGCTTGCTGCGCCGCTTCTGGGCCACTTGGTAGCTTAAGATTATGCTCGGTTGCCATCACAACACGAGCCGCCGAAGAAATCAGAACGTAGACATGATAATCCGCCGCAACCAAGCATTCTAAAAGACGAAGGCCGTAGGGAGCACCAGAAGCACCCGTTAATGCCAACGTGATGGCTTTTTTATGAGAGGGTTGTGTTTTGTTTTGCATATCAATCAGGCTTTTTGTTTTAACTGCTCAAGAAGTTTTCCGTGAATACCACCAAAGCCACCGTTGCTCATGACTAGAATTTGGTCACCTGGTCGCGCACGTTCGACGATCTTGGCTACAAAGTTATCTATATCCGCATCGACAAACGCTGGCTGTGTGCATTGGTCGGCAATGTCTTGCACAGACCACTCGATATTATCTGGCTGGAACAAGAAGACTTCATCTGCACTGTGTAGTGACTCTGCAAGTGTGTTTTTGTGTACGCCACGCTTCATGGTGGCAGAACGCGGCTCTAACACAGCTAGGATGCGTTTTTCACCTACCTTGTTACGCAAACCACCGACAGTAAGTTCAATTGCCGTTGGGTGATGCGCAAAATCATCGTAAACCGTCACACCTTGTTCTTCACCTTTCAGCTCTAAACGGCGCTTGGTATTGATGAAACGCCCTAATGCTTGGCAAGCAAGATCCGGAGTGACTCCAACATGTCGTGCAGCAGCGATTGCCATCAGCGCATTATCCACATTGTGGTCACCCACCAAATTCCATTCGACGGTACCAACCTTCTCGCCTTGCAACGCAACGTCAAATTTTGAGCCATCAAGCACTAATTTGTGCGCTTGCCAGTCACCATTCTCACCAGAGAACTGTTTTTCAGTCCAGCAGCCACGCTCTAATACATCCGCTAACGCCTGATCTTTTCTCGGCGCTAAGATCAATCCATTGCCCGGTACAGTTCGCACTAAATGATGGAATTGGCGCTTGATCGCTTCTAGATCATCGAAGATATCAGCATGATCAAACTCAAGATTGTTCATGATTAAAGTGCGAGGATGGTAATGCACAAACTTAGAACGCTTATCGAAAAAAGCACTGTCATATTCGTCCGCTTCAACGACAAAAAACATACTTTCACCCAAACGAGCAGACACTCCGAAGTTACCGAGTACCCCACCGACTAAGAAACCCGGTTGATAACCACAATCTTCAAGTATCCAAGCAAGCATGCTCGACGTGGTCGTTTTCCCATGTGTACCCGATACCGCCAATACCCAACGATCATGCAGCAAAAACTCGTTGAGCCACTGCGGGCCAGAGGTGTAACGCATGTTAGTGTTGAGCACATGCTCGACACACGGGTTGCCACGGCTCATCGCGTTACCAATCACCACAAGATCTGGTTGGGGGTCGAGTTGAGACGGGTCAAAGCCTTCAATAATTTCAATACCTTGAGACTCAAGCAGTGTGCTCATTGGCGGATAAACGTTGGCATCAGAACCAGTGACTTTATGTCCTAATTGGCGCGCTAGAATCGCTGCGCCGCCCATAAATGTGCCACAGATACCCAAGATATGAATGTGCATAAACTAAACCTTGTAATGCGTTTTTTAATGCTTTCATTATCGCGATTACCGCCTGAAAAGCGAGTGACTTTAGCCTTCTTCTTGCAGTCCCTTTCACAAATATGACAAGGTTGAACACAGACTGTACAACCTCTTGCTTACTGATGAATCCCTCAAACAAGTCTACAAATAAATTGAGATCTCAAACAGTTACTTCATTACCATTAAAAAGATCTGCGACTTAAACTTACATCCAGCGCAATCGTTTAACATCCATAAAGAGATGCTCACTTGCGCACTACCCCCAATGAAATGAAAATGTAAGGATTAACCATGTCAGGACTGCGCACCCTAGGCGAGTTCATTGTCGAAAAACAAGCGGATTTCCCCCACGCTAGCGGTGATCTATCATCCCTTTTAGCCTCCATTCGTTTAGCTGCAAAAATCGTTAACCGCGAAATCAACGCAGCGGGTCTCGGTGATATCACTGGTGCTGTAGGCACGGAAAATGTCCAAGGTGAAGATCAGCAAAAGCTCGATGTTTACGCGAACGATAAGTTCAAAGCCGCGCTTGAAGCTCGTGATCAAGTGTGTGGCGTTGCCAGTGAAGAAGAAGACGAAGCAGTTGCGTTCAATAAAGAACTCAACCAAAACGCCAAATATGTAGTACTGATGGACCCACTTGATGGTTCTTCTAACATCGATGTGAACGTCTCTGTTGGTACTATCTTCTCGATTTACCGTCGTGTTTCTCCAATCGGTACTCCACCAACTGAAGAAGACTTCCTACAACCTGGTCACAAGCAAGTGGCTGCGGGCTACGTGATTTACGGCTCCTCCACCATGTTGGTATACACAACTGGTAACGGCGTAAACGGCTTTACTTACGACCCATCTATCGGCAGCTTCTGTCTTTCTCATGAAAACATGATGATTCCTGATGATGGTAAGATCTACTCCATCAACGAAGGTAATTACATTCGTTTCCCTCAAGGGGTGAAGAAGTACATCAAGTACTGCCAAGAAAACGTGCCAGAAGACGGTCGCCCATACACTTCTCGCTACATTGGCTCGCTGGTTGCTGATTTCCACCGCAACCTACTGAAAGGCGGTATCTACCTTTACCCAAGCACACAAAGCCACCCACAAGGCAAGCTACGCCTGCTTTACGAATGTAACCCTATGGCATTCCTCATTGAGCAAGCTGGCGGCATTGCATCGGACGGCGTGAATCGCATTATGGACATCAAGCCTACTGAGTTGCACCAGCGTGTACCTTTCTTTGTGGGTTCGAAGAACATGGTTCGCAAAGTTGAAGAGTTCCTTGAACTGCACCGCGACGAAGAATAATTTCAGACCTTTGTCCAACGCGGCAGGTGTTTACCTGCCGCGTTTTTGTCGCTAAAGTGAAACGCGAATTTATCATCAGATGAAACCGCTTTTGTGTGACTCATCGTTAATGAAAAGGAATATTCTAATGAGCTTAAACCATGTACCAGCAGGCAAGTCGCTGCCTGAAGATATCTATGTCGTTATCGAAATTCCTGCAAATGCAGATCCAATCAAGTACGAAGTAGATAAAGACTCTGGTGCTGTATTTGTCGACCGTTTCATGTCTGCACCAATGTTCTACCCATGCAACTATGGCTACGTGAACAATACCCTGTCTCTTGATGGCGACCCAGTCGACGTATTGGTACCAACACCATACCCACTCATGCCAGGTTCAGTCATTCGCTGCCGCCCTGTTGGCGTTTTGAAGATGACAGATGAATCGGGTGAAGATGCAAAAGTGTTTGCGGTTCCCCACTCAAAAATCTCGAAAGAGTACGAGCACATCCAAGATGTGGACGATATCCCAGAACTACTGAAAGCGCAGATCACGCAATTCTTTGAGCGTTACAAAGAGCTTGAAGCAGGCAAATGGGTGAAAGTGGATGGTTGGGCAGATGTTGCTGCCGCCAAAGCTGAAATCCTAGAATCTTACGAGCGCGCTCAGAAAAAATAAGCATCACTGCTGATACAAAACTAAAAAGAGCTGCTCTAGGGCAGCTCTTTTGCTTTCATCTTACCTGTGTCAACTAGATAGGTGCGCCTGCTGAAGACATTCGTCCAGCGTCGTAGTCATGTTGAAAGAAGGGGTCAACATCATCACAAATGCCAAAATACGGACGCCCGATAACACCGAGCATATAAGCACTTTGCTCACAATACTCTTGTTTACCTTGCTGGTAACCCGCTTGATAAGCCATTATCAGTTCTGGCGTCGCATGGTTAACATCATCCAGCTTCGCAATTCGCTCCTCAGATAACTCCCGTAATCCATCTAAAGCTGACTGCTTACCAAACACTTGCCAATCGGTCACATTATTCGAAGTCGGTAGTGTTGTTTGTGCGCATGCAGCAAGAAGCAACGCCATTACTCCAATTACGAATGCTTTCATCGTGACTCCTTAGTGTTTAGCTCGTTGCTATTGATAATGTCAGTATAGCTCACACCTTTTGACACCAATCTCCGGAAGCGATTTCTTCGGTTAACTGCTCAATATCTTGATATAAGTAGATCCAAGCTTGGCCAAAAGGCGTAACGATGCTCTCTCGGCGATATTCCACTGGCACATCTTCTAACCTATCTAGCTCCGATAAGGTTTCATCATCAATCAGATACACTTCACCTTGAATCGAGCGTTGCCCAACAGACAACGCTGGATAAGGGCCTAAGTCATACATTGCAAATTGAGCATCCGTTTCATGTAAACCAAGAAACTGCGCCGAGCGCAAATACTGATGGTTGTACTCTCCCTTGCGTAACGTGCCGTAGACAAAAATCAAATGCTGCATAACCACTCCTTAGTCATGACTGTGTATGCTTAGGTTAAAGCACTTTAATCGAACTCAAACTGATAGAGTAGGTCAACGGCGCTATCTACACCAGATACCGCTTCTAAATACAAGTCTTGCATCAATCGGTAACGCACAGTGAACTCACCTAGGGAGTTAAAGATGCCGACACCATATTTCACCTGCAAACCTGGCAGAATATAACCACTCACCGTCACTTGCGAATCATCGCCCGACCCAGCAGTGTCCAGCTGTAAATCTTGTACGCCAAAGGCTTCACCAATTTCACCAACCACACGACCACTCTTCGCCAAGCTTAAACCAATTAAGGTAGTCGTCATTGCATTACCACCGGCTTCACCATCAATATCTTGACCACGAAGTAGATAAGAAAGTGCATTGGCTTGGTTCATCGCGGGCTCTGAGAAAATTTCTATACTCGGATCAGATGCTGGGCCCGACACTTGTACCCCCGCAATGACATCATCTTGGGTATTGTCTGGATTACGAATCGCTTTGATAGACAAGTAAGGTTGATCTGGTGGACCATTCATCAGAATCTTACCTTCTTTAATCAATAAGTCCTGACCAAACGAACGATAAGAACCGTCGACAACATTCACTTCACCAACGATGAAAGGACCTTTGTCTTTTTGTGTCACGTTTAGGTTCCCTTTCAACCCACCTTTTAAACCAAAAGCGGCAAGTTGGAAGTCATCACCAATTTTAATGTTGATGTTCGTTTCCACATCAAACGGCATCGCAGCGACATCGTCCACTGGCTGCAAGTTTTTATCGAGAATAACGGTATCACTCGATACGCCTACCGCACTTGGTGGAAGCTCTTCGACGACAACTCTGCCCCATGGCAAATTAATATCACCCTCAATTTTCGCAAGCTGAGGAGTCACATCTATTGTCATGTCAGGCTCAACTTTGATTTTTACCATTGGAGGCAAATCAACATTGAGCTCTTTAGCAAATACACGCGCTTTAGTACGCCAGTTCTGTAAGTCCTGCCAGTCGGCATCACCGGTAACGTTCAACTCACCATCCGGGGTTAGAATTCCGGCATCCAAGTCCGCTTGATGGCCTTTAAAGTTGATGACGACCTGCCCTGAGTTTATATCTATCGGTGTGACTTCACCCTGTAGCTTCATCTGGTCAATCAAGAACTGGCCGTTCACCTTCGGATGCATGACGTCACCTGATATCGCTAGGTCAGTATTCATGTTTGCTTTAAACAAGCTGTACTCACCTATCAACGGTGCCAAGAAATCCAAGTGGAACGTAGAGAGTGAAACCTTACCATCAATAGTGGGCTTTTCAGACGAGACATTCAGTAAAGAAACCTTACCAGACAAGTCACCGTTATCTTTCACATCAAATAGCCACTCGGCATCAAGCTTGTCTTTCGCTAATGCCGCTTTAAAGTTGAAGCTTTCCCAACCGACTTTAATTGGCTGCTCAAGCGCTTGTTCAACTTGGCCTTTTGGCATATTGACACTTAAGGTTACTTCAGGCTTTTTCTCTGGTGCCCATTTAGCAAAAGCCTGTGCATTAACCGAGCCTTGCAGCTTGGTTTCTGGCGGCAGGAATTGCTTGATTTGGTCAAAATCAAAATCATTGATGGCTAACTTCGCCTGGCCACTCTTACCGACACTAATGTCTTCGGTTAGACATACGCTCGACTCCGCTTGCAACCAACAATGCGCTTGAACGTTCGCGATCTGTTTGTCGATATTGACCTTCACCGCGGTCGATTTTTGCAACGCCCACGGGCCTTGTTGCGAGCTCAGCGTCAAGCGGCGCAGAGCCCCATCCCAAATCATTTCTGGTTTCTGCTGGAATGTCCCTTCAATTTCTAAACTGGTCGACACCAGGTCAGACACTACATCGAGCGTCAGTTGATGCAGTTTTTCATCCCCAGAGACTTCAAGGTCAGCACTATCAACTTTTATGTCGTCATAGGTAATGTTGTTCGCAATTAGGCTTATGTTCGCTTTTGGTGCTGGCAGAGGCTTCACATCACCCTTTAAGGTGATCGTTTCTACGTTCGCCTGTTGCTGCCAGTTTATCTGATTTAAAGCGAGATCAAGATTGATGTCTGGTTCTTTCAAGCTACCACGTAGTGCGACTTTACCTTGCATCTTACCTGCAAGATCCGGAACACTTTTCGCAAAATCAGGGAAGTTAACCTCAACATCCATCAGAATTTGCTTATCGATCTTACCCTTTGCACTGAGTTGGTTTGGACCATGAGAAAGCGCTAAACCCTGAGTGGTAAGTTGGATGTCTTCGCCTTTGCCGTTTTTATCAGACGCTTCAAGTTGCCCTTCAACATTCAGCGGATACCCTCGCAAAATGCCGTCAATGTCTAACTTAGGCAAACTGACTTGCCAACCGCCTTGTTCTGTTAACGACCCCGAAGTCGAAAGGTTACCGCTGATATCCCCTTCAGCTTCTTTCCATTGTAAACCTGGTTGAATGTTTTTCAGGTTCAAGTCAGCTTGCCAGTTGATTGGCGCGGCCCAATTGGCCATGACTTTCCCAGAGAGTTCGCCCCCTAAGGTTTTCACTACAAGGCTTTCGAGGTCAATTTGCTCTAGCGTACCTTTGCCGTTTAGTGCGACATCAACGGCGGGAATATCTTTGCCCGAAGCTTTGGTTTCTAATGCGACTTCGTAGCCATCAAGTGAGCCTTTTGCCGCCAAGCTTGGTACAGAAACCTGGTAATCGCTTTGTCCAAATAGCGGCCATTGCGCCTGTACATTTTTAATCGCGACATCAAACGGCAACTGTGTTTTAAGCGGTTGAATATCACCTTTGATCTCCGCTTGTACAAGCTCAGAAAGCGTAGCATTTAGTGACAAATCACCAACCGAACCCGAGACCGAAAGCGACAGTTTTTGTCCCTTCGCATCCGCTTGCTTCACTAACGCGTCCAATTGCGCTTTGATAGGGTAATCAGAAGAAAGCGTCACTTGTGTGCTCAACTTGCCTTCCACTTCTGGCATGTCGAGCTCTAACGTTTTGACATCAACACGTTCACCGCCTGCTCTTGCAACCAAACCAAGATGATTGACGATCACTGGCGTTTCACCCGCCAGTTTGAAATTGTGAATATCAAGACGACGCGCTTCAACCGTCAGTGGAATCCATACTTCGGGTAACACAATATCTTGCGGCGTAACGTCAGTTTCTTTCGGCTCCTCGGCAGCCGCTTCAGGTTCAGCCTCACTTGGTGCTAAAGCCACATTAATGTCTTTCAACGCGGTAGGTGCGATCACCAAACGATCACCCTGCATCGACAAAGCGGTCGAGAATGTTTGCCAATCAATTTGATTGCCCAGCACATTGACATTGATGTCATTAAAGCTGACTTTATTAACAAAAATTGGCACTGGCGTACTGATAGAACGCAGTGGTGGTGTTTCCTCTTGCTCCTCGCTTGCTGGCGGTAGCTCTGGCATCTTAAAGTCAAGCCCCTGCAGTCTTAACTCATCGACACAGACCTTAGGGTCAAAGAAACAGCGGAAGTTCACTGCCAAAGCTAAACGCTCGACTTTGGCGTCGATATTCAAAGACTCATCGACAAAACTGACGTTATGCAGTTCGAAGCGAGGAAACAATGAACCCTGCACTTTTTCAATCTGCAATTGTGGTAATGCTTTTTCAGCTCCCCACAAGGCAAATTTGAGGCCTGGGTGGGTAAACAAAACTGTCGCGACAATAATGATGAGCAACAGCAATAGGCCAATCAAACTGAGCGACAGCCATTTGGTCCACTTAAACATCATTTTGATCATAGCTCAGGCCCCAATGAGAAGTGGATACGAAACTCTCGTTCTGGTTTTGCATCCAACCCCCATGCAAAATCAAAACTAACAGGGCCCACCGGAGACGCCCAGCGGATACCAACACCAGCACCTGATTTCCAATCTGGTGTTTCATTAAACGCATCACCAATATCGTAAAACGTTGCAGCCCACCAGTTTCCATAAACACGATATTGGTATTCTAATGTACTGCTAACAATGTATTTACCACCCGTCAAAGCACCACTCTCATCCACAGGTGAAATAGATTCATAGCCGTAACCACGAATATTATTGTCACCACCTGCGAAGAAACGCAGCGACGGTGATAGCTTTTCAAGTTCATCGGTAATATTCGCACCACCTTCTAAGCGGAACAAACCACGATGATTCTCTCCAATACCACGAATCCAAGAAGTCGAGCCAATTAAGCGGAGCACTCTAGTTTCAGAAAGCATAGCGGTATCACCATACTCAATAGTGATGCTTTGCTTGTCTCCCCACATTGGCATATTGCCCCCTCGAACCCTAGTCCGAGAAAATGTCGCACCTGGAAGTACGAAGTTGAATTCATCATCTTGTAAACCTTGCGTAAAGCTCTCGTACAAATGACGAACATAAACGGTATTATGCCAACCACCGTCTGCTAACCAATGACGCTCCACTGCAAGGTTAGACTCGATACTCTGCGTGTCACGGTTGTCTAGGTTTTTAAGCCCATATTGAACTTGATAATAATCGTTAGCGACATCTTCTAAAGGAATTTTGTAAGAAGCAGTCACGGTTTGCTCTGGCTTAGATAGGGATAAAGCGGTGTTGAAACTGTGTCCTCGGGAGCTCACCCAAGGTTTCTTCCACTTCAACGTCCCTCGAACGCCGACATCCGTTGAGTAACCAATACCCGTCTCGATCTGATTCTTGGAAGCAGGAGATAAAGACACTTTAATTGGCAAGTCTCGGCCATCATCAAGCCTATCCAATTCAGGCTCAACAAAAACTGAGGAAAACCACTCCGTATTTGATAGCTTCTGGTTAAACTCGCCCAGCTTCGAAACGTTGTATGGGTCCCCTTCTTTAAAAGGTTGTAATGATGCGACACGATCTTCCCAGATGTGGTTGCCAATAAAAGAAACGTCGCCAAAATTGAAACGTATTCCACTGCTGTAGTGCAAACGGACATTAGCTTCGTTCAGATCAGGGATAACCTCTAATCGACTTAGCGTAAACTCACCATTGAAGTAACCACGCTGAAGCGCCAAGTTACGAATGCCTGACTTAAGGCTGTCGTATTGGCCTTGATTCAAAACTTGACCAACTTTGAGCGGAGAGCGCTCAATAAGTTTTGCAAACTCTTCATCGTCCTTGGCCTCTCCAGTGATGGCCACATCCATGACTTTCACTTTCACTGGCAAGCCCGGCTTGATGAGCACAATTAACTCATCATTCGCTTCAGGAATAGAGTATGAAATTTTTGCATGATAATACCCAAGCGCGTTAAGCGCTTCAGTGATACTTTGATCTAATCTCGCTTGAAAACGCAGAGAAGTGGAGTAATCCTTCTCTGGAATAGATGATAGATACGCACTGACATTCTCTTCTAAAGCGCCATCAATGCCTTTCAAAGTCAAAGAAACATCGGCATAGGCACCATGAGAAAAGGCAAACAGGCCAACAATGGTGGGGAGAGCTTTTTTTATCATGCTTTTATGGCTGAATGAGGTTAAGTAAACGTAAATAATGATAACGCCAATTAGATTCTAAGTCTGTAATATTAATAGGTTTAACGCGGTCTATGTCATCACAGCATCAGATACAGACGAAATGAAAAAGTTCGCAAATTTAAGACACGTATTGAAGGACAAATACCATGCTCAACAAACAAACATTGATCAGTATAGAAGATGCCTTGCCAGGTAGAGATCAACCAATGCAGATTGACGATCATCATTTTGTAAATAAATCTAACCTAAAGGCGCCTCTTGCGTCACACCAACAGCAGATTTTGCTCGGAATGGGCTGTTTTTGGGGCGCTGAGCGCGTATTTTGGCAACTCGACGGCGTTGTATCTACTTCGGTCGGTTACGCTGGGGGGTACACACCCAATCCCACGTATGAAGAGGTCTGTACAGGTAAAACGGGTCATACTGAAGTCGTACGAGTCGTTTTCGATGAACGCGTCATCTCATTAGAAAAGCTACTGGCTGTTTTTTGGGAAAAACACGACCCAACTCAGGGAATGCGTCAAGGTAACGACTTAGGTACTCAATATCGTTCTGCAATTTACACTTATTCGACGGAGCAGCTCGAGAGCGCAGAGAAATCGAAACTCTTGTATCAGCAAGCACTGCAAGAAGAGCAACGCGCGAACATCACCACCGAAATACAACCAGCAGGTCCGTATTACTTTGCGGAAACCTACCACCAGCAATATTTGGCGAAAAACCCTGATGGTTACTGTGGCATCGGAGGAACGGGAGTTTGCTTCCCACCAAGCCTCCAAGGATAAACCTAACCAGCAACAAAAAGAGCGACCGATATGGTCGCTCTTTTCTAAATCTAAGTGGGTACCAAGCTAACTAAGCCGATAATGATGCTATCACTTGGTTGACTTCTTTAAAGATGGTGAGCCTTTTATGATCGTTGACGTCAGGTAGTAACACTTTGCCATTGTCGAACTGAAAACAGCCAACCCCCAACAATAAAAAACTGACCTTTGAACAACGTTTTAACAAAACGGGCCACTTGTAATGGTCGATATACAGCAAACTCACGTAGCATAACTCACCTCAATTCCTTTGAGAAAACACGGATTGCTTATTTTTCCTCTGCAATCTTAATGCGCAATTTGCGACGGAACTCATTTTAGCAAATTCTAAATATAACGCAAGATTACACCACTCCATACGTTAAATAAATGTTATCAACGGTCCTACAAATTTCTAGGTTCTGGATATATACTGGAAGCTTCCAAACCTCGTACGGAATATAACAATATGAAAACTAAGACTCTCCTACCTCTATTACTGGCCTTAACGCCAAGCTTGACCTTTGCACACAACTTGTCAGTGGGAAAAAGCGTTCCTCCTGTCAATGTTGCCGCTTACGGCGAGATTGTTTTACAAGGCGAAGGCGTTGCATACCAACCCTGGGCAACTCAACATATGCAAGGCAAAGTTCGTGTTATTCAAGCCATTGCAGGCCGTAGCAGTTCAAAAGAAATGAATGCCCCTTTAATGTCGGCAATAACAGCGGCAAATTTTCCACAAGAAAGCTACCAGACCACAACTATCATCAACCAAGATGATGCAATTTGGGGGACAGGCTCTTTCGTGAAGTCTTCAGCTCAAGACAGCAAAAAAGAGTTTCCTTGGTCATCCATGGTTCTTGATGAAAATGGCGTAGTTGCCAATACTTGGGGCCTGAAAGAAGAAAGTTCGGCCATTATTGTTCAAGACAAAACGGGCAAAGTTCTGTTCGTCAAAGAGGGCGCACTTGAGCAAGATGAGATAACAAAAGTCATTGAGCTTATTAAACAGAACATCTAGCTTCATTGAATGGCTCCTTGTTCTTGTTGTAAGGAGCTATATGAATTTGATTAGAAGCATGGGCAGTGATAACTCTGCTCTTTATAAGTGCGACACTTCCATCAGAGAGTATTACCAATATTTTTCGGCACGTATGTGTGGAGTTAAATTTTTCTGCTAGCCAACAAAAGAGTGAACTTTTATTCATTATGGGTGTTATATTATAACAGTCGGTAAGAGGAGCTCAGATGTACCACCACCAGCAAAAAACACTAAGATATTGGTATCGCACTGCTTTATTTTTCAGTGTTGCGTTGCTGATCGCTTGGAACTTTGCGGTTGTACTCCATCAAGTCGATCTGACGCCCGACCATCATACCCATCATCATTGCCAATTGTTTTCTGGTGTTCAGCACGGTATAGCAAAGGTACAACCTACCCTCTCTACACCGACTTTTGCGCGCGCCCAGCATCATCATGTTTTTTTGCATCTCGTGTACGGCGAAGAAGTTCTTGGCGCTGCTCGTGCCCCTCCTTATTTTGCTTAATTTCCAAACTATTCCACACTCAAAATTATTGAGTTCATTCCCGCACCTAGTGTGTCAGGGAACAATAACTTAGTGAAACTCGAATCTGAGCAATACCGCCTTTGGTTAATGCCAGTAAAATTAGGAAAAATACAATGTCATCAAAACACGTTTTAGCCCTTGCTATTGGCCTCACTTTATCGACAGCAGCGAATGCAAACGAATACCGCCAGCATGGTGCTCATGTGCATGGTCACGTCGAGTTTAATATCGCCCAAGATGGCAAAGATCTGTTAGTAGAGATCACAGCTCCTGGAGCTGATGTTGTGGGTTTCGAACATGCTCCAGAAAACGCACAACAAGAGCAAGCGCTTAAACAAGCCGTCGCTACACTCGAAGACAGCAACGCATTGTTCGCTATTAACTCACAAGCTGATTGTAATATTGAAGAAGCTTACGTGAGCCACAACCTAAGCGAAACTCATGAGGAACATGATCATAGTGAGCACGACCATGATGACCATGCACATCACGATCATGAAGGACACGAACACCATGATCATAATGAACATCATGATAAACATGACCACCATGACGATCATGATGAGGCGCACGATCATGGCGGTCACGGTGAATTTTCGGTGCAATATCGCTTCAATTGCGAACAAGTTAATCAGCTTAGCCAAATCCAAACCGATTGGTTTAACCAATTCCCAACTACAGAGTCCATCAGCGTCAATATATTCACTGATACCATGCAATCAGCAATTAAATTAAGCAAAGATAACACCCAAATCGTAATCAAATAACACGAGTGGCGTGTAAGTACCCACTTACACGCCACAGCTTTGGTGATTTAATATGACTGAAACCACACCAAATGTTGTCGAGCTAGAGGATGCCCAATTTTTCTGGCCCGGTTCAACCAACGCGACCATCCACATCCCCAAATTACACATTACACAAGGCGAACATGTGTTTATCAAAGGTCCAAGTGGCTGCGGTAAATCGACCTTGCTCGCTTTGTTGACGGGGATTAACACATTAACTTCAGGCTCTCTATCTGTACTCGATACTGACCTTGCTAGTTTAAGTGCCAGTCAGAGAGACCGCTTTCGCGCCAATCATATTGGCTACATCTTTCAACAGTTCAATTTATTGCCGTACCTTAACGTACTTGAAAACGTATTATTGCCATGTCAGTTCAGTAAAATACGACGTGACCGTGCCCATTTAGGTGCCTCATCTCAAACGTTAAATGAACAGGCTCAGGCCCTACTAGAACGACTGCACTTGCCAAACGAGCTTCATACACGCCCTGTCTCTGAATTGAGTATTGGTCAACAACAACGTGTGGCTGCGGCTCGAGCTCTGATAGGACATCCAGAGTTAGTGATCGCTGACGAACCAACCTCAGCTTTAGACTATGACAATCGTAAAGCATTTATTGAGCTCCTTATGGAGCAAGCGAATCAAGCCAATGCCACACTGGTATTCGTTAGCCACGACCCAACACTCGAACCCTTATTCGATCGCACGCTCAATCTACCCGACATTAATCAAGTATCTAGCCTAGGAGCCATATCATGAGTGCTGTTGTAAAGCTCGCCTGGAAGAGCTTGATGAACCGCAAAGCGACGGCAATTCTAACCATCATGACCGTTGCGATTTCAGTGGTACTCCTCTTGGGCGTCGAGCGTATCCGAACTCAAGCCAAGGATAGCTTCGCCAATACAATTTCAGGCACAGACCTCATTATTGGTGGACGCTCTGGGCAAGTGAACCTATTGCTCTATTCTGTGTTTCGTATTGATAATGCGACCAACAACATCGATTGGAAAAGCTACCAAGAGTTTGCCAATCATCGTTCAGTCGATTGGGCTATTCCAATCTCGCTTGGCGACTCGCATAAAGGCTTCCGAGTTATGGGAACCAATCACAGTTACTTTGAGCATTACAAGTTTGGAAGTAAGCAACCACTAACATTCAGCAAGGGTAGAGAATTCAATGGTTTATTTGAAACCGTACTAGGTTCTGATGTCGCTAAACAACTTGGTTATGATATCGGTAGCGAAATCATCATTGCCCACGGCATTAGCGACGTTGGCTTTAGCCGTCATGACAATCTGCCATTTAAAGTTGTCGGTATCCTTGCACCTACAGGAACACCAGTCGACAAAACTGTCCATGTATCATTGGAAGCCATCGAAGCCATTCACGTTGGGTGGGAAAGTGGTGCGCGTTTGGGCCCGACACCCAAGGCACAAGATCTCAAAAACAGAGACTTTCAGCCCAAACAAATTACCGCTATGCTCGTTGGTTTGAAATCTCGTATTCAAACTTTCGCCCTGCAAAGACAAATTAACACCTACCCCAAAGAGCCGCTTAGCGCCATTATGCCCGGCGTTGCGTTGCATGAGTTATGGGGAATGATGTCGGTTGCAGAGCAAGCCCTAATGGCAGTATCTGGTTTTGTCGTGATTGCAGGGTTGTTAGGTATGTTAAGCAGTCTATTAACTAGCCTACAGGAACGCCGCCGTGAAATGGCGATTTTGCGTGCCATGGGAGCAAGGCCTCGTCATGTTTTCTCACTCTTAATTAGTGAAGCCAGCTTGCTTACTGCTGCTGGTATTATTACTGGCGTTACAGGGCTGTATGCTATTCTTGCTATCGCGCAGCCGATCATCCAACAGCACTATGGAATACATCTCACCTTAAGCATCTTATCTACTTATGAGTGGATACTATTAGGTTTCGTACAATGCGCTGGTATTGTGATTGGTTTCATTCCCGCACTCCGCGCCTACCGACAGTCACTGAGTGACGGAATGACAATAAGGATTTAATAAAATGTGGAAAAAAATACTCGCAAGTTGCTTGCTGGTCGTCGCATTCACAGCGCCTGTTATGGCCAGCGAAGAACCATTGAAGCTTGACTGGATTGACCTTGTTCCAGAAAAAGAGCGTAAATTGTTCGACAGTATAGGCATGCCTGCATCTGATCACAGTGGTGGCGCAGCGCAGCAGTCCAAGATTGGTAATGTTCGACCAGAACTGAACGGAAGCCAAGTTAAAATTCCAGGGTTTGTTATCCCACTTGAAGGTGATGCCGATACCGTCACCGAGTTTTTATTAGTGCCATACTTTGGAGCTTGTATTCACGTGCCACCACCGCCTCCAAACCAGATCATTTACGTGAAGTTTCCGAAAGGCGCGCCTGTTCAAGAGTTGTGGGATGTTATATATGTGGTTGGAACGTTGAAAACCGAGACGATAAACCACGAACTAGCAGAAACGGCTTACGTTATTGAGGGATCAGAAATAGAAGCCTACGACGATATGTAATTTAAGTCGTCGATAAGCCTCGCTACACCTAAGGCGTCACACTGGCGCCTTTTTTAGCTTTGTGCTACACGATATAACGAGATAAATACGCTAATACGCCCACATAAATAACCAAAAGAAACGCTATCGACAGGTGCTTTTTGAGTTTACCTGCTTCTGAGAACTTCATAGCCCCTCCAAAATAACGATAACAATTTTAACAACTCATTATCATTTTGAATAGCCCTATTCGTTCAAAAACTGAGAACTCCTGTCTGGTCGCTTGGTCAGATAAGGTGTAAATTTAAACGTGCGAACCGCGCAGTTCTTGGTAGGAAAACGAATGGCAGACCCGACAAAGCAACCTGTTGTCATCGAACATCAGTCAGACACAAAAAAAAATACGCAACAAGAAAAGAAACAAGGCTACATAAAAGACAGTGCTAGTAAGGTAAAAACCATTGCCCAAATACACGGTCTTGACGCCTTACTGCAAACCGGCCCGCCAGCCAAATCTGCGTTTGAAAGAGCCCAATTGCGAGAGCAAAGACGCCAAGAACAGCGACAAAAAAACTTAGAACAGATTTTAAAATTAGCGCACAGTTCATGCCGAGATGAGACAGCGGGAGAGCCAGACCAAGATTGGTTGCATCGATTTTTTGAGATGGCTCAAGACATCCATAACAGCGCGATGCAAAAGCTATGGGCTCAAGTGATGAAGCGTGAAGTGACCAATCCGGGTTCAACGTCCATGAAAGCGTTGAAAACCCTCAAGGATATGTCACCAAAGGAAGCACAAACTCTGCAAAGAGCCGCCTCTTTAGCGTGCAGTTTTGGAGGGGATCACAGCAGAAAACTGCTGATTGGTTACAAAGCGCAAGGAGGCATATTTAGCTTCGGCAAGCGAGACGTCGCTAACAGCCTAAATATGGGAAGTTTTCAACTGCCGTATTCAAGCTTGTTGCTCTTAATTGAATTAGGGCTGCTGCACAGTGCCGAACTTGAATCTGGCGAAATTAGTATCGAGACACCGTTGGTCCTCACCTACCAAGGTAAAAACTTATCACTGAACGTAAACAGCAAAGGTGTCCGCCTTTTATATTACCGATTCACACCCACAGGTAATGAGCTCTGTACCTTGCTCGGTAACAAACCACATGCCGAATACTACGACCAAATGCTTGCACTGTTAAATCATAGATTTAGTGTCCATAGTGAAGCTAAAAGTACGGTTCATCATACCGTCTAGCCAGCTTGAGAAGCATTTGACTACCTATGAGCCAAATACTTCTCCAGCTGTTCAAAGAGCTTTAGGTCACCTATGATCTAAATGCTTTTTTATCGGATCACACCGCGTTGTTTAAGATCGATTAAGCACAAATCCACCAGCTCATCGACACTCTTTTCTCCCGCGGGCAAATCGATTTCAGGGTTCTCTGGCGCTTGATATTCCGAATCAATACCAGTGAAATTAGGAATCTCTCCCGCACGGGCTTTACGGTATAAACCCTTAGGATCTCGACCTTCGCAAACCTCTAGAGATGCATTGACATACACTTCGATAAACTCGCCTTCTGGCAATAAATCGCGCACTAACTTCCGCTCTGCACGATGCGGTGAAATAAACGCCGACAGAACAATTAAACCCGCATCTGCCATCAACTTCGCCAGTTCACCAATGCGACGAATGTTCTCGCGACGGTCCTGTTCAGAAAAACCTAAATCGCTACACAAACCATGTCGTACATTATCACCATCCAATAAATAGGTGTGGTAACCCAATGCTGCAAGGCGATTTTCCAACGCCCCAGCTACGGTTGATTTACCCGCTCCAGATAAACCAGTGAACCACAATACGGCAGGTTTTTGCTTCTTTAATTCAGCACGAAACTGTTTATCAACCGAATGCTGGTGCCAAACAATGTTTTCATCTTTTACCGTCGTTTCGGCAGTCATAACGTATCCTTGTAAATATCGGAATTAAAACGGGAAAAAGACCGGGATCAAAGTAAGTACTAATACAGAGTACACAATCGAAATTGGCACTCCAATTCTCACGTAGTCGGTCAATTTGTAATTTCCTACGCTGTACACCAGCAGGTTAGTTTGGTAACCGTAGGGAGAGATAAAGCTCGCACTCGCGCCGAACAAAACCGCCATGATGAATGGCATCGGATCCACGCCATAACCCACCGCCATGCTATAGCCGATAGGAAAAGAAAGCGCAGCCGCGGCATTGTTTGTCACCAATTCAGTGAGTACCAATGTCATGATATAAGTCGCCACCAAGGCACCAAATACTCCCCAGCCATTAAACGCTTCAATAAACATCACTCCCATTCTTTCTGACAATCCAGAAGAGATCATCAGTTGAGCAATAGACAAAGCGGAACCGACAATCACGACGATATCGATCGGAAAACGGCGGCGCAGTTCTGAAATCTGCACAATACCAAACGCAATAAGCGCGATAAGGTACGCAGCTAGACCTTTAATAATTGGCACTAACTCTAATAGAGCGCATCCAATTACGGCTGCAAAGCCCAGTAATACAATGGAAGACTTATTGGTATCAAGCCGAGCGCTAGAGTCCAAGTCATGCACTAAGACAAACTCTTTACGATGAGCTCGGCGTTCAGACTCAAAACGCTTGCCTGGAACCAGAACTAACGTGTCCCCTGGCGCTAAGGTAATACTACCCAAGCCACCTTCTAGGCGTTCGTGGCCTCGGCGAATCGCCACAACAACGGCATCGAATCGGTCGCGGAATCGGCTCTCTTTGAGGGTTTTGTAGCAAAATGTCGCCGACGAGCTCACCACAACTTCGATAAAGTTTTGCCCATTTAAGTGCTGCTGACCAAACAACTTGAGGCCCGGAATTTCTTGCAGGGTCGCGACGCTCTCAACATCGCCACAAAATAACAGGCGGTCTTTTGCATTGAGCACAAAATCCGGTCCCACAGAAGAAACAGTAACACCATCGCGCACCACTTCTGCAAGAAACAGTTTGCGCAGAGCACGTAAATTATTCTCGCTGATCGTACGCCCAACTAGCGGTGAGCCTGGCTCAACGCGAGACTCAAGAAAGTAAGGTAAATCTTCTTGGTTTTGATCATCATAATTCGGTAGCAAGTAGCTGAGCGGGATAAGAATCAGCATCCCTCCCACCAGCACAGCCAAACCTATCATCGTGGGTGTAAAAAAGCTCAGGCTCGGTAAGCCTGCGTCTTCGACAAAGCTGTTGATGATTAAGTTAGTCGACGTACCAATCAAAGTTAATGTGCCACCAAAAATGGCGGCGTAAGACAAGGGAATAAGTAATTTCGAAGGTGCATGCTGCTGATTACGCTTAATCGCCCCAATCAATGAGACAACCACAGCGGTATTATTCGTAAATGAAGAGAGCAAGGCTGTCGATACACCGAGCTTAGCAATCACGCTGCCTAACTGACCCTCAGAGATACTTCGGCTCACCCAACTGATCAGCAGTGTTTTTTCTAGAGCACAGGATGCAAGAATCAATAAAACCAGGGTTAACAATGAAGAGTTGGTAAAATTGGATGCGATAGTGGCTGAATCCATCATCCCAGCCATGAATGCAATAAAAGCGGCACCCGCAAAGACGTAACTAGGCTTAATTTTCGTGACAAGCAAGCAAGTGATAATGCCAAGCAAAATCGCTAACACAAACCCTTGTTCCCACATAGCCTTTCCTTACCAAATAGCCCCAAAGGGCACAACAACGACTCATTTATCCATGAAACACCGACAAACGAGTAAACAGACAAAAATCAGCGCAAGCGAAAAGAACATCAGAATGCTCGGTTTTCTTGGGCTCCACCGAAGCATTCTGGTATTAGGAGAATACCTAACGACATTTCGCAATTCAGTTAGGTAGCGACGCCCCAAGTACAACAGCAGACAGAGCCTGAAATTATCGTACTTGGGTAAGCCAGTTACTTTTTCAGAAACTGGCTGACGTCTTTTGCTTCCCAGTGTGGGAAGTGTTTACGGACAAGCGCATTAAGCTCAACTTCAAACGCAGAGATGTCCGTCAAATCGCGCTCAACCACGGCGAGGCTCTCTTTAACCATGCCAGCACCAACCGTCACGTTTGTCAGACGATCGATAATGATAAAGCCACCGGTATCTGCACAGTCTTGATAATTGTCCAGCGCGACTGACTCATTAAGAGACCATTCACACAAACCAATACCATTCAATGGCAGCTCTGCCGAGCTATGAGTCGAGAGATTATTAATGTCATATTGATGACGAATCGCTTCAACATGACCTACGGTTTTCTTACCTGCGATTTTGATGTCATAGTCACGACCCGGTTGCAGGGGTTGCTCTGTCATCCACACCACATCGGCAAGCAAATGGTTTGTGGTTTCCACTTGAGCATTATCTAGAACAATTAAGTCGCCACGGCTAATATCGATCTCATCGCTTAGCGTCAGAGTGACAGCTAATCCGGCACGAGCTTCTTCGATATCACCATCAAAGGTCACAATACGAGCCACAGTTGACGTTTTACCCGATGGCAATGCTTTAATGGCATCACCGACTTTGATCGAACCAGAAGAAATGGTCCCCGCAAAACCACGGAAATCGAGGTTAGGACGATTAACGTATTGCACAGGGAAGCGGAATTCACCCGCGCCTTTTTCTTGATCCACATCGACCGTTTCAAGAAGCTCAAACAATGATGGGCCTTTAAACCAAGTCAGGTTTTGGCCTTTATCCACCACATTGTCCCCTTCAAGCGCTGAGATCGGGATGATTTGAATATCAATATCCCCTGTCAGATTCTCAGAGAACTTCAGATACTCATCGCGGATCTCTTCAAAGCGCTCTTGGGAGTAATCCACTAAGTCCATCTTGTTGATCGCCACAACAAAGTGCTTCAAACCCAAAAGGTTGGAAATGAAAGAGTGACGACGAGTTTGATCGAGAATGCCCTTACGTGCATCAACCAGAATCACAGCTAAGTCACATGTCGATGCGCCTGTAGCCATGTTACGTGTGTACTGCTCGTGTCCAGGAGTATCTGCAATGATGAATTTACGTTTCTGCGTCGAGAAATAGCGGTAAGCCACATCAATCGTGATCCCCTGCTCTCGCTCAGCTTGTAAGCCATCGACCAACAACGCAAGGTCGGGCTTTTCACCCGTGGTACCCACACGTTGGCTGTCTGAATGCACTGCCGCTAGCTGATCTTCATAAATTTGTTTTGAGTCATGGAGTAAGCGACCGATTAATGTACTTTTACCGTCATCCACCGAGCCACAAGTCAAGAATCTAAGTAACGACTTGTACTGGTGTTGTGTTAAATAGCCTTCGATACCAAGCTCGGCTAATTGAGCTTCAACTGCACTGTTCATTATCTTTCCTTAGATCCTTTAGAAGTAACCTTGACGTTTCTTAAGCTCCATCGATCCTGACTGATCGTGGTCGATCGCTCGGCCTTGGCGCTCACTCGACGTTGCCACCAGCATCTCTTCGATAATGCCAGTTAAAGTGTTTGCTTCAGACTCGATGGCCCCGGTCAATGGATAACAGCCAAGGGTACGGAAGCGCACACTCTTCTCTTCAATCACTTCACCCGGTTGAAGCTCCATACGATCATCATCAACCATGATCAGCATGCCATCGCGTTCAACAACTGGGCGTTTGTCCGCGAGGTAAAGCGGCACGATCTCGATGTTTTCTAAATAGATGTATTGCCAGATATCAAGCTCAGTCCAGTTAGACAGTGGGAATACACGAATGCTCTCACCCTTATTGACCTGACCGTTGTACGTCTTCCATAGCTCAGGACGTTGGTTTTTAGGGTCCCATGTATGGTTCTTATCGCGGAATGAATACACGCGCTCTTTCGCCCGTGATTTCTCTTCGTCGCGGCGCGCGCCACCAAAGGCCGCATCAAAACCGTACTTGTTCAGCGCTTGTTTTAAGCCTTGAGTCTTCATGATGTCAGTGTGCTTAGAAGAACCATGAACAAACGGGCTACAGCCCATGGCTAGACCTTCTGGATTCTTATGTACCAAAAGCTCAAAACCGTATTTGGCCGCGGTGCGATCACGAAATTCAATCATCTCGCGGAACTTCCAATCGGTGTCAACATGCAGCAATGGAAATGGAATCTTACCTGGGTAAAAAGCTTTACGCGCAAGGTGCAGCATCACTGATGAGTCTTTACCAATCGAATACATCATGACTGGGTTATCAAACTCAGCCGCAACTTCACGGATGATGTGGATACTCTCCGCTTCGAGTTGTTTAAGGTGAGTTAAACGTTGTTGGTCCATGTTTTGTATTTCCTTTTTAAGCTTGAAGGCGCATTACGTCTCTAATCTTTGGTCTGAAATTATATGGAGTTGGCAATAGCACTTTTGTTGAATTCAGTACTAGACAAAAACCAGTCTAACTTTTGAGACAGTCGCACTACCTCTCCGACAACAATCAAAGATGGCGACTGTGCTTCCTTCGATAAATCAGAGAGTTGGGAGAGTTCTCCCGTAAATACTTTTTGTTGAATCTGCGTGCCACGCTCAATAATGGCAATCGGAGTCGACGCTGAACGACCATGCTTAATGAGTTGATTCTGAATATAGTGTGATTTCATCAGCCCCATGTAGATCACTAAAGTCTGATTCCCACGCGCCAACGTGGACCAATCCATCTCATCACTTTCTTCTTTCAAGTGGCCAGTCACAAAGATGGCCGATTGCGCATAATCACGATGAGTCAGTGGAATACCAGCATAAGCGGTTGCGCCAGCTGCTGCGGTAATGCCAGGGACAACTTGAAAACGAACGCCGGCATCAGCAAGCACTTCTAACTCTTCACCACCACGACCAAATACAAACGGATCACCACCTTTAATGCGTACTACTTTGTAGCCCTGCTTGGCAAAATCCACCAAAAGCTGATTCGTCTTCTCCTGCGGCACACTGTGATGCCCAGCTCGCTTCCCAACGCACACCAAAATCGTATCGCTTGGAATCAATGCCATGATTTCTTCAGACACCAAGTAGTCGAACAAAACCACGTCAGCTTGCTGCAAGCAGTTCAGTGCTTTCACCGTCAGAAGTTCAGGATCGCCTGGTCCTGCACCTACTAAGGCGACTTCACCAGGCTGTAGTGATTGCTTTGCAAAACGAGTAACACCAGCGACTGGGTTGTCAGAAACTAACCGGGGCTTTGGTTTAGGAAAAGAAGTGACTGAATCGTTCGTTGCCATGTGCTTGCTCATCGTCCATTGATATCGTTATGCAAGCATTATGGCGGGGCGTTTATATTACCTGAAATTCTAAAATTTCATTTTTTATTCAAAAATCTGCTAAGAAGTTTTTGTTTGGTCTCATTCAAAAGCGTGAAAAAGTCGGCGGTTAATATGAATAAGGTTCAGTAAACTGATTAATGTTCACAGTTTTCTGTATCTTTATCATCGAGTTGCATCTGTGTTTGATACATTACGCAGTACGATTTCCCCTTATCATTGAATTGGAGCACCAAATGAAAGTGGCAGTTCATCCTATTTCCCTCGCAGTATTAAGTGGCATGCTAACGCTTGCTGGCCCAGCAATGGCCGATACCATCAAGCTTCGTATTATCGAAACCACCGACATTCACACCAACGTGATGGATTACGATTACTACAAAGACCAACCATCACAGCAAATCGGTTTAAGTCGCGCTGCGACAATAGTGAGACAGGCTAAGTCCGAGACAGAAAACACGGTACTAGTAGATAACGGCGATTTAATTCAGGGCAGCCCAATGGGCGATTACATGGCGGCAAAGGGGATTAACCCCGACGACGTGCACCCAGTCTACAAAGCGATGAACAAGCTAGACTACGATGTGGGCAACATTGGCAATCATGAGTTCAACTATGGCTTAGATTTCCTACAAACGACGTTGAAGGGTGCAAACTTCCCTTACATCAATGCAAACGTATTTGATAAACAAACCGGTGAGCATTACTTCAAGCCTTACCTCATCAAAACTCACACATTTAAAGACACAAACGGCGAAGCGCATCAAATAAAAGTGGGTTACATCGGCTTTGTACCACCACAAATTATGGTGTGGGATAAGAAGAACTTAGAAGGCAAAGTCTTTGCTAAAGACATTAAGGAAACAGCAGAGAAACTGATTCCTCAAATGAAGAAAGAAGGCGCAGACGTGATTGTGGCGATTCCACACTCGGGCATTTCTACTGATCCATACAAGCTAGGCGCTGAAAACTCTGTTTACTACCTCACAGAAGTTGAAGGTATTGATGCAATTGCTTTTGGCCACTCTCACGCAGTCTTCCCAGGGAAAGACTTCGCAAACCTACCTGGTGTTGATATAGATAAAGGGACCATCAATGGTGTAACGTCCGTGATGCCGGGTCGCTGGGGAAGTCACGTAGGTGTGATGGATTTGATGCTGAAAGAGAAAGACGGCAGATGGCAAGTCATCGAAGGCCAAGCAGAAGCACGCCCTATCTTCGATAAAGTAAATAAGAAGTCATTAGCTAAAGCCGATGAAGATATTGTGAAAGCGTTAGAAGAAGATCACAAAGGCACTCGTGAATTTGTAAACCAACCAATCGGCAAAGCAAATGATGTCATGTACAGCTTCTTGGCATTAGTGCAGGACGACCCCACCATTCAAATCGTTAACCTTGCTCAGAAAGACTACGTAGAACGCTTTATTCAAGGCGACCCAGACCTTTCTGACATTCCAGTACTGAGTGCGGCAGCACCATTTAAAGTCGGCGGTCGTAAGAACGATCCGAATAACTTTACAGAAGTAGAATCCGGTCAGCTCACCTTTCGTAATGCGGCCGATCTTTACTTATACCCAAACACCTTGGTTGCGATGAAAGTGAAAGGTAAAGAAGTTCGCGAATGGCTAGAGTGCAGTGCGGGTCAATTCAACCACATCGACATCAACAATCCTAAACCGCAATCTTTGATTGATTGGGATAATTTCCGTACTTACAACTTCGATGTTATTGATGGGGTTAACTACCAAATCGACGTTACCCAACCGCCGAAGTACGATGCGGATTGTAAAGTGATTAATCCAGATTCTCAGCGTATTGTGAACCTGACGTTCAACGGTAAGCCTTTCAATCCGAAGCAAGATTTCATCATCGCAACCAATAACTACCGTGCATATAGCAATACTTTCCCTGGTACAGGCCCAGATTTCATTGCATTTGACGCACCAGATGAAAACCGCTCTGTCGTCGCCACTTATATTTCTCGCGTGAGTGAAGAAAAAGGAGAAGTGACACCAAGCGCTGACAACAACTGGTCTTTCGCACCGATTAAGTCCGATAACAAGCTAGATATTCGTTTCGAAACCTCCCCTAGCGATAAAGCGGCGCAGTTCATCAAAGAGAAAGGACAATACCCAATGAAACGTGTCGCGACTGACGATATTGGTTTCGCGATTTACCAAATCGATCTGATTGAACTACCACACCCCTAAAGGAGTGTGGATTCCTGTCGTCTGCGACATTTGCGCTCCATTACTAAAATCGAGTCGGCTTACATTGTCTCTTACAGGCGTTTAACGTGTTGGTAGTCCCTACCACCACAAATACTTAAGCTGCTAACCGTAACCCCTCTATGTGGATATTGTTAGCGGCATTCAAATCCCTGTCGTTTACAGAACCGCAGTCACATCGCCATTCACGAATAGCAAGTGACCATTTGCCCTGATATACAGCCCCACAACAAGCACACAATTTAGAGCTTGGGAACCACTGGTCAATCTTAGACACTATTCGACCATACCAAGCAGCTTTGTACTCTAGCTGCCTGACGATTTCGCCAAAGTTTGCGTCACTAATTGCTTTTGCTAGCTTTTTGTTTTTCACCATGTTTTTAACTCGCAATGACTCGGTACAGATCACTTGGTTTTCGTTTATCAGTTTCGTCGTCATTTTATGCGTGAAATCAACACGACAATTTGCAATCTTCTCATGGATCTTTGCCACGATGATGCGTTGCTTATTGAAATTGTTAGAACCTTTCGTCTTCTTGGAAAGTTTACGTTGCGCTTTAGCCAGCTTCTTCTCGTACTTCGTGGTGTATTTGGGATTGTTGAATACAACGCCATCAGAACAAACCGCAAGTGATTTGATACCAACGTCTACACCAACAGTTTTGCTTGCAATAGGTAACGGTTGAATTTCGGTTTCAACAAGCATAGAAATGAAGTATTTGCCTGTTTTAGTTTTGGATACATAGACGGAAGACGGGCTGCCATTGAATAGTCTTGATAGTTTGACTTTCAGTGGATTTTTCATCTTGGCTAAGGTGATTTGCTTTGTATCAGCGTTGAATTTAAAAGCGTTCGCCATGTAGCAAGCAGATTGCTTACCACGTTTGTTTTTGAACTTAGGATAGCCAAATCCAGATTTGAAAAATGCTTTAAACGCTTTATCAAGATGACGGAGCGATTGCTGTAACGGCACACTTGATACGTTCTTCAACCAAGAAAACCCAGCATCTTTTTTAAGTGTAGTTAGATTTTTATTCCAATCGTTGAAGTTGGTTTTATTACCTTGTTCATACTGCTCTTTCGAGAAAGCCAAAGCATTATTGTAAACAAATCGCACGCAGCCAAAGGTATGCTCAAGCATTTCTGCTTGCTCTTTACTTGGCTTAAACCGATATTTGTAAGCTACTAATGTCATTTGGTCTTTCCTGATAAGATGCCTTATTATGAATAGACTTAAACAACAAATCAATAGTTGGTCTAATGACACATAGCCAAGAATATCCGATCCGTCGAGGTCGCCATTGCGTCAGCGTATTACACGCACATTTGGTTTTTGTTACCAAGTATCGGTCGAAGGTGTTCAATGACGAAATACTGATCCGTTTGGAACAAATATTAAGAGAGGTATGTAACGATTTTGAAGTTGAGCTAAAGGAGTTCAACGGTGAGAAAGATCACGTTCATCTACTGCTTGAGTACCCTCCAAAAGTGCAGTTATCGAAGCTGATCAATTCATTGAAAGGGGTTAGTTCTAGGCTTCTACGGCAAGAGTTCCCTGTCATTCATCGTTACTTGTGGAAAGGGGCGCTTTGGAGTCCTAGTTACTTTGCTGGATCTTGCGGAGGAGCAAGTCTTGAAGCTTTAACTAGGTACATTGAGAGTCAGAATCGTCCTGACTAATTTTTGCTACTTCGTAGCAATGGCTTACATCCTCCCCATAAATGGGGAGGTTTTACGCCAAAATGATAAAGAAAACCGTTTCTGAGTTATCACATGCACAGCGATCTTTTTTCAGACTTAGTCAATCATGGCTTCTTAGACACAGAAGCAAACCAACTTATCGAAAATGGTGAGTTACTCGAACTGCCTACGCGCCACATTCTTAACCACCAAGGAGAGTTTAGCTCGCACCTTTACTTCATTATTGAAGGGTTATGCCATGCAAGCTATCTCACTGAGCAGGGCAAAGAGTTCAGTAAAGAGTTTTATTGGGAGAAAGACTGGGTTATCGGCTTTGAGAGCATAATTAAGAACCAACCTTCGCCTTACTTATTGGAAACGCTGAGCGCTTGTCAGCTATTTTGCTTACCAATTGAAACGTTGCATCAATGGCGAGCAGAAAAACACGCCATTTACTTAAAGCTACTCGAAAACCAACTGGTTAATAAAGAGAACAAAGAACGCTTTATGCTGCTCTACTCGCCAGAGGAACGATACCAATTATTTTGCGCCCACTACCCAGACTTAAAGCTACGTATTACCGATAGCCAAATAGCTGCTTATCTTGGGATCACGCCTATCAGTTTGAGCCGAATTAAAGCGCGCTTAACTAAAGATCACACATCCAAGTAAACTCGAAAAAGAAAAGGCCCTTCAAACGAAGAGCCTTTCTATGCTATTTAAGCTATTTAAGAAGCCGCGCCCGGAACTGACGCCCTTTCATCTTGCCATTACTAATGGTTTGTAGAGCCTTTTTGGCAGCTGACTTCTCGACCGCAACGTAGGCGCGCATCGGGAAAAGGTGAATCTTGCCAACTTGAGAGCCTGGGATACCATTTTTTCCCGTCAGACACCCTAAGATATCACCCGGTCGTACTTTCTGTTTCTTACCGCCATCAATGTTAATCGTCACCATCTTCGCTTGGTATGGCTGCTGATTTGATTTGGCAGGCAATGTTGCTGGTACCACGTCCATATCTAGGTATTCTTCAATACGAGCTACACGCAAACCGTCTTTCTCTCCAAAGAAGCTGAACGCCAAACCTTTACTACCTGCACGGCCTGTACGACCGATACGGTGTACATGAACCTCAGGATCGCGCGATAGCTCAAAGTTAAAGACTGCATCAAGGTTATCTACGTCCAAACCACGCGCCGCGACGTCTGTTGCGACAAGGATAGAAACACTCTTGTTAGCAAACTGCACCAATGCTTGATCGCGTTCACGCTGTTCTAAGTCCCCATGGATATCGATAACGCTGAACCCTTTGCGATGCAACTCATCTGCGACACTTTGCACTTCTTTTTTGGTATTGCAAAAAACCACAGCGGACTCTGGTTGGTGAGTCAGTAGCAAGTTCGCCAACGCTTCATCACGCGCTTCCGAACCTTCAACTTTGTAGAAATGCTGAGCAATGCTTGAGGTATCATGAGTCGATTCCACCTTAATGACTTCAGGCGTCTGCATAATACGCTGCGCAATTTGCTCAATTTTCTCTGGGAAAGTAGCACTGAAAAGTAGAGTTTGACGCTGCTTTGGCGCTGCATCAATAATCGCATCTAATGCGTCTTGGAAACCCATGTCCAACATGCGATCAGCTTCATCTAGCACCAAGGTATTCAGCTCGCTCAGGTTAATTCGGCCTTTCTCAAGGTGATCCAAAATACGACCAGGAGTACCAACTAGGATATGCGCACCATGCTCCAGCGAACCAATTTGTGGCCCCATTGGCATCCCACCGCAGAGAGTAAGCACTTTAATATTATGAATGCCGCGACCTAAAGTACGAATTTCTTTCGCTACTTGGTCTGCAAGCTCACGTGTTGGACACAATACTAATGACTGGACACGAAAGCGTTTGACGTTGAGGTTCGATAAAACCCCTAAACCAAATGCAGCGGTTTTACCTGAGCCCGTTTTACCCTGCCCGATGACATCACGATGTTTTAGGATTGCAGGCAAGCTCAAAGCTTGAATTGGCGTCATGTGGGTATAGTTCAGGGAATCAAGTGTGGCGAGTAACGCTGGGTTCAGCCCAACTTGATCGAATGTTTGTTTGCTCACGGGGATATCCTCAGGTGAGATGGAAAGAGGGCACATTATCACCAGATTTGGTGGGAAAACCAGTGCTAATTAACCTTTGTTAATGAGTATGAGCTCAAAACAAAGTAAAGTCAGTCACTCGATTCTCATTACGGATAACAACATGCTCACTTGGATTACTTTGCCCTTTGCTCAGCTAACAACCACACAGCTGTATGAAATGATGAAATTGCGTGTGGATGTATTCGTTGTTGAACAAACCTGCCCTTATCCTGAACTGGATGGTAAGGACACACTCGAAGGCGTTTATCATCTAATAGGCTATCACGGTGATGAACTGGTTGCTTGCGCACGATTACTGCCCGCAGGCACCACGTATGACAATGTGAGTATTGGTCGAGTGGTGACAAAGCAAACCGCGCGAGGCGGTGGCTTAGGTCATAAGTTATTGGACAAGGCCTTGGCACAATGCGAAACATTATGGCCAGGGCTGACAATCGATATAGGTGCTCAAGAACACCTCATCCAGTTTTATGCAAGTCATGGATTCAAGGTTATCTCAGAGTGCTATCTTGAAGATGGTATCCCTCATGTGGATATGCGGAAAGAATCCGTAGCGCTATAAGCTTCAACTCGATTGGTTACTATGAAAACTAATCGCTATGAAAAACTGACTAAAAAGACGCGATATCTTCGCGTCTTTTCATTTGAAGCGTTTACTTGTTACGTCCAAAGGTCCCATCCGATAAACGGAAAAACATAACGGACCGCCCGCTTTTTTCCAGCTGTAGCATATCTAACTCACCTTCGTCACTAAGCTTAAAGCGAATCAACTGTCCCTGCTTTATTTGGCTTAGCGGCTTATCACTGCCTTCTATTTTGACCAGAGCGCTAAGATCCGCCATAGAGAGCTGATTGCTTCTGAAAACCTGCGCTAATGTATCACCATTTTTAACCGTGTACTCTTTCCAGTCTTCAGATTTCGGTCCAGAGTTCTGAGAGGTTCTCTGCTGGCTTAAACTCTGCGCGTTCAGCTCAATCGCTACGCGTTGATGATCGACCTCAGTCTGCTCAACTGGTTGATCTGTTTTATTTGGCAAAGGAATGACAAGGAGTACCAGAATCAATGGCACTAAGACCATCAAAGCACGCTGATGAAATTTAGGCAGACGCAACCAAAACTGCTTAACAGGCTGTATACGCTCCAACCATTGCTCTTTGTTGAACGGCTGCTTCCAGTCGATAGCAGCGAATTTTTGTTTAACCAATTCGACATAGTCGACTTGCTGCTTTTTCTTTCTGCGACGATTCATTGTAATGAGTCCCTTAATACTTCTACGGTCAGTATAAAAATACCGACGCGGAGAGTATATGTTTTTCACCAAACTAAAATGGAATTGGGATTAAATTAGCAGAAATTTCACTTGGAGTAAGAGATAAGTCACAACCTGGCCGCCTCAATTAAGCATTCAGTCGCAATCATTTAAACCTAAGCTCGAAACTGATATCCTGTTACCTTTATCACTCCTAATAAGAGCGACATTCATGTCTGAAATTAAATTTGAAACTGCAGAACAAAAAGCAAGCTACGGCATTGGTCTGCAAATGGGTCAGCAACTTGCAGGCTCTGGTCTTGAAGGTCTTAGCGTTGATGCTATCGCAGCAGGTATTGCAACAGCACTAACTGGTGACATGCCATCAATCGAAATTGATGAAATCAACAAAGCACTACAAGAACTTCACACTCGTGCAGAAACAGCTCGCCAAGAAGCAGCAAAAATTGCGGCAGCAGAAGGCGAAGCGTTCCTAAAAGACAACGCTCTACGACCTGAAGTTAACGTTCTAGACTCTGGTCTTCAGTACGAAATCATTTCTGAAGGTACTGGTGCAGTTCCTACAGCAGAAAGCTCAGTTCGCGTTCACTACCACGGTGAGCTAACTGACGGTACTGTATTCGATAGCTCTGTATCTCGCGGTCAACCTGCTGAATTCCCTGTTACAGGTGTAATCAAAGGTTGGGTAGAGGCACTACAACTAATGCCTGTTGGCTCTAAGTGGAAGCTATACGTACCACAAGATCTTGCGTACGGTGAGCGTGGCGCTGGTGCGGCTATCCCTCCATTTGCAGCTTTAGTTTTCGAAGTAGAACTATTAGATATTATCTAATTGAAACCATTTTCAATTATGATTAAATAAAACGGCGCACTAGCGCCGTTTTTTTGTCTAAACTGAATAGACTTTCTCACCTCTGAACCTTTCACTCTGATAGCCTTTAAAAATAAAATCACTTTTAAAAAACGCTCAACCTTTGGAGGTACTATGCGTAAAACACTCCTAACTCTAGCACTCCTATCAATCAACATTGGTAGTGCGCACGCATTCTTAGATTCAGTCACTCAAAAAAGTAAAGAAAGTGGCCTGATGGACATGGTCGGCAGCAGCTTGAACACCGAGTCGTCTCCATTAACAGACATGCTAACTAGCCAATTACCAGTATCCACTGAGCAAGCAGCCGGAGGCAGTGGTGCACTACTCGCTTTGGCTCAAAGCCAGCTTTCGCAAGAAAATAGTAGTGAATTACAGTCTTTGATTCCTGGACTTTCAAACTTGCAAGGAGCACAAAGCTTACTAGGAAATATTGAGAATATCAGTGCAGTAAAAAGTGCATTCGATACGTTAGGTTTAGACCCATCTATGATCAGTCAGTTTGCTCCAGTAATCTTGGATTACTTGAACAAGCAAGGCGCTAGCGAAGGGCTTCTAAGTTCGTTGGGCGGGTTGTGGAATACTAGTAAATAAGCGTAAGTGATAATCACTTTTTAAATTGCCAGTCTGCATGGGTTGAAATAAATGTAGGCTGGATATAAAGGTTTACTGAATTACAGATACAAAAAAGCCGAGCTAATGCTCGGCTTTCTCGTTCTTACGAACTGATTACTCAGCAGCTTCTTCAGCAGCTGGGCGATCTACAAGCTCAATGTAAGCCATTGGAGCTTTATCACCAGCACGGAAGCCAGCTTTTAGGATACGAGTGTAACCGCCCTGACGAGCAGCAAAACGTGGACCTAGTTCGTTAAATAGTTTTGCAACTACTTCGTTGTCACGAGTACGTGCAAATGCTAGACGACGGTTAGCAACACTGTCAGTCTTAGCTAGTGTAATCAAAGGCTCAACTACGCGACGTAGCTCTTTTGCTTTTGGCAAAGTAGTCTTGATAACTTCATGACGTACTAGAGAGCTAGCCATGTTGCTGAACATCGCTTTGCGATGTGAGCTGTTGCGGTTGAGTTGACGACCACTCTTACGATGGCGCATGACCTAATCCTTCTAACTAGTATCGATTAATCTTCAGCGATTGATGCAGGTGGCCAGTTTTCTAGGCGCATGCCCAGAGACAGACCACGTGACGCAAGTACGTCTTTAATCTCAGTAAGAGATTTTTTACCAAGGTTAGGCGTTTTAAGTAGCTCAACCTCAGTACGTTGTACTAGATCACCGATGTAGTGAATCGCTTCTGCTTTCAGACAGTTAGCAGAGCGAACTGTTAGTTCAAGATCGTCTACAGGACGCAGTAGGATCGGATCGAATTCTGGCTTCTCTTCCTTCTCCTCAGGAACTCGTACATCACGAAGATCTACGAATGCATCCAATTGTTCAGCTAGGATTGTAGCTGCACGACGGATTGCTTCCTCAGGTTCTAGAGTACCGTTTGTTTCCATATCGATAACAAGCTTGTCTAGATCAGTACGCTGTTCTACACGAGCTGCTTCTACAGCGTAGGCAATTTTGTCTACTGGGCTGTAAGTAGCATCTACTAGTAGGCGACCGATAGGACGCTCGTCTTCTTCGTTATGGATACGCGCAGAAGCTGGAACATAACCACGACCACGTTCAACTTTGATACGCATTGCGATCTCAGCGTTGTCATCCGTTAGGTGACAAATTACGTGTTCAGGGTTAGCGATCTCTACATCACCATCATGGGTGATGTCACCTGCAACCACAGGGCCCGAGCCTGATTTGTTCAAAGTAATGAACACTTCATCTTTGCCTTCGGCAACGCGCACAGCCAAACCTTTAAGGTTTAGAAGAACTTCAAGAATATCTTCTTGAACGCCTTCTTTCGTGCTGTACTCATGAAGTACGCCTTCGATTTCTACTTCTGTTACAGCACAACCTGGCATAGAAGATAGAAGGATGCGGCGAAGTGCATTACCCAGAGTATGACCAAAGCCACGCTCTAATGGCTCAAGAGTTACTTTTGCGTGAGTCGAGCTGATTTGTTCAATGTCAACTAGACGTGGCTTAAGAAATTCTGTTACAGAACCCTGCATTGTGTCCTCTCTTTAGTTTAAACCTTACTTAGAGTAAAGCTCGACGATCAATTGTTCGTTGATGTCAGCTGATAGATCAGAACGCTCAGGCATACGCTTGAATGTACCTTCCATCTTGCCACCATCTACTTCAATCCAAGTTGGTTTTTCACGTTGTTCAGCAACTTCTAGAGCTGCTTTGATACGAGCTTGCTGTTTAGCTTTCTCGCGAATAGAAACAACGTCATTAGCCGCTACTTTGAAAGAAGGAACGTTTACAACTTTACCGTTTACTAGGATAGCTTTGTGGCTAACTAGCTGACGTGCTTCTGCGCGAGTTGCGCCAAAGCCCATGCGGTAAACTACGTTATCAAGACGACCTTCAAGAAGCTGAAGTAGGTTTTCACCAGTGTTGCCTTTTAGGCGAGCAGCTTCTTTGTAGTAGTTACGGAATTGTTTTTCTAAAACGCCGTACATACGACGTACTTTTTGCTTCTCACGAAGCTGAACGCCATACTCAGATAGACGACCGCGACGAGCGCCGTGTACACCTGGTGCGTTATCAATTTTACACTTGGTATCGATCGCGCGAACACCAGACTTAAGGAATAAGTCAGTGCCTTCACGACGGCTAAGCTTCAGCTTAGGACCCAAATATCTTGCCATGATTCTTCTCCAATTGTCCTAGAAACGTTATACGCGACGTTTCTTAGGTGGACGACAACCGTTATGAGGGATTGGTGTAGCATCAACGATGTTTGTGATGCGGAAACCAGCGGCGTTTAGTGCACGAACAGTAGATTCGCGACCTGGACCAGGACCCTTAACCATAACTTCCAAGTTCTTTAGGCCGTATTCTTTAGCCATTTCAGCACAACGCTCAGCAGCAACCTGTGCAGCGAACGGAGTAGACTTACGAGAACCACGGAAACCAGAACCACCTGCAGTAGCCCATGCAAGAGCGTTACCTTGACGGTCAGTAATGGTTACGATTGTGTTATTGAAAGAAGCATGGATGTGCGCAACGCCATCTGCAACTTGCTTGCGTACGCGCTTACGAGCGCGAGTTGGTTGTTTAGCCATTGTACTCTACCTTCCCGATTATTTCTTGATCGGCTTACGCGGACCCTTACGGGTGCGAGCGTTGGTTTTAGTACGCTGTCCACGTAGTGGTAGACTGCGACGATGACGAAGACCACGGTAACAGCCAAGGTCCATAAGACGCTTGATGTTCATAGATACTTCACGACGTAGATCACCTTCTACAGTGTACTTAGCTACACCATCACGCAGTTGATCGATCTGCTCTTCAGTTAGTTCACTGATCTTAACATTTTCAGCAATACCCACTTCAGCTAGGATAGCTTGAGAGCGAGTTTTACCGATGCCGTAGATCGCTGTTAGAGCGATTACTGCATGTTTCTGATCAGGAATGTTAATGCCTGCTATACGGGCCATTATTCACTCCTAAGTGTTTCTATAAAAGAATTAGCCGCAGCAAAGCCCGTTATGGATACGCTGCGGAATACTACTTCTTTTGCACGCAAAAGGTAGGCCGAGGAATATACTCGACCCAACCTTCATTTTCAAGTAAAAATTTCTGCTAATTAGCCTTGGCGCTGTTTGTGCTTTGGCTCACTGCAAATCACGCGAACGACACCGTTACGCTTGATTACTTTACAGTTACGGCAGATTTTTTTAACGGAAGCACGAACTTTCATTGCTAAACTCCGTAAATGAAACTGAGTCTACTGCCGGATTAACGGCCGTAGCCTTTCAGATTCGCTTTCTTCAACACAGAATCATACTGTTGAGACATCAGATGAGTCTGTACCTGTGCCATAAAGTCCATAATTACAACAACTACGATTAGTAGCGATGTACCGCCGAAGTAGAAACGTACGTTCCACGCGACCATCATGAACTCGGGAATCAGACAGATAAAGGTAATGTACAGTGCACCAGCAAGGGTTAGACGTGTCATTACTTTATCAATGTATTTCGCTGTCTGCTCACCTGGGCGGATACCGGGTACGAATGCACCAGACTTCTTCAAGTTATCTGCTGTTTCACGTGGGTTGAAAACCAACGCAGTGTAGAAGAAACAGAAGAAGATAATTGCTGCTGCATAAAGCATTACATACAACGGTTGACCTGGGCTAAGAGCCAAAGACACGTCAGTTAACCAACCAAACGCGCTGCTCTCACCGTTTTGACCAAACCACTGAGCCAATGTTCCTGGGAACAAGATAATACTTGATGCAAAGATCGCGGGAATTACACCTGCCATGTTAATTTTAAGAGGCAAGTGCGAGCTTTGCGCAGCAAATACTTTACGACCTTGTTGACGTTTCGCATAGTTAACGACGATTCGGCGTTGACCACGTTCCATGAAAACAACGAAGTAAATTACTGCAAAAGCTAATACCGCGATTAGCAACAGAAGAAGTACATGCAATTCACCTTGACGCGCTTGCTCGATTGTTTGACCGATTGCAGAAGGCAATCCAGCAACAATACCTGCAAAAATTAGTATCGAAATACCATTACCAATTCCGCGCTCTGTAATTTGTTCACCTAACCACATCAAGAACATGGTACCGGTTACTAAACTTACGGTAGCAATTAGCGTAAACATGGTTTGGTTGATAACAACCAGATTGTCGACCATGTTTGGTAGGCCAGTTGCAATACCTATAGCTTGGAAGGTTGCAAGTACAAGCGTGCCGTAGCGTGTGTATTGGCTTATCTTACGACGGCCTGCTTCACCCTCTTTTTTGAGTTCAGCTAACGCTGGATGAACTACAGTTAGCAATTGGACAACAATAGATGCCGAAATATACGGCATGATGCCCAATGCTAATATAGATGCACGCTCAAGAGCACCACCGGAGAACATGTTAAACATTTCAACGATGGTACCTTTTTGCTGTTCGAACAAATCGGCAAGTACAGCAGCGTCAATACCAGGAATCGGCACAAAAGAGCCGGCTCGGAATACTAAAAGTGCACCAATTACGAATAACAAGCGCGACTTTAGTTCACTTAAGCCGCTCTGAGCACTACGAAAATCTTGTCCTGGTTTCTTAGCCATCTGTACCTCGTTCCTCGAGATTATTCCTCGATTTTACCGCCTGCAGCTTCGATTGCAGCTTTAGCGCCTTTAGTCACACGTAGACCTTTAACAGTCACTGCTTTGTTGATTTCACCAGAAAGAACAACTTTTACAAATTCGATGTTCTTAGTGATGATGTTAGCAGCTTTAAGACTGTTTAGATCAACTACGTCACCAGAAACTTTCGCTAGCTCAGCTAGACGAACTTCAGCAGACACTAGGCTCTTACGAGAAGTGAAACCGAATTTTGGTAGACGTTGTTTCAGAGGCATCTGACCGCCTTCGAAACCTGGACGAACACTGCCGCCAGAACGTGATTTTTGACCTTTGTGACCACGGCCACCAGTTTTACCTAGGCCTGAACCGATACCACGACCTACTCGCTTCGCAGAAGTTTTCGCGCCAGCAGCCGGTGCTAGAGTATTCAAACGCATTCTGATTACTCCTCAACTTTAACCATGTAGTAAACCTTGTTGATCATACCGCGAATACACGGAGTATCTTCAAGTTCTACTGTGTGGTTGATTTTACGAAGACCTAGACCGCGCAAAGTAGCTTTGTGCTTTGGCAGACGACCAATTGAGCTTTTAGTTTGAGTTACTTTAATAGTTGCCATGGTGTTCTTACTCCGAAATAGATTCAACAGTTAGACCACGTTTAGCAGCAACCATTTCTGGTGACTTCATGCTACCTAGTGCATCGATCGTTGCACGAACGATGTTGATAGGGTTCGTAGAACCGTACGCTTTAGATAGTACGTTGTGTACACCAGCAACTTCTAGTACTGCACGCATCGCACCACCTGCGATAACACCAGTACCTTCTGCAGCAGGCTGCATGTAAACTTTAGAGCCCGAATGGCGACCTTTCACTGGGTGGTGAAGAGTGCCTTCGTTTAGAGCGATCGTAGTCATATTACGACGCGCTTTTTCCATTGCTTTTTGAATCGCTGCAGGTACTTCACGAGCTTTGCCGTAACCGAAACCTACACGACCGTTACCGTCACCAACTACTGTTAGTGCAGTGAAGCTCATGATTCGACCACCTTTAACCGTTTTAGAAACACGGTTAACTGCGATTAGCTTTTCTTGCAAATCATTCGCTTGAACTTGTTGTTCTTTAGCCATCTTCCAACCCTACCTTAGAATTTCAGACCAGCTTCGCGAGCAGATTCTGCTAGCGCCGCTACTCGACCGTGGTATTGGAAACCAGAACGATCAAATGCAACTGCAGTTACGCCCTTCTCTAGAGCGCGCTCAGCAATAGCTTTACCCACTGCTTTAGCTGCATCAACGTTACCAGTGTATTTCACTTGCTCACGGATCGCTTTTTCTACAGTAGAAGCTGCTGCGATAACCTCAGAGCCGTTAGCCGCGATAACCTGTGCGTACACGTGACGAGGAGTACGGTGTACAACTAGGCGAGTCGCACCCAGTTCTGCAATCTTACGACGTGCACGTGTAGCACGACGGATGCGAGATGCTTTCTTATCCATAGTGTTACCTTACTTCTTCTTAGCTTCTTTAGTACGCACATTTTCATCTGCGTAACGAACACCTTTGCCTTTGTATGGCTCAGGCTCACGGTAAGAACGAATGTCAGCCGCAACTTGACCAACTAGTTGCTTGTCAGCACCAGTGATCACGATTTCAGTTTGGCTTGGACATTCAGCTTTAATACCCGCTGGCAACTCGTGCTCAACTGGGTGTGAGAAGCCTAGTGTTAGACCTACAGCGTTGCCTTTGATAGCAGCACGGTAACCTACACCTTTAAGAGTTAGCTTCTTAGTAAAGCCTTCAGTAACACCAACAACCATGTTGTTAACTAGAGCGCGAGCAGTACCTGCTTGAGCCCATGCGTTAGCAACACCTTCTTTAGGACCGAAAGTCAGGTTATTTTCTTCCTGAGCGATTACAACTGCGTTGTTAAGAACGCGAGTTAGTTCGCCTTTCGCACCTTTTACAGTGATTTCTTGGCCGTTTAGTTTCACCTCTACGCCAGCTGGAATAGCGACAGGTGCTTTTGCAACACGAGACATAGTCTACTCCTTATTAAGCTACGTAAGCGATGATTTCACCACCAAGACCTGCTTTACGTGCAGCGCGGTCTGACATAAGACCCTTGGAAGTAGAAACGATAGCAATACCAAGACCACCCATTACAGAAGGAAGTTCATCTTTCTTCTTGTAAACACGTAGACCTGGACGAGAAACACGTTTAAGTTGCTCGATTACTGGTTTAGCTTGGAAGTACTTAAGTGTAACTTCTAGCTCAGGTTTTGCTTCGCCTTCAACAGCGAAGTCAACGATGTAACCTTCAGCTTTTAGTAGTGCAGCAATTGCAACTTTAAGCTTTGAAGAAGGCATTTTTACAGCAACTTTGTTTGCTGCCTGACCGTTACGAACGCGGGTCAGCATATCCGAAATCGGATCTTGCATGCTCATATGATTTACTCCAAATGATTAAGTGGCAATTACCAGCTAGCCTTACGAAGACCCGGAATCTCGCCTTTCATGCAAGCTTCACGAACCTTAATACGGCTTAGACCGAACTTACGTAGGTAACCGTGTGGACGACCAGTTTGGTTGCAACGGTTGCGCTGACGTGATGCACTTGAATCACGTGGAAGAGATTGCAGTGTAAGAACCGCGTTCCAACGATCTTCTTCAGATGCGTTTACATCGCTGATGATAGCTTTTAGCGCTGCACGCTTTTCAGCGAACTTAGCTACTAGCTTCGCACGTTTTGCTTCACGTGCTTTCATTGAATTTTTAGCCATAACAGTAACCCTTCACCTTACTTACGGAATGGGAAGTTAAAGGCAGCCAGCAGAGCACGGCCTTCCTCATCAGTACCAGCAGACGTCGTAATAGTGATGTCTAGACCGCGTACTCGATCAACTTTATCAAAGTCGATTTCCGGGAAGATGATTTGCTCGCGAACGCCCATGCTGTAGTTACCGCGACCGTCAAAAGACTTAGCGCTAACACCACGGAAGTCACGTACACGTGGAAGAGCGATGTTAATTAAACGCTCAAGAAAATCCCACATACGTTCGCCACGCAAGGTTACTTTACAACCGATAGGGTAGCCTTCACGGATTTTGAAACCTGCAACAGATTTGCGCGCTTTTGTGATAAGTGGCTTTTGACCAGAGATCGTTGCCATATCAGACGCTGCATTTTCTAGCAGTTTCTTATCGTTGATTGCTTCACCAACACCCATGTTTAGGGTGATTTTCTCGATTCTAGGGACTTGCATGACGCTTGTGTAACCGAACTGTTTGGTCAGTTCAGCGACTACAGACGACTTGTAGTAATCATGCAGTTTCGCCATAGTAGAACTCCAAATTACTTCTATTAGTTAGAAACGGTTTCGCCGTTAGACTTGAAGAAACGAACTTTTTTGCCGTCTTCAAAACGGAAACCGATACGGTCAGCTTTACCAGTAGCTGCGTTAAAGATAGCCACGTTAGAAACGTCGATAGCTGCTTCTTGCTCTACGATACCGCCTTGGATACCCATAGCTGGAACAGGTTTCTGATGTTTCTTAACTAGGTTGATACCTTCAACGATAACTTTACCAGTTGCTAGAACCTTAGTTACTTTACCTTTCTTGCCTTTGTCTTTACCAGCAAGAACGATTACTTCGTCATTACGACGGATTTTAGCTGCCATTTCTACGTGCTCCTTACAGAACTTCTGGAGCCAGTGAAACGATCTTCATGAACTTATCGCCACGAAGTTCGCGTGTCACAGGACCAAAGATACGTGTACCGATTGGTTGCTCAGTATTGTCGTTTAGCAATACGCAAGCATTTCGGTCGAAGCGAATGACAGAACCGTCAGGACGACGTACGCCTTTACGGGTGCGCACTACCACCGCCTTCAGAACATCACCTTTTTTAACTTTACCGCGAGGGATTGCTTCCTTCACAGTAACTTTGATGACGTCACCGATATGTGCATAACGGCGGTGAGAGCCACCCAGAACCTTAATACACATTACGCTGCGTGCGCCTGAGTTATCAGCTGCGTCCAGCATACTTTGCATTTGGATCATGTTAGTGCTCCGCTAAATATTAATAACTAGACCCATCACGGGTCGGGCTGCCTCTTTAAAAGGGACGCGAATTGTACCACCCTTTTTTGTGATTGGGTAGTCAAAAAATAAACGGCTCCAAAAATATTTTGGAGCCGCTTTAGTTTCATAGAATTAACGAGATTAAATCTTCGCCTTTTCTAGAACTTTTACCAAAGTCCAAGACTTAGTCTTAGACAGTGGACGACACTCTGCGATTTCAACTGTGTCGCCTAGGCCACACTCGTTGTTCTCGTCATGTGCGTGTACTTTAGTCGTACGTTTTACGTATTTACCGTAGATTGGGTGTTTTACGAAACGTTCGATAGCAACAGTGATAGACTTGTCCATCTTGTCGCTAATTACACGACCTTGTTGAGTACGTTTTACTTCGCTCATTATGCGCCTGCCTTCTCAGTCAAAACAGTTTTCACACGTGCGATATCACGGCGTACAGCTTTCAGAGTATGAGTTTGCTGTAGTTGACCAGTCGCAGCTTGCATGCGCAAGTTGAACTGTTCGCGTAGCAAATTCATTAGCTCAGCGTTAAGCTCTTCAACGCTTTTCTCGCGTAGATCTTGTGCTTTCATCACATCACCTGCTTAGTTACAAATGTAGTTTTGAAAGGCAGTTTACGTGCCGCAAGACGGAACGCTTCACGTGCCAATTCTTCAGGTACACCACCCATTTCGTACATAACCTTACCAGGTTGGATTTGGGCTACCCAGTACTCAACGTTACCTTTACCCTTACCTTGACGAACTTCAAGTGGTTTTTCTGTGATTGGTTTGTCTGGGAACACACGGATCCAGATTTTACCTTGACGCTTAACGTGACGTGTCATTGCACGACGTGCCGCTTCGATTTGACGAGCAGTTAGACGACCACGGCCAACAGCTTTAAGACCGAATTCGCCGAAGCTTACATCAGTACCTTTAGCTAGACCACGGTTACGACCAGTCTGAACCTTACGGAACTTAGTACGTTTAGGTTGTAGCATCTGTCGACTCCTTACTTACGGCCTTTACGCTGCTTCTTAGGCTTGTCGCCTTTAGGCTCTACAGCGTTAGCTGCTGGCATACCACCTAGGATTTCACCTTTGAAGATCCAAGTTTTAATGCCGATCACACCGTATTGAGTGTGAGCCGAAGAAGTTGCGTAATCAATGTCAGCACGTAGAGTGTGTAGAGGCACACGGCCTTCACGGTACCACTCTGAACGTGCGATTTCAGCGCCGCCTAGACGACCGCTTACTTCCACTTTGATACCTTTAGCGCCTAGGCGCATTGCGTTTTGTACTGCGCGCTTCATAGCACGGCGGAACATAACACGACGCTCTAGCTGAGACGCGATGCTGTCACCAACAAGTTGCGCATCTAGTTCAGGCTTACGTACTTCAGCGATGTTAATTTGCGCTGGTACACCTGCAATTTTAGCTACAGCTGCGCGTAGCTTCTCAACGTCTTCACCTTTCTTACCGATAACAACGCCTGGACGAGCAGTGTGAATAGTCACACGGATGCTCTTAGCAGGACGCTCGATAACGATACGTGATAGAGACGCTTTTTTCAGTTCACTTGTAAGGAACTGACGTACCTTGAAGTCGCCGTCTAGGTTGTCAGCGAAATCTTTGGTGTTAGCAAACCATGTAGCATTCCAAGGCTTAACGATGCCTAGACGAATACCATTTGGATGTACTTTTTGACCCATTGCTTACTCTCCTAGTCTCTAGCGATCTGCTACAACAACAGTGATGTGGCTTGAACGCTTCAAGATACGATCCGCACGACCTTTAGCACGAGGCATAATACGCTTCATGGTTGGGCCTTCATCTACAAAGATTTTTGCGACATTCAGATCGTCAATATCTGCACCTTCGTTGTGCTCCGCGTTAGCGATAGCAGACTCTAGAACTTTCTTAACTAGTGCAGCAGCTTTTTTGTTGCTGAACGTTAGGATTTCTAGAGCTTGGTCAACAGATTTACCACGGATTAGATCCGCAACTAAGCGAGCTTTCTGAGGCGAAATGCGAGCAAAGTTATGTTTAGCAATTGCTTCCATTATCTACTCCTTAGCGCTTCTTAGCTTTCTTATCCGCAGCGTGACCGCGGTAAGTGCGTGTTGGTGCGAATTCACCCAGTTTGTGACCGATCATTTCATCAGTTACAAATACTGGTACGTGCTGACGACCATTATGGACAGCGATGGTCAAACCGATCATCGTAGGGATGATCATTGAACGACGGGACCAAGTCTTAATAGGCTTTTTGTCTCCGCTTTCCACCGCTTTCTCTACCTTCTTCAGCAAGTGTAGGTCAATAAAAGGACCTTTCTTGAGAGAACGTGGCATGGCGATTCCTCTTTATATAGATTACTTGTTACGACGACGTACGATGTACTTGTCAGTGCGTTTGTTCTTACGAGTCTTGAAGCCTTTAGTAGGCATACCCCAAGGAGATACTGGGTGACGACCACCAGAAGTACGGCCTTCACCACCACCATGTGGGTGGTCAATCGGGTTCATTACAACACCACGAACCGTTGGACGGATACCGCGATGACGTGATGCACCTGCTTTACCAAGTTCACGTAGCATGTGCTCAGAGTTACCAACTTCACCGATTGTTGCACGGCCTTCAGAAAGAACTTTGCGCATCTCGCCAGAACGTAGACGGATAGTTACGTACGCACCGTCGCGAGCAACGATTTGAGCGTAAGCACCAGCCGAACGAGCTAGCTGACCACCTTTACCAGGCTTAAGTTCAACGTTATGTACTGTTGAACCTACTGGGATATTACGCATTGGTAGAGTGTTACCAGCTTTGATTGGTGCATCAACACCAGACTGAATAACATCACCAGCTACAACACCTTTAGGTGCTAGGATGTAGCGACGCTCACCGTCTTTGTAAAGAACTAGAGCAATGTTTGCGCTACGGTTTGGATCGTATTCAAGACGCTCAACTGTCGCTGGAATACCATCTTTAGTACGTTTGAAGTCAACTACACGGTAGTGGTGCTTGTGACCACCGCCGATGTGACGTACTGTGATACGACCCTTGTTGTTACGACCACCGTTCTTAGAGTTTTTCTCTAGAAGAGGTGCGTATGGCTTGCCCTTGTGTAGGTCAGCGTTAACAACTTTAACAACGTGACGACGACCAGGGGAAGTCGGCTTACATTTAACAATAGCCATTTTTAACTACTCCTGTTATTCCGCGCCGCCAACGAAGTCAAGATCTTGACCTTCTTTCAAAGTAACGTACGCTTTCTTAACGTCGCTGCGGCGACCTTGGCGTAGACCTTGACGTTTGGTCTTACCCTTAGTGATAAGAGTATTTACAGACTTAACTTCAACTTCAAATAGCTTTTCTACAGCTGCTTTGATCTCTTTTTTAGTCGCATCTTTCGCTACTTTGAAAACGATAGTGTTCGCTTTCTCAGCTGCCATAGTTGCTTTTTCAGAGATGTGCGGTGCACGTAGAACTTTTAGGATACGCTCTTCAGTGATCATGCTAGCATTTCCTCTACTTGCTTAACTGCTTCTGCAGTCATTACAACTTTGTCAAACGCGATTAGAGATACTGGATCGATACCAGCAACATCACGTGCGTCAACTTTGTATAGGTTACGAGCAGCTAGGAATAGATTCTCATCTACTTCGCTAGTCACGATTAGAGCGTCAGTTAGCTCAAGCTCTTTAAGCTTAGCAACTAGCTCTTTAGTCTTTGGTGCTTCAACTGAGAAGTTATCAACAACGATTAGACGCTCTTGACGAACAAGCTCAGAAAGAATGCTCTTCATAGCACCACGGTACATTTTTTTGTTTACTTTTTGGCTGTGATCTTGTGGTTTCGCAGCAAAAGTAACACCACCTGTACGCCAGATTGGGCTACGGATTGTACCAGCACGCGCACGGCCAGTACCTTTTTGACGCCATGGCTTAGCGCCACCGCCAGAAACTTCTGAACGTGTTTTTTGAGCACGAGTACCTTGACGAGCACCTGCTGCGTACGCAACAACTACTTGGTGTACAAGAGCTTCGTTAAACTCACGTCCGAAAGTAGTTTCGGAAACAGTTAGTGCATCGGCACCTTTAACCATTAGTTCCATTACTTACTCCTGAGACGTTATGCTTTAACAGCTGGTTTAACGATCACGTTGCCGCCAGTTGCGCCTGGGACTGCACCTTTAATAAGAAGCAGGTTGCGCTCAGCGTCAACACGTACGATCTCTAGGTTTTGAGTCGTTACACGCTCAGCACCCATGTGACCTGCCATTTTCTTGCCTTTAAATACGCGACCTGGAGTCTGACATTGACCGATAGAACCAGGAGCACGGTGAGACAATGAGTTACCGTGAGTCATATCTTGAGTACGGAAGTTCCAACGCTTAACAGCGCCTTGGAAACCTTTACCCTTAGATGTACCAGTAACGTCTACTTTCTTAGTTTCGTTGAATAGTTCAACAGTTAGTTCTGAACCAACTTCGAACTCTTCGCCGTTTTCTAAACGGAATTCCCAAAGACCGCGACCAGCTTCAACGCCAGCTTTAGCAAAGTGACCTGCTTCAGCTTTGTTTACGCGGTTAGCTTTCTTAGAACCAGCTGTAACCTGGATTGCTGCGTAGCCGTCAGTTTCAAGAGTTTTCACTTGAGAAACACGGTTAGCTTCAACCTCAACAACAGTTACTGGGATAGAAACGCCTTCTTCAGTAAATACGCGGGTCATGCCCACTTTACGACCGATTAGACCAATCATACTTCTAATCTCCCTTAACCTAGGCTAATTTGAACGTCAACGCCCGCAGCAAGGTCTAGACGCATTAGAGCATCAACAGTCTTGTCTGTTGGCTCAACGATGTCGATTAGACGCTTGTGAGTACGGATTTCGTACTGGTCACGTGCTTTCTTGTTAACGTGTGGAGAGATAAGAACTGTGAAACGCTCTTTACGAGTTGGCAGTGGGATTGGACCACGAACCTGTGCGCCAGTGCGCTTAGCTGTTTCAACGATTTCCGCTGTAGAAGCATCGATTAGTTTGTAATCGAAAGCTTTTAGGCGGATACGGATACGTTGGTTCTGCATGAGACAGAGCTCCAAATTTAATAAATTACACAAACAATATCGCCACTCAAACTCGTCAAGACGAGAGAATGCCGATTGATTTATGTGAAACCGTAGCATCCAAGATTAGGACGCATTGTCAGTTAATTTTCGATTAACTATCCCTATATGCCAAAGTCACCTTTGAGGATAGTTTTTCCGAAGAAAAGATAGCTAATTGTATTAACCGCGAACATAAGCTGAGTATACATTACCTCACAAATCCTTAGATTTGCTCGCTCCTCACTGCTCATTGGTTCACAACTGGCTTAACCAGTGCGCTGCATTATACAGATCACACTTTAGGTTGCAAGCGCTGAGTGAAAAATAATCGGGAATATTCCAAACCCCATACATTCATCTTCGCTTGGTAGCCATTAAAACAAAAAGGACGCCGAAGCGTCCTTTTCTAAACTGTAATCGTAATAGCGGCTGCTATTATTTCTTACCGCTTGATAGTGCACCGAAACGCTTGTTGAAGCGATCAACACGGCCGCCTGTATCAACGATACGTTGCTTACCAGTGTAGAATGGGTGACACTTGTCACATACGTCTAGGTGGATAGACTCTTTACCTAGAGTAGAGTTGAACTCAAAAGAGTTGCCGCAAGAACAAGTCGCTTTTACTGCTTTGTATTCTGGGTGGATACCAGCTTTCATGGGATAACCTCAATAGTAGGCCGTGTCGCTATACGAATCTAAGCCGCACACCACACGCAATTAATAATAAAATGGGATACCGCATCAACTAATTGCCGAAGCCATATCTCAAGGCGCGATATAGTAAAGAATCACATTGCTCGGATCAACACATTTGGCAACTTTTTCGCCACTTTTTTAGCCAGACTAATCATAGAGGCACGATTCACGCTGAATCGCATTGCTTTACTCGAATTTCCATACCGATTTTAATAGACTCTCATTTCCTTTCCCTCTTTTTTAATAGCTAAGAATTTATGCGTCCAACCATTGCTAGAGTGGCATTACCCGTTCCGCTCGACAAACAATTTGATTACGCCATTCCGGGGCACCTGTTTCCGATCATTGGTGGACGCGTTTCCGTACCTTTTGGACGCCAAACCTTAGTCGGCATCGTCACCGCAATGGTGAACCACTCCGACTTTCCTAAAGAGCAGCTTAAGCCAATCAAAGCGGTATTAGACTCCCAACCGATATGGCCAGAGACGCTTTATTCTCTGCTAAATTGGAGCAGCCAGTTCTATCAGTACCCTCTAGGTGACACTCTACACAATGCAATGCCTGCCGCGCTGAGGAAAGGCAAACCGGCTGACTTTGCAACGCTACAAGAATGGCAACTGACAGAAGCAGGAAGAAATAAGCTCATGCAAGGGCTTGGACGTGCGATAAAACAACAGCGTGCACTCCAAATGATGGTCAACGGCCCAACCTCGCATCAAGAGCTCTTGGATCAAGAAGTAAACTCAACCATCTTAAAAAACCTCGAAGAAAAAGGTTGGGTCGAGCGCATCGAGAAAAAGCCGACCATTACGAAATGGAGTCAAAATGTAGAGTGTACGGTTGAGAAACCAAAGCTTAACCATGAACAAGCACTCGCGATTGCCAGCGTAAATAGCCAAACGGGCTTTGCTTGCTATTTATTAGAAGGGGTAACTGGCTCTGGTAAAACCGAAGTTTACTTAAACCTTATCAAGCCCGTTCTAGAGCAAGGGAAACAAGCATTAGTTTTAGTACCTGAGATCGGTCTAACGCCCCAAACCATCAACCGCTTTAAACATCGATTTAATGTCCCGGTAGATGTGATTCATTCCGGTTTGAATGAAACAGAGCGTTTGAACGCCTGGTTATCGGCTCGCGATAAAGCCGCGGGGATCATCATTGGTACGCGCTCAGCCCTACTGACACCTTTTGCTGATTTGGGGATTATTATCGTTGATGAAGAGCATGACGCATCGTATAAGCAACAAGACAGCTTGCGTTACCATGCCCGTGATGTTGCCGTCATGCGTGCCCATAAAGAGCAAGTACCGATTGTCCTTGGCTCAGCGACGCCAGCGTTAGAAACCCTACATAATGCACTGTCTGGTAAATATCACCATTTAACACTCACCCAACGAGCTGGCTCTGCCGTGCCAACCACCAATAAAGTGTTAGATGTAAAAGGTCAGTATTTAGAAAGCGGCTTATCCGCCCAACTGATTGCAGAAATGCGCAAACACTTAAAAGTGGGCAATCAGGTTATGTTGTTTCTTAACCGCCGAGGTTTCTCGCCCGCTTTGATGTGCCATGAATGTGGTTGGATTGCAGAATGTAAACGCTGTGATGCGTACTATACGTTCCACCATTACAGCAACGAAATACGCTGCCATCACTGCGGCTCACAACAACCTGTCATTCATCAGTGTCAGGGGTGTGGTTCAACTCAATTGGTTACCGTCGGCGTAGGAACGGAACAACTCGAACAACAATTGGCTCAGTTATTTCCAGAATACAACGCCATTCGCATCGACAGAGACAGCACACGTCGCAAAGGTAGTTTGGAAGATGCCCTTGAGTCGATTCGTAAAGGTGAATACCAAATACTGATAGGCACTCAAATGCTGGCTAAGGGGCACCACTTTCCAAATGTAACGCTCGTAGCTCTTTTGGATGTTGATGGCTCTTTGTATAGTAGTGATTTTCGCGCTTCGGAGCGATTAGCTCAGCTGTTTATTCAGGTCGCAGGTCGTGCTGGCCGAGCAAGTAAACCTGGCGAAGTGATCCTGCAAACTCACCATCCTGAGCACAGCTTGCTGCAAGCCCTACTTCAAAAAGACTATCGTCACTTTGCTATGACAGCTCTGGAAGAACGCAAACTGGCTCAGCTTCCGCCTTATAGTTTCTTGACTCTGTTTAAAGCAGAAGCAAACCAAAGTGAGGTAGTTGAAGACTTCCTGCGTCAGGTTCGCTTTACGTTAGAATCACACCCTCTGTTCGATGATTCCTGCATGGTGTTAGGCCCCACTCCTTCACCTTTGGCCAAGCGGGCTGGTAAATACCGCTGGCAGCTGTTACTTCAAACCCAGCATCGTTCATTGATGCAAAAGTTATTAACCAGTGCCAAACCTGCTATTGAGTTGTTGCCAAATGCCAAGAAAGTTCGCTGGAATTTAGACATAGAGCCACAAGATCTCAGCTAGCAAACGTTTAACTATGTAATGAATTACCATTTAATGTGACGAGCATCACGACGGGATTGCAATTTTTGTTAAACAGACCGTAACTTTCACTTTAGAAATGAATAGACTATCCAAATTAGAAAAGTCTAAAGTGACTTGTTCGCACAGGCTTAGATTAAAACAATGACTATTCCCACAAATTGATGTCGCAGTGAAGAATCCATTTTTCCACTTGTTAACACGAACTGAGCGAAGAGCAAACGCTGCTCTAACTCAGCGTGATTACTATGATTTCAAACCGGAATAACGTCATCTTGGCAAAAAATAAACGAGAGGTTAAAAACTATGGCGACAATGAAGGATGTTGCCCAGCTTGCGGGAGTGTCTACGGCTACGGTATCTCGAGCATTAATGAACCCAGAGAAGGTCTCTTCTTCAACGAGAAAAAGAGTAGAAGATGCCGTACTTGAAGCGGGTTATTCTCCAAACTCATTAGCGCGTAACTTACGTAGAAACGAATCAAAAACCATTGTCACTATCGTTCCCGACATCTGTGATCCTTATTTTTCTGAAATTATTCGCGGTATTGAAGATGCTGCCATGGAACATGGCTATCTAGTCCTGCTGGGCGATAGCGGACAACAGAAGAAACGCGAAAGTTCTTTCGTTAACCTCGTATTTACTAAGCAGGCGGATGGAATGCTACTGCTTGGCACAGATCTACCGTTCGATGTCAGTAAGCCAGAACAAAAGAACTTACCTCCGATGGTAATGGCGTGTGAATTTGCGCCAGAGTTAGAACTTCCGACAGTACATATTGACAACCTGACCTCAGCATTTGAAGCGGTGAATTACCTAACCCAACTAGGTCATAAACGCATCGCGCAAATCTCGGGGCCAGATACGGCAATATTGTGTCAGTTCCGCCAGCAAGGCTACCAACAAGCCCTGCGCCGTGCCGGCATCAATAAAGATCCACAATATAGTGTCATTACTGAGTTCTCTTTTGATGGCGGAGCAAAAGCCGTTCGCAAACTGCTCGAATTGCCTGAGCCACCAACGGCTATTTTCTGTCACTGTGACACAATGGCCATCGGCGCAATTCAAGAAGCGAAAAAGCTTGGCTTACGAGTACCGCAAGATCTCTCTGTTGTGGGCTTTGATGACATTAACTTCGCTCAGTACTGCGATCCACCGTTGACCACCATCTCTCAGCCTCGCTATGAGATTGGTCGACAAGCAATGCTAATGATGCTCGAGATGTTAAAAGGCCACGACGTGCATTCAGGCTCGCGTTTGCTTGAAACTAATCTCGTCATTCGCGGAAGTGCAGCGCCACCACAGCGCCCTTAACCTAAAAATTAAGTATCCATACCCAAAGCGGTGCTAAGGCGCCGCTTTTTATTTACCCCATCTGCTTTTTGTTTATCCCGCACAAATATAAGCTCGAACGGAAACACACTCCGACGTTGTCGCGCTTTAGCTATCAAGATTCTATCAATAGGGTGTTTTCTCAACTCGTTCTGGATTAACATATTTGCAAGAATCCTTGATGACCAGAAATAACCGTGGCAAATAGAGATTATGTAAGACGGGGGCGAGGTGCCCCAAAAAAGTCGACAAAAAAACAACCGCCGAGAAGAAAAAAACCTTGGCGTAGTGGCCTGCTCGCTATCTTGCTTGTGGGCGGTTTTGGCTATGGCCTTTACCTTTTGAGTAGCGACCCAGAACCAAAACCACCTGTCGTGAAACAGCCAACAACCACTGTGAGCAAACCAAAGCCGAAAAAAGATTTGCCGCCACCACCAGAAGAAAAATGGGAATATGTCGAGTCACTACCGAAACGTGAAGTTGAAGTTGTGGCCAAAGAAATTGAAGTTTCTAAGATTCCCTACATCATGCAATGTGGCGCTTACAAAACCCAGGCGCAAGCAGAAGAGCGCAAGCTTGCAATCGCGTTCCAAGGGATGTCGAGCAAGATTCGTAAGAAAGAAGGCAGTTCATGGTATCGCGTGGTGCTAGGTCCGTATAAGTTCAAACGTGATGCAGAACGTGACCGTCATAAACTGCAACGCGCGAAAATCGAGCCATGTGCGATTTGGAAAGAAAATCTTTAAACTCAGGCCCAAGGAGCTAAGATCCTAGGGCCTTTCTTTTGGTTCATCGCGGCTTTCCGGGGAAAGCCGCTTTTATCTTTAAGAAGAAGTAATCAGTATCTCGATATCCATACCCCATCCGCTTGATTAACTTTATCTTGTTATTTATTCCTTCGAGGGTACAGGTATTCAACGGATAGCTTGCTGAAGCAGTAATCCCATGAAGGTATGGACGGAGCTTTCGAGCGAACTCTTTTAACGGCTTGATCCCACTCTCATTCACTTGCTCCCACCATACCTTCCATAGGTTTTTAGCCTGAAGTTCAGATCCACAACGCCAGAGTTCCTTTAATTGTGCCCCCAGTAGGTAGGTTGTCATCAAGTCCTGATTCATCTCCAATATTTCAGTCAGGTAGCCGTCTTGTTGTGTATTTAAATTATCCCTATTTTTCAATAACACCCAACGTGAACGCTTGACCCATTGCCTTGCCTTTTTATCATGTTTTAGCTTATTGGCTTGGTCGACTCTGACTCTATCCATGACTTCACGACCGAACTTAGCAACAACGTGGAACAAGTCGTAAACGATACGTGCATTTGGGCAATGCTCTTGGACTTCAAGGTCAAAAGCCGTGTTCATATCCATTGCTACCGCTTCGATGTTTTTGCCATGCTCACCTAACTGCTCGAAGAACGGTCGAATATCCTTACGGCTGCGGCCTAGCCCTATCCAGATAACCTGATGGCTTTTAGCATCAGCAATGACGGTGGCATAACGATGTCCCTTAAAAATTGCGAACTCGTCCATGACGAGTTGCCTTAATTCACCCCATTTAACTTGCGGTACTACTTGTTGAAGTCGACGCTTATCTATCTCTTTGATTGTGTGCCAATGAACTCCTGTCAATTGGGCAATATGCTTAATTGGCAACAGCGGCAACAACTGTTCTATGTAGCTTCGTAGACGATTGGTGATGCGAGCATAAGGCTCTAACCAAGATAATCGTTCCGTTTTAATACCGCAGTGACTGCACTTAATGCGTCGAGTTTGGACGGATAGTTCAACGGGCACTCCAAGCAGTGAGGCTTCTTTCACGTTGCGCCATTGATACTCATGTACGGCTTGAGCTTTACGTCCACACGGGCACTTAGCGATAGAGTTCGGTTCGAGAGTGAGCTTAATCAATGATGCAGTCTGATGAGACTTTACGATATGAAAGCCTTCCCAGAATGAAGATAGGAAAGTATGATTCGACATGAAAACGGTAGTTTGTGTAGGTTTTGTTTGGCGATAAAACTCTATCACTTACTACCGTTTTTGTTTTGAGTTCCCGCTTATCCGCGATGAACCTTTCTTTTTGCCCCCCTTGAATCCCTATTTCCCCTCCCCCATATACTGAATTAAATCCAAAGAGAAATAATCAAGAGGTCGACTGTGACTACCATTGTATCTGTACGTCGAAATAATAAAGTCGTCATCGCGGGTGATGGCCAAGTATCTCTAGGCAATACCGTAATGAAAGGTAATGCGCGCAAAGTTCGCCGCCTATACAACAACCAAGTACTAGCGGGCTTTGCCGGCGGTACTGCGGATGCCTTCACCCTTTTTGAGCGCTTCGAAAGCAAACTGCAAATGCACCAAGGTCACCTAACCAAAGCGGCAGTTGAGCTAGCCAAAGACTGGCGTAGCGATCGTGCTCTGCGCAAGCTCGAAGCCTTACTTGCCGTTGCCGACGAAACCGCATCGTTAATCATTACCGGTAATGGTGATGTCGTACAGCCAGAACACGACCTGATTGCGATTGGCTCTGGTGGTGCTTACGCACAAGCTGCCGCAACCGCCCTACTAGAAAACACAGATCTAGATGCTCGTGAGATCGCGGAAAAAGCTCTCAATATCGCGGGTGATATTTGTGTCTTCACGAACCATCACCACACGGTAGAAGAGCTAGACTCAACAGTAGAGCCTGAAAAACCAACCGCGTAATCGTAACGAAGTAAGGAAAGAATATGTCTGAAATGACGCCTCGCGAAATCGTTCATGAATTGAACCGCCACATTATCGGTCAAGAAAAAGCCAAGCGTTCGGTTGCGATTGCACTTCGTAACCGCTGGCGCCGCATGCAGCTTGAAGAAAGCTTGCGTGCCGAAGTGACACCAAAAAACATCTTGATGATTGGCCCTACTGGTGTTGGTAAGACTGAAATCGCACGACGCCTCGCAAAACTGGCAAATGCCCCTTTCATCAAAGTTGAAGCGACAAAATTCACCGAAGTGGGTTACGTTGGTAAAGAAGTTGAAACCATCATCCGTGACCTAACAGATGTTGCTGTGAAAATGACGCATCAACAAGCGATGGAGAAAGTGAAATTCCGCGCAGAAGAGCAAGCGGAAGAACGCATTCTTGATGCGCTACTGCCACCAGCACGTGATAGCTGGGGTCAAGCAGAGCAAACGGAAGAGTCTTCTCACACTCGCCAGATCTTCCGTAAGAAACTGCGTGAAGGCCAACTAGACGATAAAGAAATTGAAATCGACGTAGCCGCACCACAAATGGGCGTAGAGATCATGGCGCCTCCTGGTATGGAAGAGATGACTAACCAGCTGCAAGGCATGTTCCAAAACCTGGCAGGCGACACTAAGAAAAAACGTAAGCTGAAAATCAAAGACGCAATGAAAGCGTTAGCGGAAGAAGAAGCGGCGAAACTGGTTAACCAAGAAGAGCTGAAAGAAGCAGCGATTTTCAACGTTGAAAACAACGGCATCGTATTTATCGATGAGATCGACAAGATCTGTAAACGTGGCGAGAGCTCAGGCCCAGACGTTTCACGCGAAGGTGTTCAGCGCGACCTACTTCCATTAATTGAAGGCAGCACGGTATCAACCAAGCACGGCATGGTAAAAACAGACCACATTCTGTTTGTTGCATCTGGAGCATTCCAAGTGGCAAAACCATCTGACTTGATCCCAGAATTGCAAGGTCGTCTACCAATTCGTGTTGAGCTAGAAGCACTAAGCAGCAACGACTTCAAACGCATTCTGACAGAACCAAAAGCCTCTCTAACAGAGCAGTACGTTGCGTTGATGAAAACGGAAGATGTGGACATCGAGTTCACAGAAGATGGTATCACGCAAATCGCGGAAGCGGCATGGACGGTCAACGAGAGCACAGAAAACATCGGTGCTCGTCGCTTACACACCGTAATGGAACGCTTGATGGATGAAATCTCTTACGACGCAGCGGAGCAATCTGGCGCTAAATTCGTTATTGATTCCGCTTACGTGAAAGCGCGCCTAGGCGACACAATTGAAGATGAAGATCTAAGCCGCTTTATTCTTTAAACGCAATCTATTTTACCAAAGCCCAGAACCTTGTTTCTGGGCTTTTTGTTTAGAATGGCGGTGACTTTGACAACATCTAAATCAAAAGCTCTCGTCATTCTAGCGAGCTCAAGCGAGACTAAGAATCTGGTAACAACAGACGCCTACTCTTCCTCGCTCACATTAATCACCGCACAATCGGACGATAGATTCTGAATCACACTCGTTCCTCGCTGTTTAGAATGACGGTGACTTTGACAACATCTAAATCAAAAAGATCTCGTCATTCTAGCGAGCTCAAGCGAGACTAAGAATCTGCTAACAGCAGACGCCTATTCTTTCTAACTCACCTTAACCACTTCACAACCGGACGATAGATTCTGAATCACACTCGTTCCTCGTTGTTCAGAATAGCGGTGGCTTTGACAACATCTAAATCAAAAGATCTCGTCATTCTAGCGAGCTCAAGCGAGACTAAGAATCTGCTAACAGAAGACGCCTATTCTTTCCAACTCACCTTCACCACCGCACAACCGGGACGATAGGTTCTGAATCACCTCGTTTCTCGCTGTTCAGAATGACGGTGACTTAGATAACATCTAAATCAAAAGATCTCGTCATTCTAGCGAGCTCCAGCGAGACTAAGAATCTGCTAACAGCAGACGCCTATTCTTTCCAACTCACCTTAACCACGGCACTATTGGGACGATAGATTCTGAATCACCTCGTTCCTCGCTGTTCAGAATGACGGTGACTTAGACAACACCTAAATCAAAAAGATCTCGTCATTCTAGCGAGCTCAAGCGAGACTAAGAATCTAGTAACAGCAGACGCCTATTCTTTCTCTCTCACCGTAACACTTCACAATCGGATGATAGATTCTGAATCACACTCGTTCCTCGCTGTTCAGAATGACGGTGACTTAGACAACATCTAGATCAAAAGCTCTCGTCATTCTAGCGAGCTTAAGCGAGACTAAGAATCTGCTAACAGCAGACGCCTATTCTTTCCAACTCACCTTAACCACGGCACTATTGGGACGATAGATTCTGAACCACCTCGTTCCTCGTTGCTCAGAATGACGGTGACTTTGACAACATCTAAATCAAAAGACCTGGTCATTCTAGCGAGCTCAAGCGAGACTAAGAATCTGGTAACAACAGACGCCTATTTTTCCTCGCTCACCTTAATCACCGCACAATCGGATGATCGATTCTGAATCACCTCGTTCCTGGCTGTTCAGAATGACTTTGACAACACCTAAATCAAAAGATCTCGTCATTCTAGCGAGCTCAAGCGAGACTAAGAATCTGCTAACAGCAGACGCCTTTCTTTCCCACTCACCTTCACCACTGCACAACCGGATGATAGATTCTGAATCACCCTTTGACTTCTAGTTGAGTTGTTTTAGGTCAATAGCGTATCTGCCTCTTTGTGCTTATACTGGGCACATTGGTTACTAGCACGAAATTTCCATGAAACAATCTCTACAGATCTGGCTTGAAGCCGCTCGTCCAAAAACATTACCTCTGGCATTGGTCTCTATCTTAACAGGTAGCGTGCTCGCCTACTCGGCGGGTCATTTCTCACTGACGATTGCCATCATGGCTTTCGTAACCGCGACATTGCTGCAAATTCTGTCCAACCTGGCAAACGACTATGGCGATGCCGTTCAAGGTACAGATAACGACAAACGCCTCGGCCCATTACGAGCGATGCAGTCAGGCGCGGTAAGTGCGAAACAGATGAAACAGGCGATTATCTTTAACATCGCTCTGACCGCCATTTCAGGCTTGGTGTTAGTTTTCTATTCACTAAGTTCACTGGAAAGTATTGTTACTTTTATCGGGCTGGGAATTCTGGCCATTCTCGCAGCCATTGCTTATACCATGGGTAGCAAACCATACGGTTACGTGGGGCTTGGCGATATTTCAGTTTTCTTGTTTTTTGGTTTACTCGGCGTATCCGGTACTTATTTCTTGCATACTGGTCACGTAGATACCACGCTATTCTTACCTGCTCTAGGCTGCGGTTTACTCGCCGTTGCAGTACTCAACATCAACAATATGCGTGATATCGAGAACGACCGAGAGTGTGGTAAACGCACAGTCGCAGTGCGATTGGGTCAACGCAAAGCCAAGCAGTACCACTTTGTTTTACTTGGCGGTGCTATTCTTGCCTTTGCGGCTTACTTGTTAATTCAAGACAAACCCGTTTGGATTAGCTTGCCATTTTTACTTAGTATTTATTTCGTGGCCGATCATGGTAAAGCGGTTTGGCATACACAAAAGCCCGCTCAGATAGCACCAATGATGCCAGTCATCGTGAAATGCTCTTTAGTCACCAACGTTTTGTTTGCAACAATTGTGGTAGCTCAAACTCTAGTAAGTTAAAAAAGGATTGTCATTGCATTGACTTAATGCCTAGATATACTCAAAGACAACCAATTTCTGTTTAGAAAGGTACGCTATGGAATACAATACCTCAGCACTCTGTGATATCTACCTCGATCAGGTAGATGTGGTTGAACCAATGTTCAGTAACTTTGGCGGTCGCGCTTCATTTGCCGGGCAAATCACCACCATCAAGTGTTTTGAAGATAATTCGTTGATCCGCGAGACATTAGAGCAAGATGGACTTGGTCGCGTTTTGTTAATTGACGGTGGCGGTTCCCTACGTAAAGCCCTTATCGATGCAGAAATCGCAACCATTGCGGAAGAAAACGAGTGGGAAGGCATTGTCGTTTACGGCTGTGTTCGTGAAGTAGATGAACTTGAAGATATGAACTTAGGCATTCAAGCCCTCGCCTCTATTCCTGTTGGAGCGACCAGCCAGGGTATTGGCGAATTGGATATACCAGTCAACTTTGGCGGCGTTAGCTTCCTTCCAGAAGATTACATTTACGCTGATAGCACCGGAATTATCCTGTCGCCAGAACCATTGAATATTGATTTAGAGTTGGATGAAGAAGCATAACGAGTCTTAGGCGCCTAAGTTATAGGGTCTTCTCTTGGCTCTTAGCGCCTAGCCTTGTCTTAACATTTTCTACTTCCCTAAAACACAAACACCCGCTTAACGCGGGTGTTTTTAATTTGGAATGAAGAAGCCGAATTATTCCACTTCGTCCATTTTGCCAAGTAGTGCACGAATGCGCTCTTGCCATTGTGCGTGCTCTTGCTGTGCTTGTTGTGCTTTTTGCTCTAGCTCTTCACGTTGAGAGCGAAGCTCGTTCGCTTCTTCCGCAAGTTTAGCTTTATCTTCTTTCAGCTCTTCGACTTCCATCTGAAGAAGAGTGATTGTGTCAACTGCAGTTTGAATTTTAGATTCTAGTTGTTCTAGTACTTCAAAAGACATCTTGGCCTACCTATGTTATTCCGTTGGGACGATGTGCGAGATTGATGCACACCTAACCTATATAAGGTTCATTCTACTCAGCGTCGCGATGAGAAACACTCACTATATTCGATATTTTGCATCATTCGGTCAAAAAATCAGCGCAATCTCACTAAACGCTGACTTTTCTTGTCGCCGAAGCATTTTTGAGCAAGGATTTTGCGTCTCGCTACGCTGAAAATCGCCCTAAGTATTGATCAAATTCAAGTTAGATAAAGTAAAAGCCTCGCAAAAAGGCAAACGTTTACTCGACCTTGTGATAGAATCGCCGCGCAAATTCTTCTTCCCTCTTGCTTACTTGGAGACATCATGAAACGCGATTTAGCAATGGCATTTTCCCGTGTGACTGAAGGTGCAGCTCTGGCTGGTTACAAATGGCTTGGCCGTGGCGATAAAAACGCAGCCGATGGCGCAGCTGTTGAAGTTATGCGCACGCTACTGAACAAAACAGATATCAGTGGTGAAATTGTCATTGGTGAGGGTGAAATCGATGATGCGCCAATGCTGTACATTGGTGAGCAAGTGGGTATTGGTGGTGATGAAGTAGATATTGCAGTCGACCCGATTGAAGGAACGCGTATGACGGCAATGGGACAATCGAACGCACTAGCCGTACTTGCCGCAGGTGAGAAAGGCAGCTTTCTTAAAGCGCCAGATATGTACATGGAAAAACTGGTTGTTGGCCCTGGTGCAAAAGGCGTAATTGACTTAGAAAAGCCGTTAAAAGAAAACCTAGAGAACGTAGCAAAGGCCCTGAACAAGCCACTTGATACCCTAGTCGTTATTACCCTTGCGAAACCTCGCCACGATAACGTTATTGCAGAAATGCAAGCAATGGGCGTGCGTGTCTTTGCGGTGCCTGATGGTGACGTGGCTGCCTCTATTCTGACTTGTATGCCAGACAGTGAAGTGGACATGATGTACTGTATTGGCGGCGCGCCAGAAGGGGTTGTATCAGCAGCGGTAATTCGAGCGCTAGACGGTGACATGCACGGTCGTCTGCTTCCTCGTCACGAAGTAAAAGGCGATACTGAAGAAAACCGCATTTACGGCGCAGATGAACTAAAACGCTGCGATGAAATGGGCGTAAAAGCGAATGTTGTCCTCAAAATGGAAGACATGGCTCGTAGCGACAATGTGGTATTTTCAGCTACAGGCATCACTAAAGGTGACTTGCTGGAAGGCATCTCTCGTCAAGGCAATATGGCGACCACAGAAACGCTGCTCGTGCGCGGTCGATGCCGTACTATTCGTCGCATTAAGTCGACTCACTACCTAGATCGTAAAGATCCAGAAGTACGCGATATTATTCTTTAAGCATTTCTCGAGGCTCTCGCTCAGTCTGAGCTTGAGCCTTTCTTTCCGCACAGCCGGACAGTAGATTCTGAATCACTCTCGTTCCTCGTTGTTCAGAATGACGGTGGCTTTAATTAGCCCTAAATCAAAAGAATTCGTCATTCTAGCGAGCCCCAGCGAGACTAAGAATCTAGTAGTAACAAGCTCCTATTCTTGCCTGGTCACCTTAACCACTACTCAACCAAAAGATAGATTCTGAATCACCTCGTTCCTCGTTGTTCAGAATGACGACATATATTGGCTCATATGAACATAGCCCCTACAAATCCACACTCAAATTAAGTCAACACTTTTCTTTACTAACCCTATCGCGCATAATATGTACTGACGTATAAATGGTGGGTATATGAAGACCGTAGATAGGATATTGCAAATCGTTAAGCGTGATGGCTCCGTCACTGCAAAACAACTCTCCTCTGAGCTAGGTATGACAACCATGGGGGCTCGTCAGCACCTGCAAAGTTTAGAAGATGATGGCATTCTTTCTATCCATGACGTAAAAGTAAAAGTTGGTCGCCCTGCTCGTCATTGGTCTCTCACTCAAAAAGGTCATGAGCAATTTGCTGACCGTCACAGTGAGTTGACCATTCAGTTTATAGAAGCTGTCGAACATATCTTTGGCAAAGATGGACTGGAAAAAGTCACATCAGAGAGGGAAAAACTCACGTTACAAAGTTATCGTCAGCATCTTGAGCAATGCGACTCTCTGCAAAGCAAACTAGAAACACTCGTCACATTAAGAGAGCAAGAAGGCTATATGGCTGAACTCGAGAAAGATGAGAACGGATTTATCTTAATCGAAAATCACTGTCCGATTTGTAAAGCCGCAACTCGCTGCCCAAGCTTGTGCCAATCAGAATTAAGTGTCTTTCAGTCTTTACTTGGACGTGACACCAAAGTAGAGCGTACCGAACACATCATTAGTGGCCAAAGACGCTGCGTTTACCGCATCCAACAACTGCAGTAACCACCACAACCAAACATCGACATGCCGCACTTATTCAATCTCAAGCTTGAAAGCTTCTCTTATAAGTGAGACGGCTGAAGAATTCATTCTCTCTCCTCTTTCTAGTGGTATAGGCTTTTAGTAACTAAAGGCAATTTCCATAAGGATTTGGAGAGCATCGATGTCTAATCTACGTCATATCCCGTCCCAAACGCTTCCTCCATTCGATGAAATGGTTCGAATGGCAGAGCGAGACCCAGAAGCTTTTGAGCAATTTCGTCATGAGATGGCGAAAGAGATGATCGAAAGGGCATCAGAAAATATGAAAGAAAGATTGTGGGCTCAACAAAGCCACATTGATAGAGTCATCAGCACGTGTAAAAACCCTCATCACACCAATGTGGTATTGATGAACGAGTTGCAAAAACAGGTCGTAAAGTTCAAAGCAGCGCTAGAAGGGGAAGCGGCACCGACACAAAAAGCGGATGTGGTTAGCTTAAATGCGTTTAAAGATAGGGATGATTTTTACTGATACTCAGTAGATAGATCGAGAAAGTTAGGGTTCGTTTCTCTTACCAAGGCTAACTTCCACTCACGCTTCCACTGCTTGAGCTGCTTTTCTCGGTTTATAGCATTAGCCATATCGTCGAATAACTCAAAGTAAACGAGCTTATGAACGTTGTATTTCTTGGTAAACCCTTCCACTACTCCATTTTTATGTTGCCATATTCTTTGGGGCAGCTGACTGGTAACACCTATGTAGAGAACGGCGTTGTTATTTGACGTTAGGATATAAACGCAAGGTGTCTTATCGATGATTCATTCTCCTTCATTATTCGCTGTTACTTTTCCATTGTAATTCGCAAGCTCAGTCAGTTTATTTCAAACTCGGAGCGCTCTGTGCGTAGATTCTGAATCACACTCATTCCTCGCTGTTCAGAATGACGATGGCTTTAACAGTTTCTAAATCAAAAGAGTTCGTCACTCAATCGAGCTTTAGCGAAACTAAGAATCTGGTAACAGCAAGCTCCTATTCTTTCCCGCTCAGCTTAACCACTGCTCAACCGGACGATAGATTCTGAATCACGCTCGTCCCTCGCAGTTCAGAATGACGGTGAGTTTAACAGCCTCTAAATCAAAAGAGTGCGTCATTCTAGCGAGCCTTAGCGAGACTAAAAATCTCGTCACAGCAAGATCCTATTCTTTCCCGTTCAGCTTAACCACTGCTCAACCGGACGATAGATTCTGAATCACGCTCGTCCCTCGCAGTTCAGAATGACGGTGAGTT
>NZ_JAWOTI010000009.1:127314-181749 GCF_033338775.1 Vibrio sp. Vb1018
TAACAGCCTCTAAATCAAAAGAGTGCGTCATTCTAGCGAGCCTTAGCGAGACTAAGGATCTGGTAACAGCAAGCTCTTACTCTTTCACACTCACCTTAGCCACTGCTCAACCGGATGATAGATTCTGGACCACGCTCATTCCTCGCTGTTCAGAATGACAGTGGCTTTAACAGCCTCTAAATCAAAAGAGTCCGTCATTCTAGCGAGCCTTAGCGAGACTAAGAATCTAGTAACAGCAAGCTCCTATTCTTTCCCGCTCAGCTTAACCACGGCTCAACCGGACGATAGATTCTGAATCACCTCGTTCCTCGCTGTTCAGAATGATGATGACTTTAACAGCCTTCAAACCAAAAAGGAGCGTCATTCTAGCGAGCCTTAGCGAGACTAAGAATCTACTTTCAGCACGCACGGTACTTGAAGCGATTACTCCGGCTCAGGGCCATATTGGTTTGGTCCTGATGTCCCCTTTAAGAGACCACATTCAATTAGAATCCATAAACCACAAATCAGAGAAATGGAAGCGACGAACATCTGTGGGGTCGACGGCTCTTGCGCGGCAGGGCTGGTCATTGGCGTGGCAATTCGTCCGATAATCAGCGGAATATTCAGTGCTAGCCAATAGATCGATTTGTTGCGGTCGTGCCAACGTTTGGTGGTGATCGCCAAATCAGGGATCAGCAGAACCACCAAGAAAATAGGAAGAAGCACATAGGAGAGAGTAGGAAGCAGCTGGCTGATACCGGCACCAAAGCCTAGAATGGACACATAGTAAATGACGTTCCAAATCCAGTAGGTTTTACGGTTTATACGTCCTTGAAAAGAAAACAGTAACTCTTTAGTCGACATCAAATTTTACCCCAAAATAGAAAGGTTATAGATTAGCCGAGTCAATATAGTTTGGAAAGGACACCGATAGCTTGGGTGCCCACAACGCCCATATAACAAGCAGAGCCAGGCTGAGAATTCGTAACAATAACCCCTCGCTATTCTCGGGCAATCCAGCACCACCTAGTTCACTACCTTTTGGAAGCTATCTATATCCATGTCTCGGATATTGACCGTTAAACTGTGCACGTGACTAGCTTGCTCTTGAAGAGTCGCCATCAAGGCTCGTGACAGTTCTCGCTTTTGTTCTTGGGAGCGACCAGATAACAAATCAAAGTTGATATGGATAAAATCGAGGCTATCTCCCTCCTCTCCTATTAACCAATTGTGGCACCGGAGCGTTCTAGATTTCACTGACGCGAGTTCAAAAAGGCCACTTTCTAACGCCGTTTTATGTAAATCCTCCAGCAACCCCTGAACATTGACGCGTTCTTCCACCGAGTTTGAATACTCTAAAACGAGATTTGGCATTTTGATTCCTTTCTACAACAATTAATTCCAGCGCGTAGTAATACCAATCTCAGCAGCAATTTCCGAGGAATGAACTATCATTCTGTCTACGCGATCACCAATCGGTTGCTTTTGACAAAAATAACAGGATCGATGCTTGGTCGAATCAACAAAGAAAGCCGGACAAGACATGACGCCAATCATGATCTGTTCACATTATTCTGTTATATTCCTACGTAGATTTTTTACATTAATTGACTATTTACATTAAAGATAAGGGAGATATTCCTATGCGTCGTCCTGTAGTGATGGGTAACTGGAAACTAAACGGCAGCAAAGCAATGGTAACTGAGCTGCTAACTGGTCTTAACGCTGAACTTGAAGGCGTTGAAGGTGTTGACGTAGCAGTCGCTCCACCAGCACTTTACATCGACCTAGCAGAGCGCGTAATCGCTGAAGGCGGTAACAAGATCATCCTAGGTGCTCAAAACACTGACCTAAACAACAGCGGTGCGTTCACTGGCGATATGTCTCCAGAAATGCTGAAAGATTTCGGTGCTACTCACATCATCATCGGTCACTCAGAGCGTCGTGAATACCACAACGAATCTGACGAGTTCATCGCCAAGAAATTCAACTTCCTAAAAGAAAACGGTCTAACACCTGTTTTCTGTATCGGTGAATCTGAAGCGCAAAACGAAGCTGGCGAAACTGAAGCTGTATGTGCACGTCAAATCAACGCAGTTATCGACACTTACGGTGTTGAAGCTCTAAACGGCGCAATCATCGCTTACGAACCAATCTGGGCTATCGGTACTGGTAAAGCAGCAACAGCTGAAGACGCACAACGCATCCACGCTTCTATCCGCGCACTAATCGCAGCGAAAGACAAAGCAGTTGCAGCACAAGTAATCATCCAATACGGCGGTTCTGTTAAGCCAGAAAACGCTGAAGCTTACTTCTCACAACCAGACATCGACGGCGCTCTAGTTGGCGGTGCTTCTCTAGACGCGAAAAGCTTCGCAGCAATCGCTAAAGCAGCTGCTAAAGCAAAAGCTTAATCTCGTTTTTACTGAGAGTAAAAATAACAAAGGGATGCATCATGCATCCCTTTTTGTTTGTGTTGTACAGTCGGAGTACCTAATAGGAAGTTCCGATTTACGCTGGCTCGGCAATTTTCACGGTTGGCTTTTTCGCTAGCTCCGCACTGGAATCTTTCTTATAAAGGTTCTCGTAGCAGTAATTTGTAGCTTCAATGTAGCCTTCTACACTACCGCAATCAAAGCGTTGACCTTTAAATTTGTATGCCAAAACACAACCAGATTGAGCTTGTTGCATCAGCGCATCGGTGACTTGAATCTCACCACCTTTACCTGGCTCTGTATTTTCAATCAGTTCAAAGATATCAGGTGTCAGAATATAGCGACCAATAATCGCTAGATTGCTAGGTGCAGTGCCTGGTTCTGGCTTTTCCACCATGTTATCAATGCGGAAGATATCATCTTTGATCATCTCGCCAGCAATCACACCGTATTTATGCGTTTCTGATTCCGGCACTTCTTGTACCGCAACGATTGAACAGCGGAACTGTTTGTACAGCTCAACCATTTGAGCTAGAACGCCTTGGTCCTCATTCACACAAAGGTCATCCGCGAGCACAACAGCAAACGGTTCATCACCGACCAGTTCACGTCCCGTAAGAATAGCGTGACCTAAGCCTTTCATTTCACGCTGACGGATGTAAGTGTAACTCGCAGAATCAATCAAAGAACGAATATCATCAAGCAGCGCTTCTTTACTTGTACCGCTAATTTGATGCTCTAACTCGTAGTTTTTATCAAAGTGATCCATTAACGAGTGCTTACCACGACCAGTGACGATGCACATACCGTCCATACCGGCTTCAATCGCTTCTTCAACACCGTATTCAATCAATGGCTTATTCACCACTGGCATCATTTCTTTCGGCATCGACTTAGTTGCAGGAAGGAAACGTGTACCGTAACCCGCAGCTGGGAATAAACATTTTTTAATCATTTTGTTCAACCTAACTCAACTAATAGCGAGCACTCAGCTCGCTATTTATTATTTGTTGTAAAACTCTTTATACCAAGAGACAAACTCAGCAACTCCTTCTTTTACTGTTACTCTTGGTTTGTAACCAGTTGCAGAAAATAAGTCTTCTGTCTCCGCGTAGGTTTGATAAACATCACCAGGTTGCATCTCTCGAAAGTTTTTCTTAGCTTCAATACCCAGTTCATCTTCAATTGCTTTAACAAAGTCCATTAGGTTAATCGGTGAACCATGGCCTATGTTATAAACGGCGTAAGGCGCAGAGCTACTTGCTGGAGTACCAGCTTCAACGGTCCAGCTATCATTACGTGCAGGCAACACATCCGAAATACGAACCACACCTTCAACAATATCATCCACATGAGTAAAGTCGCGCCACATATCACCATTGTTATTAATATCAATGGTTTCACCGTCAAGAATCTTTTTAGTGAAAATAAAAGGAGCCATATCAGGGCGTCCCCATGAACCGTAAACGGTAAAGAAACGTAGGCCGGTGGTCGGAATATCGTATAGATGAGAATAACTATGAGCCATTAGCTCATTAGACTTTTTGGTTACCGCATACAGTGACACCGGGTGATCAACACTATCAGATGTAGCAAATGGCACTTTGGCATTTAAGCCATATACAGAACTAGATGATGCATACACTAAGTGCTTAACATCATTTTGACGACAACCTTCAAGGATATTCAAATGCCCTACTAGGTTAGAATCTGCGTAAGCATGAGGGTTTTCTAAAGAGTAACGTACGCCAGCTTGTGCGGCCAAATGAATCACACGATCAAATTTCTCTGTCGAGAAGAGTATTTCCATCGCAGAACGATCAGCAATATCAACGTTCAAAAACTTGAACATAGGATGCTCAATACGGGCTAGTCGAGCAAGTTTCAAGTTTACGTCGTAATAATCATTTAGATTGTCGATACCAACGACTTCATTTCCTGCAGCATTTAATTTCTCTACTGTTGCACTACCAATAAAACCAGCCGCACCAGTCACTAAGTATTTCATCAGATTAATTACCTTAATAAAACGAAAAGCCAGTCAAATACGACTGGCTTACTATAATATTGTTTCAGTTAGTCGCTACCAAACAGGTCTCGTGTGTAGACTTTATCAGCTACATCAGCAAGCTCTTCAACCATGCGGTTAGAGACAATCACATCTGCACTCTGTTTAAACTCATTCATATCTTTGATTACACGTGAGTTAAAAAACTCACCTTCCTTAAGTACTGGCTCATATACCACTACTTCAATACCTTTCGCTTTAATGCGCTTCATAATGCCTTGAATAGACGAAGCGCGGAAGTTATCTGAACCAGCTTTCATAATTAAGCGGTAAATGCCCACTACTTTTGGCTGACGTTTGATAATGGAGTCTGCGATAAAATCTTTACGAGTGCGGTTTGCATCAACAATTGCACCAATGATGTTATTAGGAACTTCTTGGTAGTTTGCTAACAATTGCTTTGTATCTTTTGGTAAGCAGTAACCACCATAACCGAATGACGGATTGTTGTAGTGATTGCCAATACGAGGGTCTAAGCCTACACCTTCAATAATTTGGCGCGCATCAAGGTTATGTGCTTCAGCATAAGAATCCAGTTCATTGAAGTAAGCCACGCGCATCGCAAGATATGTGTTTGAGAACAACTTAACCGCTTCGGCTTCTGTAGAGTCAGTAAACAAAACCGAGATGTCTTCTTTTACCGCACCTTCAACTAAAAGATTAGCGAACTTCTCTGCACGTTCGCTACGCTCACCAACGATAATGCGAGACGGGTGTAGGTTATCGTAAAGAGCTTTACCTTCACGAAGAAACTCTGGAGAGAACATAACATTCTGACAACCGAGCTCCTCTTTAATACGCGCAGTATAACCCACAGGTACAGTCGACTTAATCACCATAACCGCATCTGGATTAATTGCCATCACATCTTTAATCACTGCTTCAACTGAAGAAGTATTAAAGTAGTTCGTTTGAGGGTCATAATCCGTTGGTGTGGCAATAACAACAAACTCTGCGCCTTTGTAAGCCAGCTCTTTATCTAGCGTCGCGACAAAGTTGAGCTCTTTGTTTGCAAGAAAATGTTCGATTTCCGCATCAACAATTGGAGACTTCTTGTCGTTCAACAAGTCCACTTTTTCTTGGATAATATCAACCGCCACAACCTCATGGTTTTGTGACAATAACATGGCATTGGACAAACCGACGTAGCCCGTGCCTGCTACTGCAATTTTCATTTTTATTTCCTATTATTTAACTGACGCTAGCATATCAAAACACCTGCACTCTCGGTAGAGTACAGTGATTAACTCAAAGCCTAACTAGCAACACAACTTAATTCAATTGAGTACCCAAGTAACGCAAATAAGCGTTGCGGATACGCAGCTTGTTCTGCTCAAAGTACTCTTGACCATAACGGCCTCGGTTAAAGTAGCGACGAAGCATACTATTATCCATTACGAGTTCATCACCCTGGCCTGCCGCTAAATGGTTAGCATCATTACCAACCCGTGTCGTAACGTTGAAATCATAAGCCTCGTTACCACGAACTTGTATCACTCCCGGCGACATATCGCGCCATGGCGTTAATGGCAGTTTTACTGACACAGTGACAAACTGCTCTTCGTCTGTATCATTAAACTTTGTCACCTGATAACTTGCTGATACTTCTATATCTTCAAACCAATGTGAGGTCGTGAATTTTGCGCCGACATCCCCCTTCCAAAACTCGCCAGCAGTTGCATTAAACTGCCAATCCCACTCCGGCATAGAGAATGTATAACGAGTTAAAAAGGTTTGGCGGTCTGGATTCGCATAACCATTTTTGTCTTTTTCGTCTTGATGTTGGAAGTAGCTCATCTCTAGCCCCAACTCATGGTTGCCCGATTGAGAGAACCAAGCTGATTCGCTGCGCGCACCGATATAATCCGACTTAACCAAGCCTAGAGAGACCTGGTTAGCAATATCGACATATGGTAAACGGAAGAACTGATGCACCATTGCACGCTCAATCTCGTTCTCGTACGCGCTGTCTTCGAAATACCCACCTTCTTCAAAATCGTCACTTTCTGCTAAAGGTAAAATATGACGAACATCAATTGCCGCGCCAGACCATAGGTAGGTGTATAAGTTGCTAGACATAGCAAAAGAGTAATCATACACACCGTACTCGGTTGCAAAACCATGCCTTACCATAGGAGAAAGCACGATCTGCGAATCTAAAGTGCCTGAATTAACTCGCTCCGTTTTCCAATCAACCATGTCTAATCTTTCCGGTAAATCGCGCGTGATAAACTGAATGTCATCACAAGCTGCGCTACCATTGACAAAACTTTGGTAACAGTTAGCGTCAGACAAAACGCTGACCACTGGTTTTTGGTTGGCAAGCATCACAAGTTCAAATTGATCCGATGCAGCACCTATATCTTGCGCCGCATTTTGACCTAAATGGCTCGAAACAATACCCAGAGCGACACCTAGTCCGTCAACTTGATTATGGTTGTAGCGACGGTTTTCTAAAGCGACTACAACTTTGTCATTTGATACGCCCACTTGAACATTAACGAAGCCTTCATTTTTTAACGCACTAACCAAAGAGGAAATTGACGCTTGTTGCGCTTTGTTTTGCTCAACGACTAAACGATCCATTAACGTCATATTATTCTTCGCGTAGTCGCGAGAGCGAGAGTATTCCGTTATCAATGGCATCGAGAGTGCAGCACTCCAAACGCTTGAACCATCCGATTCATGACCAGAATAAATCTGGTAGCTTAATGAGGCAGTTATATCATTAGGCAGTAAATTATCGGGAGTAAACACTTTTATAGAAGAGTTGAATTCTACTGAATCGTACTCTCCTACTAGTTGAACAAAGTCAAAAGGTTGGTATTCAAAGCCACCAAAAGGGCCATCTAGAACACCCATCAAACGCTCTTCTGACTGACCGAAACCAGCAGAAACCCTTAAGGGAAGTGCATTAAACGTATAATCAGCGACGGCAAAATTAGTCATGAGCTTAGTTGCAGCACCACCGACATCTTGCATACCTAAAGCAAAATCTAAGTTCTCATTCCCCCAAAAATTGGGAACCTGATACTTCAGTGATAGTGATAAATCTCGAATACCGCCACAGCCTGTTTTAAAACAGTTCGAGTTATAATCATAAGTAACGATACTACCGTGAGCCTCTAACCCTTCAATGAGGCCGAAAGATACTTTGATAGAATCTAAACCTTGCACCTCGTCAAGCCAAGGGCGCCCTTGGGCAAAAGATACACCAAAGTTGCCATACTCTTTCACTTGAGCATTAGGTGTAAAAGTCAAGCCGGTAAAGCTCTGATTGGAGGGGAAGCGCTCTAATTGTTCAGTTGCCTTTGCTATCCCCACATAAAAAGGCAATGAACATGCCACAGCCCTCACAGTTATCATTTTTATCATTGGTCATGCCACTACTGAAGTTTAAAATACTTATTTTTCATTAACTTTACATTTGCATCAAGTTTCATTTTAATTAATGCGCTGTCTAACCAAAGCTAGCAACCAAGCTTGATATAAAAACTTCCACACAAATAGCCTCGAAAGAGACATATTTGCCTAGTAAACATAGCTCTTCCAATACACATATTGCTACATTATTTTATGCTGAGAGCGGCTTTGATGTTCGCTCACCGTGAACTGAGTGCGTTAGATCAGATGATATGGAGCAAACTCAAGTGATATCGATGTCATGCTAACCTATCTTTACTAGATCAGTTAGAATTTCAATTCGGCGCCTCATCACAAATTACGAACTTTCTTCTCACTCCATCTCCATTGAGGATGCTAAATAAGTATGTGAATACCTCATTTTTCGTAACACCGCTTAAGACTTGAAGGTTCAATTTGTTGGGAGCAGCACGGGTTCTAATGCACGGACGACGTTCACATCGTTGCAAATAAAGTAGTTCGAACGTTTCGCCAAAGCCTTGCCCTCTGCGATGAAGATGTATTTCTCACGGCCAGCGTTGGCATCAGTATCTATCCGCACTACGGCGGCAACAAAGAGGCTCTATTAAAAATGCCGATACCGCGATGTAGCAAGCGAAGAAAGCGAGACGGAACCGTTATGAGTTCTATACCTCGTCCCTCAACCAAGCACTGCAACAACGGACACTTTCATCACAACTTCGCTACTCTTTGCGTCGTGATGAGTTTAAGCTGGTTTCCCCCGAGTTCGACGTTAAAACCGAGCGATAGCTCGCATGTGAGGCTCTCCTCGGTTGACACCATCAGAACCTAATCAAGCAATGTCACCCGATATTTTCATCCCGATTGCGGAGCGTTCCGATCTGGTTCGACAAGGCAGTTCTGTTCTCCACCAAGCGTTTACGGACACTGCGTATAGCCTTGAGGTCTTGTTGCTCAACAGACTTAACAGGAACAAAATGAATATCAGGCCTAGAAAATGCTTCGTAAATTGCTCTCGCATCATTAGCATCGTTCTTTTGCCGCCCAACAAATGGCTTTACATGCTGAGCTGGGATAAGAGCTACGCTATGTCCAAGCTCTTGAAATATTCTGCCCCAATGATGCGAAGTTGCGCATGATTCCATCGCAATAGCCGTTTTCTCTGGTAATTGCCGGACTGTATCAAGAAGCTTGTCACGCTTTACCTTTCGGTTTGACAAGATTTGTCCATCAGAACTCAACACGCATACTTGAAAGAGGTTTTTGGCTATATCGATACCGACAACTTTAATAGACATGATGATTACTCCTGCTCTTACTGGTTGCACCATTAGTTTGATACAACGGTGCTAGAAGGGAGGTGCGTCCATCACATCAAAGCCTTAGGTTATCGCCACTGTTCGCTTTACTGTCCCCCTGACGATATTCATTACCATCCTGGGTAAACAGAGGGGGATCTTGACAAGTTGTTGCTACAGTCTTCGTCACGACAAACTTAATTAGCCCGCATTTCCTGTACCGTCGATCGATAGTGAGCGCAATGTGCAGTTCCCATACGCTGATGTTTCAAGGGATATTGGCGCCAAAGTCCGGTTCCCGTATCGCCCCCTTTTCCGAGGATAGAGTTCTCACACGACGTTTTGCCACAGATCGCCAGCAAAAAATACGAGCAAAATATCAACAATGTATACGTTAACCCTAATAAAGAGTGAAATTTGGTAGAGACGAATACCTCTAGAGAGTGAAAGTCCGCCCTATTTTTGGGTTCAGTTTGTCAGACCGCAGAGTCAGGCCTTATTTTGGGTTCGGTTTGCCAAAACGCAAAGTCAGCCCCTATTTTGGGTTCACCTTGCCACCGATGCGATGAGGTCGGCACGTGCTCAGGCTAAGATCAGGGATGGCCTGGGCTCAGAGGCGATGGGCACCGATTGTGCCGTTATTGGGAGTGAACTAAAAAATATCTGCCTTGCTCCTGCGATGAAGTTCAATATCAACGATCTCCTCAGGATCAATTCTGACTCAACACTCAAGCCCCGCCGCGTATTGTGCATACAAAATATCCGCGAAATCCGCTTCGGTTAATACACCAAGCAAAAGATCTCTGACGGCATCAGCAAGTAAGGCGTTGTCGATGACAATTTCAAACTCATTAAGTGATAAGTATTCAAGCGCGACCATCAGCCCCGTGCGTTTATTTGCATCAGGTAGGGCGTGAGCGATGGCAATACTTGCCGCATACTTTGATGCAATATCAAAGACATCTTCCAGACCATCATACGCGATCGCATTGTCAATTCGACCCAATGCACCTTGCAGCTTTGGTATATCCACCTCTCCCTGCATACCTGGCTCAGTCGCTAAAATAAACGAATTTATTTCAATCACTCGCTCGAATGGAAAACAGATGATATCCATCACATATCCGCTAATTTCGTGAATGTCTTACGATGCGTTCTTAGCGCTAACTTGGCTTCAGAACGCACAATTTGACGCCCCTGCATCCCACTCAAGTCTAACTGCTTGGTCGCTTTTACTTTCGGTCTTTTTACCTGTGGCACTCCATAGGCTGACAAGTCTTTGCTCATGAAACCTTCTCTCCATACGACTTCTATCTCTTCATTATACTACCGTTTTTCCTTCGATGCCCTAAGGCTTTTTAACCCTACTTAACCATCGCCAAGATAGCATGGTATAAAAAATCACCTGAGACAGTTGATCGAAAGGATCACGAAAATGAGACGTTTTCGATCAAATTAAAATCTATAGAAACAGGAACTTAAATTAAAATAAAAAGAGTGCCGCCTATTGGGCCAGAAGCCCCGTCATCACTGGGCTGCCACTTCGCGCGGCGCTCAGGCCAGATCGGCGACCCGCCATGAGACACTCACCGGCCTTCGCCGCGCACATTGAGACAGTATTACCTTGTCGCCACCCAATGCATTCGCTTGTCTCATGCGCCCCGTCTGCCGGGATCGCCTGGCTGGTTTGACGCGTTGGCTTACGCCAGTAGGGCAGCACGGCGGGATCATGGCGATCCAACCTCTGCTACCTCGGCCCGTCTGCCCTTCCCTCCATTCCTCACGCTAACACAAGAAAACCCCAGCATGGCGGCTGGGGTTTTGACGGTGACGGGAATGACCCTACTTTTTTTTACCACACCTTGACTGAGCTGCTGTGGCGACAATGGCACCCTTTTCTGGTTCCGTTATAAAACCATCCGCGGCAAAACTATTCGCGGTCTGAGCCACGGTTGACACGTATTGGCCATGATTTTTCCATTTATCATCACATTGCACCAATTGCTCAATCGCGCATCCATCACCATTCACGACCGAGCCGAGTGGCGTATTGGGACATTGGTCTTGATCATTCAGAATACCATCTGAATCAAAATCGTTCGTCATGGTGATCATAAAGGACGCAAAGTCCAGTTCGCCTGTTTCTGTGTCATTTCCAAGCCACCCCGTAGCGGTAGGAATAAAGTCATGTTGTAGAGAGCGCCCCGCACTCACATAATAAATGCCCGCCTCTGTCGGTGCAAAAGACTCAAAAGTGAAATGCCCAGAAGGAGCGCCTTGCCTTGTAGAAATTGGGCTACCCACTGTCCGCGTCTGACCAGACCACAAGCCTAAATTGACCGGAGTCGCGCCATTTTCTGCGGCTGGATCGTACCACGCTACGTACAGTTGAATGATACAAGCCGGGCAGTATGACGTGTCTGTCACTCCCCCCATTTCATAATCGCCTTCAAACGTTATGGCGCTACAGGTTCAATGATCGCCGTATATCCATCCACAATACCATTGTCAGTCGCCGTCACTTGTGGATTAGTGAAGACAACCGCATTGTGTAATAAAATGTTGTAAGTGACGTCATCAGACACATCAATCGCTTCTGCGACATTTACATCCACTTATCGTCTACAAAGCCATGGCGAATTTGATTTATCCTACACTTACAGCGCCTTAAATTTTTCTACCATATCCTTATCAATCTCCTTGATTAGATTAGGTGACAAGCCCAGATGTTTGGCCTCATGACTAAACGAGCGTGTTGTTTCAAATATTTCCTCAGCCATAACCATAATCGCTTTCTTTGAAGACACCCCCGACTGAGCAGCTAACTGGTCTAGTGCGCTCTTTGGCGTTCGGCCATTACCACCAAATGCCGTCATATGCTCTTTGTAAGGGTTAGGGCTGTAAACAATGTCGTAGAAAGGCGATAGCGTCCAGTTATCGGCGTCACTGGCAAGGAAACTGAAGTTCTTACTGTGATCATCTTGATTAACCGTTAGGTAATTAAATATGCAGCGCTTAATGAGCTTCTGAGACTCAGTGACACTACACATGATGCGCGTAGCTTTAACTAAATCCACATAGTCCAAAGAAGGCTCTCGAAACGGTGCATCTAACAACCCACACGCAGAAATCATATGGATTCGACCGCCTTGCTCGGTGCAATCAAATCGTTCCTGCTCTAGCCAAAATCGTCCATTACCCGCATCAATTAAATCAAAGTCAGGAACCTCAATGCCGACATTACGGGCCATCTGCATGTAGCAATATTCGACTAATGATTCAGAGTGCTTCAAGTCAAACTTTTCAGATGTCAGCTTTACGATAAGCTTTGTTCCTAGTGCGTCATCTAATGTTGAATATTGCCCATTCGATAAACGTGTAACGTTCATCTTGGGCCTAGCACCACCCGATCCTCCAGTATTCATCAAGTGCTCGAGCAAAGCAGACTCGGTGCCTTCAAACTCTTCAATCGCAGCTCGGCCAAGGGTAATGATATCAATTGACTCCTTAGGCTCATCAAGTAAATCTAATTCAGGCTCATAACTCAACGCCCCCATACATCTGTCACCTAGGTAAGCCAAACGCTCTAGGGCGGTAACTTCCTTTGGGTTATGATCGTTCTGTCTAAATACACGATCCATGAGATAAAGACCCCAACCATCAGGGAGACTATCTCCAAAAACCCCATGAATGCCGTAATGCGGTTCTCTAGGCGCAACTTGCAGGCTTGTATCAGCCTTTAAATTGAACGGAGCCAGAGAGGTTGAGTGAGCGCCTAAATAAGCCTCATCAAATTGAAAGAAGCTTTGCTTACTATTTTCAACGAGCTTGCCGACAAGTACCTTTTCACCTGTGCTAAGCGTTCGTTTTACGGTTAGGGCTGATTTAAGCACGTCGAAGCACATCCTCTATTGATTTAAATTCAGGCTCAGACGACTTTGTCAGCTCTTTCACTTTTTTCAAGTCACCGACTGTCTCATAAAGCATGAGGAACTGACGCAATGAGATGTTGCCAGATGACTCAAACTTTCGGATCGTGGCGTAAGGCACGCCAGAGAGATCGGCCATCTTCTGAACACTGAGTTTATCTTTTTTCCGAGCGGACTTGATAAACTCTTTGAGATCCATTTGCAAATCATAAGCGGTATAAAGAGATAACATACATGCCTCGTAAGTTGCTACCATGACATCGATTATAGCACCAATTATGGTTTTATTGCCATTATTGTAGCAAATATAAGGTAATAATAATCATTGCTTCATTAAAACGAATGACGTAAAAAAACCATCACCGCCACGGTGATGTTATTATTGCTATAATGACAAATTAACGAGTTTTATGGTAAAATTTGCTACCATAATGACAGATTAAAAAGAAAAGCTGACATCCTTCATGTATACGCGCTAGGAATGTAACCTTAAGTTAAGTGAAATGCCGCCTTATAAATTAATCTTTTAACTCACTGTTTTTAATAATAAAATCTACATCTCCCTACGTTTTTTTGTAATGAGTTAGGCTTAAGGCATTGATTTTATTGGCAGTAAAAAAGGGGAACCGGCTGAATCAGATCCCCCGTAACTTATCAGCCTACTAAGAGCAGAGTTACACTTTTGGGGGTTCATAACATCACAATGTCGGTGAAATCGTCAATCGTAATGCCTTTGTGATCTTATGTTCATCGCGAGAGTACAGCGAAAAAGTTCGCAAGCACATAGGTGTTGATTACGCTTGATACTCTTTCATTGTTTCAACTAAGTTATCCAATGAAAATCCACGATATTCAACGTCATAACCTTTTAGATTTAACTTTTTCAAAAGGCAGTGGGACTTCTCTATTAATTTGACCTCACTGTAACGTTTTTGCTGTCTCTTTACTTCGGCAATGAGTATTTTCTTATCTAAGTCATTAATAGCCACTATATCGATCTCATTGTGACCTTTTGCATCCCAGTATCCACCAATCTTTCCGAATTGCTTTGATTCAACCAATATCGCGACGAACAGGCTCTCTAATTCCAGACCAGAGTAAACGGTGAAATCTCGTTCAATATATCTTCGGATGTATTCGTAGTTCTCCATCTCAACAGCACTTTTGTTGGCATGGATGAATCGAAACCAGAAGTTTAGAAACGGATCGGAAATGGAGTAACGAATATCTCGTGAGTTCTCTTTAGAACTAATCGGGCGCTTTTTGGTAATAACATCAAAAACTTCATCAAGCTTTTCCAGATGAACACCGACACTCATATCTAAGAAGTTTTCAATTCGAGCACGGCTTGTATTGCCTTTTGATATCGCACCAAGAATATCGAAGTAAACTCGATGTTCTGAGCCAAACTCTTCAACGAGTCGATGAGTTCCTTCTTTTATTAGTGGTGAAAATTCGGAGATTACCCCCTCAAATAGGTCATCGTTCTCAGCAGAGAATCGGGTTAACCACTCAAGGTATTTTGGTATCCCGCCAGATAGGCACCACCATCGAAGCATGTTTTCAGCATCAAATTGATCGTGATCTTTCATTACCTCGGCAAGATAAGAGGGCTGCAAAGGTTGAATTTTAAAGAATCTATCATCACGATTGAATAGAGGTTCGTCTTTGCCTTTGAAAATCTTCGTCATCATGCTGTAGAGGGAGCCACAGCACACTAGGTGCATCATCGAGTCTCTCTTGTTTGCATCCCATAAATTTTGAATATCGGAGAATAGAGCAGGGTTGACGATGTCGATATCTTGAAACTCGTCAATGATGATTGTCAGAGGTTTTTGCTTTGTATAATCCAACAAGAACTCAATGATATCTCGCAGTGATTGGGGCTGGAAAAACTTAACACCGAGCTCACTATTGATGATTTCTGCGAATTCAGCCACTAAGGAGCGTTCACTCTTTCGACTTATGAAAAGGTAAAGGAATTTGGTATTTTCTTGGTGAAAAGCTTCGTTTAAAAGACGGGTTTTACCTACGCGTCTTCTCCCAACCATTACGCTAAGTTGCCCCTTTGTTTCTACTATCTGCTCAGAAACAGTTTGTAGAGCTTTTAATTCCTTCTGACGGTTATAAAATTTTTTCATTGCTTTCTACTTTTGCTTTCACGTATTAGCAATAGAATAGAGCATGAGGTATTTAGTGTAAATTGGATTACTGTAAAAAAAGTTACAGTAAATTTTTTTACAGTAACCAAAAAGCCATGAAGCGGTCTTCAGGCATTAAGGATTGTTGATTTTACTAGCTGTCAATCTGGAATGTTGATTCCGCTAGCTTTGAATCCGATGTTCTACTGCTTGAATCGCCACCGACTCACACGACAAATATAGAACTACACCCTTATTAAATAATAACCATATCCAATCATTAGAAAAAATGGCCAATTATGGCAAGAGAAGTGTGTACTGCATAAATATTAGGCTAACAACTTTTGAGGCAAATCCGAGCTAGCAGACTCTAATGAACACGCCGACGGACAGAAAAAAGCCCCGCATTAGCGAGGCTCGATGATGTTTATCTGTAGTACTGGTGACGCCTTTTTGAATTATGCTTCCAGCACTTCGCAACGTCATATACGCATGCTGGATAATCATCCCAAGGGTCGGCTAGTGCTTTTCCTCTAGCTGCTCTCAGTTTTATTGGGTACCCTCGACACTCGATTTCATGGAGGAAAAAGTAACTCTTTTCCTGCTTGGTTGAAAAGTGCTTATGAGTCCCACTACGTACACGAGGATACACATCCCACAAATAATGCCCATACTCCTTGTCTCGGCTTCGGTACTGTTGCTTTAGTTTTTTCATTTACCCTCCAGGTTTACGTTACCTAGAAGGGATCCTTTGCAAAGTAGTTCATCTTAAAACCTATCAACTTCGTCTGTTGTGACCGATTTCCGTTAACCTTTTCTTGCTTAAAGCATACACAGCGATACGATATTTGGATTACTTCTATACCCGTTCAACTTGAAGATGCAGGTTTCAACAACTGAAAATTATCCGTAATTCCGGACGTCAGTGAAACTGTGTCATAGCCCGCTTAAGTGGTGAGCGACGCTACCACAAACCCTAATTTTTGCACCGTAAACACAAAAGCCAAATCAAGCCAAAACCGCCGAGCGTTGCGAATCCGTCTTAAAGCATTTGATGTGTTAAGCGACATATGTAACTGAATTTTCTTCACACCAATCTTTCAGAGCTTGTTTTGTGGCTAAACTTTGAAACTGATACCACTGCTCTGTTGCGCCAATTTGTTCTAAACGATGCTTAAATTTAGCAAAAGCACCTTTTCGGCTGAAGTAATCAGATATCAAATCGTATTCACTTGGCAACTCTCGGGAAACAAATTCTAGAACGGTTCTTCGACCTAAACCTAAATCACACTTACTCGGAATACAAAGGTAATGATCTGAGTCCTCGATATCGTCAGGTACAACCTCATCTACGCCATCACCAATGTAGTGAATTTGCCCAGACTGCGTATTCAAATACGCCTCAGCACCAAAACTCAAATCCCCAGAAACAAACTCCATTGCCATTTCCAAGTCATTAAGATCTACCGGCATATTGACCTCCATTTCTTCCTGACACATAGACGCGTTAAGTGATGAGATGGTCTCCCCCTACCACTTCACATGGTCATAAGCCATGCTTGGAGTGTTCAGGTCCTGCAGCAAAAGGAGAAGACCATGACTCATGCATAAAATCATCGGCATCGACTTAGCAAAAAAATATTTTCTTCCTTGTTGAAATAAACCATAAAGACAAGAGTCACAACGGTTACGATGCCCACACCCATATAGGCAATGCTCACAAGATGTCGTTCACACCATTCAACGTAGGCAGGCCCCTATTTCCACTATTACTCATACCACTTCCCCTCCTCGCTGACTCTCATCACGTGCAACGGCGACCGATCTCAGCTCCCAAATGGTGGCCTCCTGGTGATCTCTCGATGATTCTAAAGTCCCCACCAAAGAAAAGCGCCAGGCCCACCTTTTTTGCCACAACCTCTCAATATTGAAGCCACTTTTGCTCAGATATGAGATCAATCGCACATTGTCCGTGCTATTATTCCCCGTTCCTCCCTTGACGAAAAACCCACCAATACGCCTATAATAAAACCCAATATATTGGGCGCGAAACACAAATGACACACCATATATAGAATTAAACAGTCCTCTAAACATACCAGTGGCCAAAAGCACCGCGTGACGATGTGAGACGCTTTCTTCTCCTTTTGGACTCTGGAGGCAACAGGCTTGGTATTGGACAACCAGAGGCAATCGATCGATGAGAGACTCAGAGCAACGAAGAAAAGCGGAGCGAAAACGAAACGCAGGAGGGGTCGCCCCGAATGCGAAACGTCACGCCTTAAAGCTGCTGGCCGCCATTATACGTCTCAAACAGCGATTCTCCGTTCAGATTGCCCCCCACCTTGATGCCAACCTGACCAATACCGAGAAAATCTCTCCGCTGGACAGAGCGCTGCTGCTCTTTCTCTACCTGTGGCTGATCAATCGCTTGCCTCATTGCCACTCGATTGAAGATATCCCCGATCTTCGCTTAGTCAGTGGCCGTGACGATTGCGACGCGTATCGCCTGCGAAAGATACGAAAAACCGCGCCCAGCTGGGTAGAATACGCGATGCCCCATCGCACACCGCAAGGCACCGAATGGCGCTGGCAGCCCATCCCAAACGGTCTCAATCACTGGTTCGTGGGTGCCCTCGCCCACACCAAGGCGAACAGCCAGGCGTGGCACATGAGTGAGGATGAAAAACGCGCGTTCTTGAGATTTCTTCAGACAAAATGGCGCACGCCCGTTGCCTTAAAGGGGTACGACATGATGCGGCGCGATCATTTTTATCACTATATTGACTCAATGATGCATCGCGATCCGCACGTGTCTGTGTGCACCAAATACAGCGCACTTCAGGACAAGTCGCTGCATCATCATAGCGCGCCCGCTTATCAGAGCAGTAATACCAACGCTGTTCGGTATGAGCTTTTTCATGCCCAAGGTCGCTATCTTTCTCGTCTGCACCAAGCCATGCCGAGTGACTTACTGGCGCTGTTTTGCGCGCCCGAGCCTGTCACCGGCAACGATGCGCCGCTGTTCAAAGCCCAGTCATCGGTTCCGGCCTATTTGGCCACGCCCGGAGAGATTGTTGCCTTTCGCTACGCGATCACTGATTCGACGCGCGAGTATCTTCCGATACCGGCTCAGCCGATTGGATCGACTCGACAGCTTTTGGTTAATGACGTTCGCCAATTTTTCGCCCGACTTGCCAACAAAGGCCGAGCACTGGAGAAAAAAAGACACACCACCGCCTCACTGCGTGAGCTTCACAACTTCCGCGCTTATGAACTGGCGCTGCTACTGATCGCGCTCACGGGGACTCGGCCCACCCACGCGATTTCGCTTGAGAAAGCGCTGTGTTTTGATCGGCGTTCAGCGCTGGTGTTCGATAAAGGCATTTATCGAACCTTGTATTTATGCCCCGCCTTTGAACGTACCCTCCGTCGCTATCTCAGCCTGCAGCGCCAGCTGGCCGACATGACAGGGGTTGCGTTAGAGAGCCCCTACCTTTGGTTTACCGTGACCGAGGCGATGAGTATTGCGCACCTCAATGCCCAATCACTTCGCCAGTTTATGAGTTCAACGTGGCAGAGCGTGAACCCGAGCGAGCGTGTCGATCCTTATCAGCTTCGCCATTTTTTTGCCCAGCATGCACTGAACTCGCTTGATCCTATGTTAACCGCCGGAGACATCGATAGGCTCATGGGGCATGCAAATTTCGGCGAGCAGCTCGGCAGCGATGTGCTGTTTCCCGCCAAGCAGCGCAAGCTGCATCGCTTTCTCGATAAGCTACCCGATTTTTTGCACCTATCTGAGCCGATGGAGGAGTACGATGTCACACACCACGCTGCGCGCTGACGCGATTGCCGAGTTCCATGATAATTTGGGGCTGCCATGCGCCGCAAAAGCGGATCTTTGCTGGGTATGTGAACAGATTGAAGCGTTTGAATTACCCACGCGTGCGCTCAGCGTGCCGCAGCTTAACGCTCTCAATACTCGTATCCGTCAATTTGTCACCGGTCGTCAGCGCCACCTCAAGGCAGCGCTCGATCAAACCCTGCATTATCTCAAAGAGCGTTGTGAGTGGGAGCTACCGGCCGTACAAACGCCCGTCTTTAAGGATACCCAGCAGCAATGGCTGCTCTCCATTCTCAAACAAAGCGCGGCCGCCAGTTCGCTCCTGCACGCCTATCACGCGCAGCGAGCCTCTTTTGTGCGTGAGCGCTGGGAGGAAATGGGCTGGCTTTTGCTGGTGCTTAACATTGAGGTGGCGCCACTGCCCCTACGATATTGGCAGCGCATCTTAACCTCTCCCGAGTCCATTGAATGGTTTGAAGGTCGCATGACACTCACCGTGGAACACACGCAAGCACTGGCCAACTTTACCAGCAAAGAGCAACCGAGCTTTACGCGCTATCCACTGAGCCTCTTTGCCTACAAAGTCTTACAATCCTTTTATCTTCACCCTCCCTGTAAACACCTTACGACGACAAGACTCACGCGTGCACTCAATGCCTGGTGCGAAGGCGTGCCCTATTGCATGCCGCCAAGATCAGACCAAGACTGGCATAAACTCTTTCAGGCCATCTGGTATCACCATCACGCCCTTCCCGTGCCTCTTTTGCGTGATTTTAGCGATCCTGAGCGTCACGTCGCGACACTTGAGTGTGCGCATCAAAGGCAGGCACGTGCGTCCACGAAGTCCTCAACGCTGTCGCCCAGCGCGCGGGTTCCCCTCCTATCAACGCCTTCAGAGGGCAAAGCCAGCTCCCCCGCTTCCGCTTCCCGTTCATGGCCACACAAAACGCTTATTCGTTCCTTAAAGCCGCAAAGCAAGAAAAACCGATTGCCGCCCACACTGGGCAGTGACAATGTCCTACCATGGTTTTTTTATCATTTTGCGGACTCACTGCATCGTGAAGGCGGCGTCATCAAAAAGACGCTTGGGGCCGACACCATCGACCGTTATACCAATTTTTATTCGCAGCTTTCGCCTTTGTCACTCAAAGACGCCTGCGATCCTGAAGCCCTGCCACGCTGGGCTCGTGATCAGTTTGAACGGATAACGGACAAGACGACCCCTTGGCATCTTTTCAATTTTTTGCGTTTCATGACACACATTGAGCTCACCGACCACCTTGATCTGTCGCAATTTGAGCGCCCGACACTGCCAAGCCAAGTCGACCCTTTTCGCCTCAGTGCCCAAGAGGTGCACGACGTGGCTATGGCGCTGCTCCGTGACGATCAAAGCGGCGCTCTTGATGGCCTGTTTTCCGCCACTGCCGTTTTACTGGGTTACTATGCGATGCTGCGACGGGGAGAAATGCTAAGACTTCGCCTTGGTGACATCAGTTATCATGAGCATGACAAACAGCGCTTTGAGCTCATCATCACTCGAACCAAGGAAGGGGCACCCAAAGGCAATAAAACGCGCATCACGCACGCCTACCTACCTGAGGTCTGTGCCAAACTGATACGCGCCGTCATTAAGCTCAAAGCGCAGTGCCCTCCCGACACGCCGCTGCTCGGTTATGCGGGGGAAAGCTTCGCGCAGAGAGATCACTATTACCTTTACCCTGTCAGCCAGCGGCTTAAAGCGCACTTTGGCCCACAGATCCGTTTTCATCATTTAAGGCACAGCGGCGCCGAGCTTCTCTACCTGCAAGGGCTGCATCTTGCCTACCAACGAAGCGGTGAGCACCTTCAAGGCATTCTTGAACCCACCACGCTGAGCCTGCTCACCCCACAGGCATGCCAGGCCCGCTTCGATTTTTGGCTGGAGGGACGCGCCTTCGATGACGTCAATGATGGCATTTTACTGGACGTTATTGGTGATGAAATCGGTCATAGTTACTACAGCACGACTCGAAAGCACTACCTGCATGACATGGTCAAGGTGGGGCTGCTCATTTATCCCCACAGGCGAGTGTATCACCGTGATGAACTTCGCTATCTGCTCGGCATGTCACCGGGTTCTAACGATATCTCGCGCGTATTGAATGCGCTCGAGCCCAATTACGCGCTGATGACCAATGAGCAAAAAAAGCGGTGTTCGCTCTCGCTGCGTGACGCGCAGCTCATTACGCTGGTTTGTGACTCGACGACGCGCCAGGCCAAAGCCCTTAGCCAGGACATCACCACTTATCGCAGCGCGGCGTTACCTAAGCCACCGCGCTGGGATGAGAATACGCTGATCAAAGCGTGGCTCAGCACACTTGATGCGCAATCCCACGCCCTTGCCCCGTTTTCACCCTTCACCAAGCGTTCGCTCTCGTTACGTCCAGGACAACCGGTCGCGTTCCTCACGCTCAGTGAACAATGGCTCGCGATGGCGCGAGGTGACGTGTTTCGACTTGACCGAAAAGCCAGAACGCAGCTTCGCGCTCTGGGCCGCGCCACGGTAGGCGCGACAAAAGCGCCAGATGGTCAAGCGTATTTGACGCTGTCCTTTGACTGTCGCTGCAATGACAAAACGCGCAAGGCCTACCTGGCCTTGTTCCATCACGGACCACTTCAGCGCTGCAACGCCGAACTCACGCTGTATCAAAATCGCAAACAAAAAGCACGCAGCCCGAAGCTAGACAAGCTCAACGCTGAGTTTGCGCGCCCACGCGATCGCGTTAAACGCCTCATCGTGCCGGCCGGCGATACTCGTCTGGTTATTACGGTCCACACACGTGTGCCAGCGCAGGACTTACAAGACTCACTGCAAACCTATTTCGATCACCTCACGCATAACAAACAAAAGGATGCCGTCTATGCCTAGTTTATCTATCGACCCAAAGCACCATGATAATCTCCAGCATCTCCTTGCTCCCATAGCCAAAAGCGACTCTACGGCTCTGCTCACGTTTATTATTGATAAAACTCATGCCTATGTGATCGGTGGCCTTCTCGAAGCGCTTCAATACATCACGCTGCCGATAGAGCGCGACTGGAAACTCAAACCTGGCCAATGGAGCCTCAATGCCAGCAGCTTTAAAGAATACTGGGCATTGCAAAGTCCGCTACGAGCGCAAAAGCAGACCATTACGATACAGTTAAACTACGATCAATATCGCACCCTGCCCCAAATAGACACCCTGACCGAACGAAAATCGCGGCTGTATATTCAGTCGATTGACGCGTTAGACACGCACCTTGCCTTTTTTGCGCGTCATCACGATACCTTTTTTAAGCCAATTCAAGAGTCCAGCGGTCATCGTGAGCCCACCCGTGAGATATTAAATACGCTTGATGTCGCTGACACTTATCGTCCATTTGATGCGTATGAGCTAGAAAAGGGAAAATCCAGCATTCGTATTGAACGCGGTGGCAACATCCACTCGTATGCGCTGCCCGAGGAATTTGTGCCAAATTGTAACTTACTGCTCAACAAAGAAAGCGTGGATACACTAAGACACCTGTGCGAAACCACGGACTCTGACGAGATCCAGATCTATACCGATGACGAGTGTGCCCTCTTCTCCGATGGTCAGCGCTGCTTCAGCAGTTCACTTAAGTCGTTACGCGAGTATCAAAAAAAGCAAGAGGTCGCGTATCACACCGAGTTTCGTCTCGTGGTCGACATCCACCGATTTAAAGAAGAAATCGATAGCTACCGCGCCATGGCTTTAGTGAAACAAGCCAATGAAGCGCTGCTTCTGGTGAGTCGAGATCGTGTGATGCTCGCCGGCCTGACGCTGGAGACCGGCGAAAATGCCTTTCTCAATGTCAAAGACATCAAACACAAACACGACATGGTGCATCGCATCAATTTAAGTGAGCTGGCGAAAGTGCGGATAACGGACATCACGTCGGCTAAGCAGATCAAACTTGCGCTACTCAAAAATGCGAGCGAAGGCGTGTATAAACTTGGCTTTTATAATGATGTGAAAGGCGAGCACCCTTACGCGTACGTCGACGATGTCGCCCCAGCGCCCGATAAGCTCTCACTGGCCCTAGACGCCAAAAACAAACTCGAGGCGCAGCTCGAAGGCAAAGTGGATGATGAAACGGCTCAGATTGACATGGTTGGCTATGACGACATTTAACATTTGCCGCAAAAAAAGAACTGGACAAATAACCAGTACCTGATATGGTAATTGATGAGATTTTCACCAATAGTGGCTAAAAACGCACTTTTTGAAAATCAGACAAGCAGTTGGGATAGGAAGGCGGCAACCTCCCTACCCCGTACCGGCTGCGAGGACCTTAAACCCGACCCAGCCGATGGCACAATTCTAACGAATTCCATCGGTCAGGGACAGATCTATTTATGGATCCCACACTGATGGAGGCCACCATGGCGCACATTCGTATTCGCCCCAACGGGCGTATTCAATTCGATCTTCATTTGTATGGTCGCCGCTTTCGTGAAGGCACGAAGCTGATGGCGACACCGAAAAACCTCAGTCAAGCCAAAGCGACTCTCAAGCAGATGAATGCTGAGATTGACCTCAACACCTTCCAGTACCGCGACTATTTCCCCGACAGCAAAAAAGTGCCCCTCTTTGAAACGCTGCAACGAAAAAAACACCCTGACCGTCTCTATCCGTTTTTCGATGATTTTGCCAATCAATGGTTTGACCGCCAAAAAGGCAAATGGAAAAGCAGCTATCAAAATACAGTGCGCAACACCCTAGACCGTTATCTTATTCCCGCTTTTGGTAATACGCTCATAAATGAAGTGACGTTAGCCAATGTGGAATTCTTTCGAGAAACCTTAATCAACCAACAGGACGACAAGGGCAATCGCAAGCTCTCAAATAAACGTATCAACGGCATCTTCTGGCCGCTGGTCTCCATTTTAGGCCTCGCCGCAGATGAGCATCAATTTACCTACCCGCTTCGCCGCTATAAAACGCTCAAAGAAGAAAAAGCCGATTCTCACCCGATGACCCTACAGGAGGTTCAGCATTTTCTGGTGACAGTACCTGTAGAATGGCGCGACTATTTTATTGTCCGTTTTTGGACTGGGATCCGCAGCTGTGAAATTCATGGCCTGCACTGGGAGCACATCGACTTTGACCACCGCCTCATTCGTGTTCGTCAGAACCTGGTTAATGGCGAACTGGGCGAAGTCAAAACCCCGAAATCACGCCGAGAGCTTAAAATGTGTGACACCCTATTGGAGGTATTCACCCGTCTAAAAGCGCAAAAAACGGATGACTCCCCCTTTGTGTTCACGCAACAAGGAAAACCGCTCGACACCCACTTTATCAGTAAGAAGATTTGGTACCCGACCCTCGAAAAAGCCGGGCTTAGACGCAGACGTCCCTATGAAACCAGACATACCGCCGCCGTGCTTCATATCGCCGCACACGAAAACCCGCTTTATATCTCTCACATGCTTGGGCACAGCGATACCCGCTTATTATTCAAAGTGTATGCGCCCTATGTCGCCAATGCGTCAAGAAGCGATGGCAGTGCGTTTAATGAATTGATGAAGAAGGAGGGTTTTCTATGAATGATGGCCTCTCATTTGAAGCGCAATGGGATAAGCTCCATAGCTTGCTTGATTCTCAAAACGCTCACGACAATACACTGATCATCATGGCATTAGGCGGGTTATCTCTGGATGTGCAGCGGCTTTGGTGGCTGTCCGAGGAACCCTTTGATTTGCATCCCTCGGCGCTTTTACAAGACAGCCTGTCGCTTTATGCTCAGCGCAGCTGGCAGCAATACCGAAACGATACCGCTTTGTTTCACGCGCTTAATGACCACGTAACCGCATGTTATAGCTCTCAGAGCCATTGTTATTGTGATCTTGAGTTACACCAGCGCTATCCTGATCTGCCGCTAATTAAGTTTTGGCTCGCGTCGGCGTCATGTTGCTGCCGAGAATATCCGGTTAATCAGGGAGACTTGTGGCTACAACACCTTCGCTTGACTCAGGCCATGAGCCTCGCGATGGAGCAAAAGACATACTGTCCTGAACGACTCGTCGGATATGGCGAACAATGTGTCATCGTCATGGATGTGGAAACTCAGTGGGTGGTGATTTGCAGTGACAAACCGTTTTTGCCGTTCAAGGCATTGGGATGTCAATTTTGGCATTGTTGGTATCCCTCATAAAACTGAGGTGGCATTGCTATAGTCTGATGCGCTGCTCAATTTCATCGTGTAAATCGACAACGGTTGTGGCGTCCAATTTCATCATGAAATAGACGCCAGGCCGTGATGTTGAATTTCACAGTGAAATCGACAGGTGTCGGTAGGCATATAGTAGGTTTTATTATGGGCTGTCTTAATTGCCTATATTTACCTTTTGCTCCATCCTTGCCCGCCCCCATTATTTTCTCTGTGATCCTAACGCAGGAAAATCATCGTTGGTAAAAGTAGGTGCGACCAGAGGGAAACGCGTATTCAATAAAGTGATAATGCCATTATCTGCATGAAATGCGCCTTCTGCAACGGTTTCTCCACCATCTCCGGCAAGATCCGTAGCCCATGAAGGAGTCGTTCCAAGATTATTATTTACCCAGCCACTCCAAGTTCCAGTACCTCTCCCTGTTGGAGTGTAATTTTTCCGACTAACCCAAGTCCTTTGGTCATAGTTAGCAGTATCAGCAATAGTGATATGTAAGCTATCCGCATTCTCATCATTATAACTGTAGTGCCAATGCACCGTCCCTTCGCTTCCTGTCAAAGTGTTATAATCACCGTAGACCATAGCTAACTGAGTTGGTGCTGAATCATCATTTGTCCCACTCTGAAAAACACCCCCATATACAGCTTTCACGTGAGACGAATTATCCTGTACTTCACTTTTACGGAGGATAACTTTTGAGTCAGAGTAGCTATTAGCGAGTTCCATTACTTTCCTTTGAGCGATAGCTTCAGGTCGGTTATCCACCAACCAGGTAGCTTTCTTTTTGCTATTTTTTCTCTGAGCAATTGCCTTATTTTTACTCTCATTTTGCTTATCTACTTTTTCGTACATATCTCAAACCCTTCAATTGGATTTTATTGCTTGTTATAGGATTTCTTTTATTGCCTATAACAACCCATAATCGTTAGGTGAAGTTTATCTGCTATTTTTCTTTATCTAATGGTAGCTCAATAACCCCTAAAATCAGTGTTATTGAGTCAATCACTAAAAATATCTTTACGATATAGTCGTCTTGTTAATCAAAAATAGGACTAAGAAAATCGGTATGAAAAAACCACATTTGAGATCAAACTAAATCGCCCTCTGACAACAGGTAGATGTGACGTTAAATTTCATCTTGAAATTGGCCGTTGGTTTAGGCCTCCGATTTCACCATGATAAATGGAGGGCTTAGGTCTCGATTTCACCATGAAATCGACAAAGTAATGCGGAGGTCAATTTAGTCACGAAATCAATCGCTGCTGTAATGATCTATTGGGGGAGAAAACGACAACCTCAGAAAAGTGTCTCAATATCGTCTCACTGCTGAGATGGACGCTAAGCTAATACCCTGTAAAACAAAGGAAAAAAAGGATCACCAACGATCATTACCAAGGGTTTTGACAATTGGAACATCAATTTTGGCATGGCTGGTATCCCTCAAAAAAACAGAGGTCATAGTGCGATAAGAAGCTCAGCGAGCTCCGATAGCCCACAAAAAGAGAGGAAAGAGGAAGGAGATAAAGAAGAGAGAGCACCAACCATTAAGTCGGCGCTCTGAATAGAATTAGGCGACTTCAGCGTCAAGTATCTTTTGCTCAGTTTTCTGAGGCGTCTCTACCGAAGGCTGCTTGTAAATGTTTTCATAGCAATAATTGGTGGCTTCAATATAGCCTTCCACACTACCGCAATCGAAACGTTGACCTTTAAATTTATACGCCAACACACAGCCATATTTCGCCTGTTTCAGCAGCACATCCGTAATTTGGATTTCACCGCCCTTGCCAGGCTCGGTTTGTTCGATCAGATCGAAAAAATCTGGCGTTAAACTATAACGACCGATGATCGCCAAATTACTCGGTGCCGTCCCCGCTTCTGGTTTTTCGACCATGTCATCTACACGGAATAGGTCGTCTTTGATCACTTCACCAGAAATCACACCGTATTTATGGGTTTCAGATTCCGGTACTTCTTGTACAGCAACGATTGAGCAGCGGAACTGATTGTACAACGCCTTCATTTGAGCCAAAACACCTTGGTTTGGATTGACACAGAGATCATTAAGCATTTCTTTCTTTGATGGTAGCTGTACCATCTTAAATGGTGTCCAGATTCATAAACCACAACAATTATACGGTGGTAACACCCATATTTATATTCTTAAAAATTTAGGTGGAAAAATTAAGGTTAATATACCATAATAAGCTTTTTATTTAATCATTTATTCATATTATGCTTAGAAAATCAAATTTTGAATTATTAAGAATTTTTGCAATGTTTCTTATTGTGGCCCATCACTATTCTGTATATGGAGAATGGGAATATCCAGTAGGTTTTGAGATAAATAAATTTTATGTTCAATCACTCTCTGTTGGGGGCAAGTTAGGCGTTAATTTGTTTGTGCTAATATCTGGATACTTTTTATGTAGGGCGCAATTTAAATGGGATGCTGTTGTGAATATTTCAAGCAAAACTTGGTTTTATTCGATATTTATAGTTGTTGTATTCTTTAGTTTCAATGTCGTAAGTGTATCTATTAAAGATATATTTAAATCATTAATGCCATTTGGTTATTGGTTTGTAACTGCATTTATATGCATGCTTATCATGAGCCCATTTATAAATATCATGATTAATAACCTAAATAAAAAATCACATTTTAGATTGATTATTGCTTTTAGCTTTCTAGCTGTTATTCCCGTACTCAATAATGCTATTGGAAATTTGAGTTTTTTCGTTTATTTATATTGTATAGGAGCATTTTTAAGAAAGTACTACGAGCATAAGTCTTTCCCTAAAAAAAATATTTTGATGATAATAGCCTTTAATTTTATTGCTATATTTAGTTCAATAGCAATCCTTGACTACTTGTCTAGTTTCAATGCGCTATTTGATCATCCTTTCTACTTTATCGGAATGGAAACCCCATTTATTCTGTGTCTTTCAGTTAGTATTTTCCTTTATTTCAAACAACTTAGCATTGGTAGTTTTAAAATCATAAATACCATTTCATCTACAATGTTTGGGGTTTATTTAATACATGATAATTTTTTAGTAAGGCCTTTTTTGTGGAGGGAACTGTTCAATAATGCATCTTATTTAAATAGTGATAACCTTTACTTTCATTCTATATTATCAATTACAGTTGTGTTTATATCATGTTCTTTCATTGACTGGGCACTAAGTAACATTACAAGACTATTGAAAATAGACACCTTAAAAAACAAGGCAATTATTAAATCTAACAAGTATCTTAAAATATAAATACCGTTATATATTTGTACACATTACAAGTTATTATATAGATTCTTTTTGAGCAAGTGCTAAATTTACCATATTGAACTTTAATTCATGACTAAATGAATGAATTCTTATGGTCATTAGATTATATTTGGGTAATAAACTGTTTTCACCGCTCAGGGCATTTAGTGTTCAATTCTGGCATTCCTCATAATATATGAAGTAGCAGTTCGTTCAAATGGGCTGCAAGATTGGCTTTCCGAAAATAGAGTGAGAGAGAGTACGAGCATCGAGCCATAACTGAATCGATGCTCTTATTAGGACTAAGCGACTTCAGCCTCAAACACCTTTTGCTCAGTTTTCTGAGGCGTCGTTGCCGAAGGCTGCTTGTAAATGTTTTCATAGCAATAATTGGTGGCTTCAATATAGCCTTCCACACTACCGCAATCGAAACGTTGACCTTTAAATTTATACGCCAACACGCAGCCAGATTTCGCCTGTTTTAGCAGCGCATCCGTAATTTGGATTTCACCACCCTTGCCAGGTTCGGTTTGTTCGATCAGCTCAAAAATATCTGGCGTTAAAATATAGCGACCGATGATCGCCAAATTACTCGGTGCCGTTCCGGCTTCCGGTTTTTCGACCATGTCATCCACACGGAATAGGTCGTCTTTGATCATTTCACCAGAAATCACACCGTACTTATGGGTTTCAGATTCTGGTACTTCTTGTACAGCCACGATTGAACATCGGAACTGATTGTACAACGCCTTCATTTGAGCCAAAACGCCTCGGTCTGGATTAACACAGAGATCATCCGCCAATACTACGGCAAATGGATTATCACCGATTAATGGACGGCCCGTTAAAATAGCGTGCCCTAATCCTTTCATTTCACTTTGACGGATATAAGTAAAGCTTGCCGTATCAATCAATGAGCGAATATCTGTTAGCAGCGATTCTTTGCTGGTACCGCTAATTTGATGCTCGAGTTCATAGTTCTTATCGAAGTGATCCATCAACGCGTGCTTACCGCGACCGGTAACCACACACATATCGGTCATACCCGCTTGGATCGCTTCTTCCACGCCGTATTCAATCAGCGGCTTGTTCACCACTGGCATCATTTCCTTTGGCATGGATTTCGTCGCAGGAAGAAAGCGAGTTCCATATCCGGCGGCCGGGAATAGACATTTTTTAATCATAATTTGTTCTAACCAACTATTTGTTTTTTATTAGTCGTTGCCAAATAAGTCGCGAGTATAAACCTTCTCTGCGACACCACTGATTTCATCCACCATACGGTTAGATACAATCACATCACAAGCCGACTTAAATTGCTCCAGATCGGTAAGAACCAGCGAGTTGAAAAACGTTGTTTCTTTCAGTACTGGCTCATAAACCACCACTTCAATACCTTTCGCTTTCAGACGCTTCATCACCCCTTGAATCGAAGATGCACGGAAATTATCAGACCCCGCTTTCATTACAAGACGATAAATTCCGACACGTTTAGGATTACGCTTTATAATAGAATCCGCGATGAAATCCTTACGGGTGGTATTCGCATCAACAATCGCGCCTATAATATTGTTTGGCACTTCCGCGTAGTTAGCGCGAAGTTGCTTGGTGTCTTTTGGTAAACAATAACCGCCGTAGCCAAACGATGGATTGTTATAGTGGTTACCGATACGCGGATCTAAACTCACCCCTTCAATAATTTGGCGGGCATTAAGACCGTGTGTTTCAGCATAAGAATCTAACTCATTGAAGTAAGCCACACGTAGAGCTAAGTAGGTATTAGAAAACAACTTAACCGCTTCTGCTTCAGTGGAATCAGTGAATAGAATTTCAATATTCTCTTTCACCGCACCTTCAACTAATAAACCTGCGAAAGCCTTAGCACGTTCACTTCTTTCACCCACGATAATGCGTGAAGGATGAAGGTTGTCGTATAACGCGCGGCCTTCACGCAAAAACTCCGGAGAAAACAGCAAGTTTTCGCAACCCAACTCCTCTTTAATACGAGCCGTGTAACCGACCGGAACCGTCGATTTAATCACCATCACCGCATCAGGATTAATGTCCATCACATCTTTAATCACTGACTCTACTGAAGAGGTATTGAAGTAGTTGGTTTTAACGTCATAATCGGTCGGCGTTGCAATCACGACAAAATCCGCATTCTTATACGCCAGCTCTTTATCCAAGGTAGCGTAAAAGTCGAGCGGCTTATTCGCCAAAAAGTCTTCGATCTCAACATCTACAATCGGAGATATCTTATCGTTTAATAGCTGTACTTTTTCTTGAATAACATCTAAAGCAACGACTTCATGATTCTGTGCGAGTAACATCGCGTTTGATAAGCCTACGTAGCCGGTACCGGCAATCGCTATTTTCATTTTAACTAGTCCATACCTGTTTAATTTTTATATATATTTTTCGTAAGCGCCCCATGATCCCACGGGGCGTTTTAGTTTCAGTGTGAGAAGTTCCAGGGAAGAAGTGAGTCGATATCAGGCTCGGACTTTGCCAACTCTTTCATACATTTCACCATGTAATCGTAGAGTATGAGCCCGTTAGCTTTTGCTGTCTCGATGATGCTGTATAGTAACGCACTGGCATCAGCACCATTGGGGTTGTTGGCGAAGAGCCAATTTTTTCTGCCAATAACCAGTGACTTAATTGCACGTTCGGCTCGGTTGTTATCGATAGATAAATGCCCATCTTCAACATAGCGTATCAGCTTAGGCCACTGACCCAAGGTGTACTTGATGGCTTTACCAAGAGGACTCGATTCGATGACGTTTTGCGAGGTTAACCAGTCATAGAGGTCATCCAGCATGGGTTTGGCACTGGATTGCCTTTCAGACCAACGCTCTTCAGCCGAAGCGAGTTTTAATCGAGATTCAAGTGCATACAGCTTTTGGATTTTCGCTAACGCTACATCTGCTTTCCCCGATTTACCTTTACCCTGAAGCTTTTTCGCCTCCATGAACTTACGACGTGCGTGAGCGAAGCAACCAACATTGGTGACTTTGGTTAATCCGTCATACGCACCGTAGCCATCACTTTGCAGATAGCCAGAGTAATCACCCAAGAAGTTCACGGGACACGCTCTCGCGCGACTGTTTTGATAGTCGAACAAGACGATGTTTTTCATGCCAGGAAGTGTGGCTTCGGGCGAGTCGGCGCCTGAGCAGTACAGCCACATGTAACATTGCTTGTCTTCCTTAAGCACATTGAGCGGTGTTTCATCGGCTTGAACCACGACTTGCTCAAGTAAGTGCGTTTTTAATGCTTGATAAAGCGGTTTGAACTTTTCACTTACCTGGATAACCCACCTTGCCATCGTGGTTCTCGACAACTCGATGCCCGACTGGGTGAACAAGGTTTCCTGACGATACAGCGGAAGTGCATACTGATATTTCCCCAGAACAATGTTGGCAAGCAGGCTTTCGGTGGCGAAGCTTTTAGGGATGATGCTCTCTGGTGCAGGCTGTTGGTGAATACGGCTAGCTCAGAGGTTTGTTCACACTGACGACAAGCGTATTTAGGGCGAACATATTCCAACACTTTCAGGACAGCAGGTGTGAACTCCAGCTTTTCGCTGCGGTCTTCACCGATTTTGTGGAGAGTATGCTGACAGCACGGGCATTGCTTCTCGTGCTCATCAAGGTCGAGCACGAGAGTTTCACGCGGCAAGTCTTTAGGAAGCGGTTGACGTTTACCTCGGCGTTTTGTGGTCGTCGTTGTCGTAACAACTTCCTCTTCTTTCGCGGCTTCACACTCCGCCTCATTAAAGAGGTCACCCTGCGCTTCATTATAAGGCTTCAACGCTTCTGAACGTTTAGCGAACTGGCGGTCAAGAGCAAGCTTAAACTGCTCTATTAAGGATTGGCGCTCTTGTTGCCATTGCGCTTCCTTTTCTTGCCAGCCTTTTTGTTCAGACATTAAGGCTTTCACCATAGCTTGAAGCTCGGCGATGTCTTGGCTTTCTGGGTTAATATCGGGCGTCTTTTTCATGACATTTATTATACTAAAAACACCATGCTAAGGCTTGGCAGAACTGACTTTTATCGGGTTCAACTCATTGTAAAATTGTCTATTTTTATCGGCTTATGGCCGATTATCGTGAAGCCAGATAACAGTCGGTCTAAGTCAAATTGAGTCAGGGTGTACACCTGTTTTTTCTCTTGAGTGGGCCATTTGAATTTGGCTTTTTCCAAACGCTTATACCAAAGAGCGAAGCCCGTTTTGTCCCAATACAACACTTTGATTTTGTCGCGTTGTTTATTGGTAAACAGGAACAGCGCACCGCTTCCTAACGGTAAATCGGTTTCGGACTCGATAATCGCCGCGAGGCCATTGATGGACTTTCTAAAATCCACGAACTCCCGATACAGGTAAACATTCGGAGCGTTCAGCATTCTCTTCATGACAGCTCTCCAATTAATTCGGCTAAGTAGGCCGCAGGTGTTCCCTGGGGAATGCTGAGTTCAACGTCATTAATGAACAGTGTCATGTTGGCAACAGGCGTTTGAGTCATCTGGTAGCGTGTCGTTTTTTCAACGACTTCGGCTTTGATGAAGCCACCTGTTTGAGGTGGCCCAGAGCACTGCAACTGTTGACGTTTTGCATAGAAGGTCGAAACACTCAGACCATGGCGCTCGCAGAACACGCGTTGGGATAGCTGACTGGATTCGTATTGCTCGAACAGGTTTTTCCATTCTTGGTCAGTACGTCGTTTTGCCATTTCAGATCTCCTTGAGGTTGGGAGATTTGATCTTAGGACGTACCGATATTGATTAGAATGTGGGGTTTATGACGCGCTTACTATTTTTCTATAAGATATTTGGGATTCTGTAATACCAACGGGATGACGTTTGAAGGTTATGATTACAAGAACCACTTAGATTGACAATAAATGATGCTGGGCTTCCTGTAGCGCAAGAAATAACATATTGGAGAGGAAACGACAGTTACAGAACATTGTATAAATCGTCTTACGTTAAAACACACGGCCGAATCACTGACTCGTTATTTGAAACAAAAAAAGACCAAAGGATCATTTCCAATAGTAATGACGCTGAGATAGTTGCCTCATTCCTCCGCTCACCTTCGAGATTTCGTCACCTAGGTCTGGCTGTGACTCCACACGTTTAAATGTCTAGTAATGACTTTTTGAACAACTCAGTGCAGACTCTTCTTGTACTTCCTCAAGGTACCCTGACTTATTACGCTCCAGACTCCATCACAAGCTAATTTTCACCTCCCGCAGACGTAAAAGGTCTAATTGTACACTCGAGCAATACGCCCTTCAGAGCAAAGAGTGTATTCTTTAGCATAAGCTGGGATCAATACCGACTCACCCTTTTTCAATAGAATAAACTCACCTGACGGATGATAAACTTCTACATCATTATCAATAGCAAAAACTATTTCAGCGCTGTGAACCTTAATCACCTCATTTTCTGCTTTAAGAAAGCAGTCAAACTCAAAATCAGGAACAGGGATTTCGTAACTTTGCTTATTGCCTTGCAGGCTTGGTTGTACAAGTAACATGTCTTTAGGTTTTTCTTCAAACAACGTACAACTTGCCAACTCTTCAACGTCAATATGTTTAGATGTAAGACCTGCTCGTAATACATTGTCAGAATTCGCCATCACTTCTAAACCCGTACCTTTCAAATAAGCGTGTGGTGTTCTGGCATCAAGATACATCGTCTCACCAGGTTGTAGTGTGAGGACATTCAGAATCAATGGAGCGAACAATCCGATATCTCCGGGATAAGTGTTCGCCAGTTCAAGTATCAACGCGAATTCATCACCGTCCGAACCGTTTTCGAAGCACTCATAAGCGAACGTCAACAAGCCATCGACAGCTTGTAGTTTATCACTACCACTCAGAGATAATATTCCGACAAAAAACACCTCTAACCCGTTAGATGTTAGATCTTTTTCAAACTGTTCAACTAACGCCTGAACTTTCGGAATAGAGATATGCTCCGTAATGCGAGAGAACATTGAAACAATTTCATTAAAGTTTCTAAAGCCATTCATCGCTTGATAAGGTGTTAGAGCAAAGACTAATTCGGGCTTATGGTTAGCATCACGATAATTTCTTTGTGGATGCTTACGGTCAATACCCAAACCGTTTTCCTTTGCAAACCCCAACTCGGCTTCTTCTTTACTTGGATGAACCTGAATAGACAACGCATTATCAGCAGCAAGGACTTTAAACAGGTATGGTAATTCACCAAACTGTTCAGCAGTAACCTCTGATAAAAAACCAGATTTATCTGATTCAATAAGCGTTGAAAGTAGGTGCATTTCTCCACCTAGCTCTACTTTAGAACACCCGTTCGGATGCGCACCCATCCATAATTCAGCTTGAGGTTCCTGATTAATGTTCTCGATTCCAAATAATTCCTGAATAGCAGTTTTACTACCCCATACATAATTCTGAATCGTATTATCTAATTTGAAGAAATTCTTTTTCATAACCATATAAACAAAAAAGCTTAATTTGGAAATCCTAAATTAAGCTTTAAATTATTGAAGGTTTACAGTTGCTGCACTTTATCAAGCACCTGTCTAACGATTTGCTGAGCTTGCTCAAAGGAGCTCGCTTCAGCATAACAACGTAGCTCTGGCGCATTTCCGGAAGGACGCAAATGGAAAATCGTTTGATTAGATAAAGTGATTCTTAACCCATCAGTAACATCTACTTGTTCCACAAGAGCGTCATTAAAGCCCAATTGGACTGCCAGATTCTCAGGATTGGACTTACCAACCGACAAGAGAGATAGGCTTTTTTCGGTAGCAAAGTTCTGAATTCTGTCGCTGTGTGTATAACGGGCTGGTAATGCATCCACCAAAGCTGCAATACCTGAGTTCTTCGCAGCGGAAAGCAACATGATAAAAGGTAATACTGCGTCACGCGTTGGCAGAGCTTTGAGAATTTTGCCATTAATTTCGACATCTGAGCCCAGCAAATATCCGCCGTTGGCCTCAAAGCCTGAAATTGCCTGATACTGTTTAGCCAGCTCAGCAAATTCAGCAATGACGTATGGTGAACCAATTTTGGTACGGGAAACTTTACTAAACTGTGGGATAGTTTCGATCACTGTATTACAACTGACAGGGACAGCAAGCGCTTGCATTTGCATTGTCTGAGCACACAATACACCAAGAATATCACCCCGCAACCACTCTCCATTCTCATCGGCTACTAACGGGCGATCACCATCTCCATCAGTAGAGAATATAGCGTCAAGCTGATACTGTTTCGACCATGCTCTAGCTTTGGCTTTATCGACTTCTGACACGGCTTCCGTATCAATCGGGACAAACTCATCACTTCGTTCAAGGGAGATAACTTCTGCGCCAAGTGCAGAAAAGAGTTGAGCATAAATATCCCGCCCAGCACTGGAGTGTTCATATATACCAATTCGCTTGCCTTGCAATAAATCAGCATCAAACAGACTGGTGTAGCGTTCAACATATTGTTTAACCGCAATGGTATTAATAGATAACGAAGGCAAATTGCCTAATGCCGCAAACTCTTCGTTCGCACTTAAAATAGATTGCTCATCCGCCTTAGTGATTTCACCATCAGAGGTATAGAACTTCAGGCCATTGCGATCAAATGGAATATGGCTACCTGTTACCATAATGCACGGGATACCTTCTTGCATCGTAGAATAGGCTAACGCTGGCGTTGGGATAACTCCGTAATAAACAGGTTCGATCCCTCTCTGCATAAGGGCTGCGATACAAGCCTGAGCTATAGCCGGACTACTAGGACGATTATCAATCGCAATCGCCATACGCTTTACCGGATACGTACGTTTTAGACTGGATACAAAAGCGTGGGTGAATGCCGCGCAAACTTCGGGCGTAAATTGAGTCACCAAGCCACGCGCACCACTAGTACCAAATTGGATACCAGATTTCTGAATAACTGTCTGTGTAGAGAACATATATTTATCTTCTGAAGAATTGAGGAATTTTTGAAAAGTTTTTTATAAAAATAGCTTTGGGCCAGAACACATTATTATTTTTAAGTGCCTGTATATCCTCACAAGTTTTTTTATATATATTGCTAAGGCTACGATTACTCGCCCCGCCAACCCGCATTTTGATTAAAACTTTTGGCAAATAGCTCATAGACACATTATTTGACCATAGGTAACGCAGTAGCGAATCATAATCCGCCGCGATCTTAAAGCCTAAGTCGAACTGCCCAAGTGAAAGGTAAAGCTCACGTTTCATATAAAATGTCGGATGAGGCGGCATCCAACCGCTGAGCATTTTATTTCTTTGATACGCTCCAGAATTCCATAAGCGAACTATTTTGTCTGTATCTTCTTTTGAAACATAAGCTAAGTCCGCATAAGCAGCCTGAGATTGATTCTTTTCTAAAGTAGCCACTATATCCGCTACCGCATCAGGGTAAGCAAACAAGTCATCAGAATGAAGAAAACCGATAACATCACCCGTTGCCGCTTGAATACCCTTGTTCAGAGCATCATAAATGCCTTTATCCGGCTCGCTAATGATTTTGCTGACTCGAGAGCAATTATCACGAACAACCTCCAAGGTATTATCCTTTGAAGCACCATCGATAATGATGTATTCAATATCAGGGTAAGATTGTTGCTCTAACGATTTAAGCGTATCAACAATGGTTTCACTACTGTTATAGGTCGCGGTGATGATGGAGACTTTCATTAATAACCGACTCCATACTCTTCTAAACGGACCACATCATCTTCTTCCAGGTAGCTACCTGAACGTACTTCAATTAGGTGGAGGTCAACCTTACCCGGGTTTTCAATCCGGTGTGCTGCTCCTAAAGGAATATAAGTAGACTCGTTTTCACTGACTAAAAAGCTCTTGTCATCACTGGTAACTCTAGCGGTACCCTGAACCACTACCCAGTGCTCAGCTCTGTGATGGTGCATTTGCAGCGCCGTTCTTTCACCCGGTTTCACGCGTAGATGTTTGACCTGGAATCTGTTGCCAAGCGCAATCTCATCGTGAGAACCCCATGGGCGATAAACTTCACGGTGCTGTTCACACTCGCTGCGCCCTTTGGACTTCAGCTGATTAACGATGTTTTTTACATCCTGCACTTTGTCTTTATTGGCAACCAGAACCGCATCTTTGGTTTCAATAATCACAAGATTTTCGACGCCAACCGCAGACACCAATTTGTTTTGCGCGTAAATATAGCTGTTCTCTGTCTGGTCGGTGACTACATCACCAACAATGACATTGCCTGTCTCATCTTTTGCAGAAACTTCCCACAACGCGCTAAACGAACCAACATCACTCCAGCCCGCATCCATAGGTACAACAAGCGCATCCTTAGTTTTTTCCATGACGGCATAGTCAACAGAATCTTCAGGACATTCAGTAAACGCATTTTCGCAAACACGAATAAAATCTAAGTCGGTCTTTGAATATTCAATTGCTTGTTCACAAGCGGAAAGAATATCTGGACGGTGTTGGCCTAATTCAGTTAGGAATCGAGAGGCTTTAAACAGGAACATGCCACTATTCCAGTAATAGCCACCTTTGGAAAAGTAAGCTTCCGCCGTCGCCAAATTTGGTTTTTCAACGAACTGTGCGACTTTATAAGCAGATTCACCGGCAGGCTCACCTTGCTTAATGTAACCATACCCTGTTTCTGGGGAAGTTGGTACGATACCAAAGGTCACTAACTTTCCGTTCTCAGCAGGAGAAATGGCTTTCTCAACTGCTTGTGTAAACGCTCTATCGTTCTGAATAATATGATCCGCAGCCAACACAAGCATCAGCGGATCTTCACCATTTTGTGTTGCATGCAACGCTGCTAACGCAATAGCTGGAGCCGTGTTACGTCCCACTGGCTCCAAAATAATACCGCTGTGATGGGCATTACTCTGTCGAAGCTGCTCTGCAACGATAAAACGATGTTCTTCGTTACAGATAACCACAGGAGCCTGGTGCTCAATGCCTCTAAGACGAGCAATCGTTTCCTGTAGCATGGTTTTATCACTAGCCAAACTGATAAATTGCTTTGGATATAGGCTACGGGAAAGGGGCCATAAACGACTACCCGAACCTCCGGCCATCACAATAGGTAATAACATGATTGTTACCTTTTAATTCTATTTATCTGAAAAATAAGCTTTAGTATTTATATGCACTTGTTCGGACGCTAATAAATTTTCGACTTCCCACCACTGATAGTTATTATGTTGTTCGTCGGGTAGGGAAGTCAGCTCAATATTCAACTCCAACTCATAGCCTAAAACGACATAATGTGTGGAGAAGTCATCGTCAGAAAAGTTATCTTTGTAGAAATGTTGGTAAGTACCGAGAAATTGAGCTTGCTTAAGAGAATACTCTTCACCCAATTCAACTTTCGTTAACCTTTGAAAAGCCTGTTCAAAAGTCTCATCTTTGCAAATACGCCCTCCGGGAACAAACCAAAACCCTTGAGCAGGCCGGTTTGTTCGTTGACCCAGTAGGATCTGTCCCTTTGAATTACGAATAATGAGATCAATAGAGACAAGAGGCGTAGATGCAACGACCAGCTTGAAAGCCTGCTCATCAAGTCGTTGCGTCATAAAGTACCTATTTACGGAAGTTATCCTGGTTGGCTAAAAACCATTGATAGGTTTTCGTCAGTCCGACTTCTAATTCGACCTGATATCGCCACCCGAGATCAGATAAGCGGGATACATCCATCAATTTACGTGGCGTACCATCTGGCTTAGTGCTGTCGAACACTACGTCACCTTCAAAACCCACTACTTTCGCCATGGTTTCAGCCATTTCACGAATAGTACAATCAACACCAGTACCAACGTTAATATGGGAAAGCATTGGATGAGTGTTAGCCTGATAGGTTTCGCTATCCAGTTCCATTACATGAACAGATGCCGCAGCCATATCGTCTACATAAAGAAACTCGCGCATCGGTGTACCCGTTCCCCAAACGACAACTTCAGCATCGCCGGCCTCTTTCGCTTCATGAAAACGACGCATTAATGCGGGAATAACATGAGAGTTCTCTGGGTGGAAGTTATCATTTTCGCCGTACAAGTTTGTCGGCATGACACTTCTGTAGTCTCGACCATATTGGCGGTTATAAGACTCACACAGTTTAATGCCGGCAATTTTAGCAATCGCATACGGCTCGTTAGTTGACTCCAGAACACCGGTTAACAATGCAGATTCAGACATAGGCTGCTCTGCAAGCTTTGGATAGATACAGGAAGACCCTAAAAACAGAAGATGTTGAACATCGTGTTTATGAGCGGAGTGAATGATATTGCACTCCATGATTAGGTTCTGATAGATAAACTCTGCCGGGTAAGTATTGTTGGCGTGAATCCCCCCCACCTTAGCGGCAGCGAGATAAACTTCATCTATCTTTTCATTAGCAAAAAATGTGTTGACGGCCTTTTGATCAAGCAAATCCAGCTCTGTACGGTCACGAGTAACAATTTCTACATCAGCACGATTTTCGAGTTGACGAACAATTGCTGAGCCAACCATGCCTTTATGGCCAGCGACAAAAATACGCTTTTTCACAATTGACTCTTCCATTAGTTTTCAAGTGAAATTGAAACATCAAATCCGTTAGCTTTGAGAAGCGCATGCTGTTTCGCTTTGTCGACATCTGCCGCTACCATTTCTGAACACATTTCTTCTACGGTAATCTCAGGTACCCAACCAAGTTTTTCTTTAGCTTTACTTGGGTCGCCAAGTAAAGTTTCCACTTCAGCAGGACGGAAGAATTTAGGGTTCACTTGAACAATCACATCACCGACCTGAACTGCAGGAGCCTTTTCATTATCGACTGCTGTGACTGTGGCAATTTCGTCAACACCTTCGCCAGAGAATTCAAGTTCAATACCCGCTTCTTTTGCAGACATACGGACAAATTCACGAACAGAAATCTGCTTACCCGTTGCTATAACAAAATCATCAGCCACGTCCTGTTGAAGCATCATCCACTGCATACGAACGTAGTCTTTCGCGTGCCCCCAGTCACGTAACGCATCCATATTGCCCAGTTTCAAACAAGACTCTAAACCTTGAGAGATATTGGCAATAGAGCGAGTGATTTTACGGGTCACAAAGGTTTCACCACGACGAGGAGATTCGTGGTTAAACAGAATACCGTTACATGCGTACATGCCATAGGATTCACGATAGTTTACCGTAATCCAGTAAGCGTACATTTTAGCAACAGCATAAGGAGAACGAGGGTGGAATGGGGTTGTTTCACGCTGAGGGATTTCTTGGACTTCACCATAGAGTTCAGATGTAGACGCTTGGTAAAAACGAGTTTTCTTTTCTAAACCGTTAATACGAATTGCTTCGAGCAAACGAATCGTACCCATAGCATCAACATCAGCCGCATATTCAGGTGATTCGAACGAAACGGCAACATGAGACATTGCGCCTAAGTTGTAAATTTCATCTGGTTCAATTTCTTTTACAAGACGGATTAAATTAGATGAGTCTGTTAAATCGCCATAGTGAAGGTGAATGTTTTCACTTCCATTGATTGTTGAATCAATGCGCTCTGTATTAAAAGATGATGCGCGACGAATTAAGCCATGAACTTCGTATCCTTTTTCTAATAACAATTCAGCTAAATAAGAGCCATCTTGACCTGTTATACCTGTTATAAGTGCTTTTTTCATAATTTAAATATCAAATCCATATTTATTTTTAATAACATTTTTGACATCAATGCCATCTTTAGTTGACAATTTAATTTCAAATACTTTTGCATCGACCATCATGCGATACCAGAACCCTTGGAAAAAACACCACAAAAAACCCTGTTTACCGTCTAAAAATCCGCCTAAGAAAAAGTATCTATAAAAAAAGTAAAAAAACGGTCTTATAAATAATGGAAAAGAATTATAAAAGTTTTTAAGTAATCTAGTTCTCTGGGATTTTGCACCGAAAAGTTTAGCTTCAAAGCTACTACGCTGTTCTTTTAACTCTGTTGTTATGATATCTATAGCTTCGCGTGTTGAGTAATCAACATGTTTATGAGCCCACCAACTTAGCGTATTTAAATTATCATCAATTAGTTTACCATCAGCTTTTATAGTATCGCCGCCTGATAAAACAATATGTTCATCCATCCACCGCTGCTCACAACGACCAAAACCATTTCTCCAAATTCTTAGTATCCAATAATCAGACATACCACCATGACTAAGAAGTTTATTCATAAAAGTAATATGACGATTAAGGTATACGCCAGATGTTGATTGAGGTAACTTACTTAAGTTTTCTTTAAAATAAGCACGTAAGTCCTCATCAATATACTCATCAGCATCGATTCTCAGAACCCAATCAGAACTGATATTAAAATTATCCAATGCATAATTAAATTGATCAGCGTGGTTTATGAATTTATTTTGTAATACTGAGACATTATCGTATCTAGAAATTATATCTAATGTCAAATCAGTTGAGTAAGAGTCCAATATATATATGTGTTCAACAACAGGTAATAAAGATTCTATACACCGTTTAATATGTAATTCTTCGTTGAACGTCAAAATTATTGCTGAAATATTAGTTTTCATTATTAAACCGACAATCTATATACTTAATTTTCTTTTATTTATATATTTCGCTGGATTACCTGCAACTACAACCCATGACTCTACATCTTTATTAACTACAGATCGCGCACCGATAACAGCACCTTGTGAAATATGTACACCAGGACCGACAAAAGAATCAGCACAAATCCAGGCTTGGTCTTCGACTATAATACTTGGTTTAAGTAATGGCAGATCTGGAACAGTATAATCATGAGAACCAGCACACAGGTGTGACTTATGAGAAATAGTACTTTCTTTTCCTATAGTAATTTTCCCCAAATTATAAACGTAAACATAATCACCTATTGAAGACCAATCTCCGATCTCTAAATTCCAAGGGAAATATATACAGGCAGTATTTGAAATATTTACATGAGACCCTACTTTTGCGCCAAATAGACGAAGCAACATTCTCCTCGGCTTATAAAATGGCCTTGGTATAACCCGAAATAAGATACGCCCCCCCCCCCATAAAACTCGCTTAAACTGAATAATTGGAGGGTATTTTTTATCTTCTCGGTTTTTACTAATATTTAATTTCATATTAATACTTAGACATTACAAAACTGTATACACTCAGGTGGATTTTCACCAGTAATACACCATTCATAAACATCGTTCATAACTTGACCTATATATTCCCAAGTAAATCTATCTTCAACTAAATTTCTTCCATTACTTCCTATTTTAATTAACTCTTCAGACGAGAGAGAGAAAAGTATATTAAGCGCAGACGCTATAGAATCTATATTAGGTTCAGCTTTTAAAGCAGCTCCGTATTCGAAACCCTCTGGAAGATTACAAAATTCAGTCATGACTACTGGTAAGCAATATGCCCATGCTTCTAAAACAGACATCGGCAGTCCTTCTGAGAATGAGGGCAATATGAAAGCATCGGCATCTTTTAATATTTTGTCTTTTTCATCATTAAACTTGGGTCCCACAAATGAAACAGATTCTATTATACCAAGATGCTTCGATTGCTCTTTTAAGCCCGCTTCGTATCCACCATCATCCCAACCAGCAATAACCAATTCCCAATTGGATGAAATGGAAGATTGGTGAGTTATCTTAGCCCATGCGGCGAGTAACTCTCTTATACCCTTCTTAGGGTGGATTCGTCCCAAAAACAACAACTTCTTGCGCTGACCCTCGACATTACTCCCTAAGGAAGTCAGTTCTTTGGTAAAGTTTGGTACTGAAATACCATTTGGAATTACTGCTATAGGATTTGTAAGTCCGTAATCGCGCATAGATTTGGCTTCTGATTCACACAATGCGTGCAAACAAGTAGCATTTTTTAGATGCTTGTCTTCAAAAATGGCACTAGCAAGTTTTTTCTTAAATGATGAGTTTTTTAGTGCCCAAGGGTCAAGCATCCCTCTAGGTGATATTACATAAGGCGCTTGGTTGCTTTTAAAAGAACGATTAGAAACGATAGACGGAAACAACCACATTCCATGAACATGAAAAATATCACATTGAGACTTCGTGACTGTGGAAACAAATTTTTTTGACAGAGGGAAGAAACTTGGACCAAGCGGTTTGAAAACCTCAATAGATAACGGAGCCCAAACCTCTTTATCTGTGTTTGTATACTCGTCACAAAAACTATATACGTGTGCATCCACGCCAAGTTTTTGAACAGACTGTGATAATTTACGAACGGAAGTAAATAATCCACCAGCATTCCTTGATATTGAATTTGTAAGAACACCTAATTTCAATTTTTCACTCCTTTCATATTATCTATACCAATAATTAGCCTTTGAACATTTTCCTTAGGCGTGAACTCTTTACTAAAATGAAGCTTAGAGTTATTTCCATGAACTTCTATTAACTTGGGGTGTTCAACATAATTTAAAAGGGCTTTACTCAATGAACGAACTGATCCGGCTTTCACACAATAACCATTGAAATCATTTTTGATGATGTGTAAAGCCGCCCCCGATAAATCAGTACCAATTATAGGCAAACCAATAGATGCAGCCTCATTCAAAACCGCGCCCCATCCATCAAACCTCGATGGGAGGACAAACACATCAGACGCCTTATATACTTCAGCAATTGAATCGATAGGGTAGGCCCCCGTAAAGAGAACTTTATCTCCAATACCCAATGAATTAGCTAAACGCTGATACTGCCCGTTAGCTTTGTCAAGCCCACATAGAACGAGACACCAATCCCGATTAGCTACGTTAGTAAAAGATTTCAAGAGAATGTCAATTCCCTTTCTACGACATAAAGCTGATACACACAGTAACACACGACGGCCTTGAGCAAACTCTTTTATTGACAACGCTGGCGTGAGATTAGGCAAGGGTTCTGGTACGTAATACAAATCGAATATCTTCTTATGTTTGACCCCCATCAGAGTAAAAGCAAATCTAGCTAACTTTCCTTGTGAGAATGCTCCAATAGCATGTCTAGAAATACGGCTCCCCTCCTTCCTTTTCATAAGTAACATCAAAGGATACAAAAACCTAAAAACAGGCATCCTGAAATTAAGCAACTCAGCTAACCTAATCCCAGGCATTTCGGACCAGTGTATCCACTGAATACTATTATTACAGAAGTACCTTACAAGTTCTGGTGAAAAACTAGAGCTAATAATGTGGATACGTTCTCTAGCATCAGGTACGGTCGCTAGCATCTGCTCAGGAGTGATTTGTTTGTTTACACATTTTTCATAATTTTTGTATATATACTCACTGTTCCAACCTTCTGCGGTACGATTCTTCGAGCGCTCTTGAAAATACCTTACTTCAATAGATATATTATCGTGCTCTTCTAATGACCGAAAAAAACCTGATTGATGATGTGATGGTATATTCATCCAAATACATATTTTATAACTAGGAGCGTTCATTTAATCGCCTCTATTAACCTAGTGCTATATGATTCAATTGTATAATAGTCAAAACGTTGCTTTGCATTATTAGCTATAGTATTTCTAAAATTGCGATTTTCTATTAAGTTACAGATTTCCAAAAATAATGCATCCACATTATCTTCGTCGATATAAATCCCTTCAACTTTGTCCTTAATAAGTAAACCACTAGCTTTTGTCGTTATAATAGGCAAACCATGTGCTAGCGCTTCCAATACAGATCCTGCAAGCCCTTCAGCACATGTTGGAAATATAAACACATCGGCTTTACCATACTCTTTTATTAATTCATCTTTAGAAAGCTTGCCCATAAAATTTAAACACCTAGACTCCGCTTTATTAATTATTTTATCATCAACTTCACCAACGATTCTAAAATCAAATTTCTTGTTGTTTTTTCTGGCCATCTCAGCAACTTTACTAATGACGTGTATTCCTTTCCTTACGTCTCCAGAACCAACAAATAACACATTTCCAATGATAGGGTTATTGTTTCCAAGGGTAATACTACTACCATAAGGAACGATTTTAAGTCTATTATCTGGAGTACGGGAGAGGAGTTTAACGTCTTCCGCGACAACCTTAGAAGGACAAAGGATAAGATCTGCTATTTTTAAATTTCTCAGAAATTGATGCTCAAACTTAGATATTTCTCTGTCAGATATTTCTGATTCCCAGCCTTGGAACCTACGTTGACGGTCACGAACTTTTCTTAGAGCTAGAGGAGTTACACATGTGTCGAGTATTATTTTTAATCCTTTGGCTTTTGCATACAACAAAAATTCGTGACTTTCATCCTGCATAGCATAAACAGCATCTGCGTTACGACACCCCCAGTTTATTAGCACTTTAGAAAATACCTCATGCTTACTAAGTTTGTGTTTTTGAGAAGCCTTTAAAATTAGCTTACTTGATACATCAGAAATTACTAACTTATCGGTACTTTGAACCAAGTTAATTGGTATATCATTTATTATCCTTTTAGCCAAGCGGCCTAAGCGACCAGTTTTGAAGTTGCACTTTTTTGCCATTTTACCCAAGAATGAATAATTTGAACTGTCAGTATATAGTGCTTCTAACATTGACTCATTTGCTAAAATTTTTGCGACTAAGTACCTGCGTCTGGCCCCTATTTGCGCCACTATGACTTTCATCGAATCACCTTATATGTCGAATAACTCTTGCCGGATTACCTGCAACAACTACATTACTTGGTATATCTTTAGTTACGACGGAATTTGCACCTACAACAGAAAAGTCTCCAATTTTCACACCAGCCCCGATATAGCATCCTCTACCAATCCAGACGTTACGCCCGATAGAAACAGGTGATGAATCGTAACCTTGAGATGAAATACCGCGTTGGGTATCACAAAATCGGTGATTTTGATCTCTAATAGAAACAAATTCTCCAATAGCTGTATTTTCACCAATTTCAATATATTTAACAGCTACTAAGTGGCAACCTGTATTTACGGATACATTGTGGCCAATTTTTATATTAGCTCCTTTCGAAGCCGATATAAAAAAACCATCACCGAAACTACATTTATGAGAAATTGTAATGCCAACGCCTGAACTTCCCAACTTTGCTGAGCCATAAAAAATGCAACGACCACGAATTTTACAACCAGATAAAATAAACTTCAAATACCCCAAAAAAGTACTAAAATACATTGAAATCAATCTAATAAATTTATTTAAAATTAAAAAAACAAAATTCATAAAATAAATCCATATTAAAATCTACTATTTATGATTCTTATCATAGGATAGATTATTATAAAGAAATAGATCCAAACTCTTACAAGGATATCATTCGTATTATGAGTTATAGAGACCATCGCAACAGTTAAAAATGACAAATATAATAATTGTGGTAACCAATAACCATTCTTAGCACTTTTAAATAACGTACCCATCATATAACCAATAATTAAGAATTTTATAAACCCTAGCCATCCAAACGAACCAAAACTATCCAAATAACCTGTAGCTGTACTTCCGACGGGTCTATATGCTCCATATCTATAACTAATAAGTTCTATGATGTCTATTGTGGGTATCATTAAAGAGTTTTTTAAGTCATTACCAAAAATCTGCGCAGGAAAATAATTTAAAACAACTCTATTCCAATGATATGCACCAAAATCGTAATCTCCATAATCTTCATAAGCCTGACGACTAAACAGATAGTTTTCAAACTCAACTCCTGAGCCTTCAAAGATTTTATTTGTTTGTTCAAGATAATTAGCATTTGTAACAATGCTTATTTTAGTTGCTAAATCCAAATCACGATCTTTCATTACTCCGCGATATAAGCCTATTGAGTTAATAAGAATCAGCCCTAAACAAAGCCCAACAATTAGATATTTTCTAGGAAAAACTATCCCCTTAGCAAACCATAGTCCAAAAATCAAATATACGGTTATATTCATCATTTCAGATCTTCTACCAAGTAGAACCGCAGCATTTAACAAAAGTAATGCGCAAGGAACAATAAATATCAAATATTTTATATTTAACCACTTACCATTTTTTAAATATTGCATCCATAAAATAATAAATCCGTATTTAAATACACTACCTAAAAATAAGTATTTGACAGTCGCACCACTCCATTGATTAGCATCTAACATTTCTTCAGGCAATGACCATAGCTTTATTTGAAAATAAAAACCAAATAGACAAAAGAACGCACCAACGTTATATAGCCTATTTTCTTCTATATTATTAGATAACCAACTTTTTTTAGAACTATGCTTATAAACCGATAAATACCAACCAAAAAACAAAGAGATGTTACAAATTGTTGCAAATAATAGCGCACTTATATATGAGTATGGCGGGTATTCCTTTATATGAAAATATCCGCCAATAGCTTGTGGGTAAAACCAACCTAACGATATAACAGATATCCAAAAAGGAAAATAAAAATAACCCTGTTTACTTGATAGGCCTTTAATTATAATAGTAAAGTTCACAAGGCCATATAACAATAAAATAATAAAATCCATACAATTATAACCAAATTAAATCCTGGCAAACAACTTAGTTAATTTCAACAATAGATTAAATCGAATAAATAAAAACTTTCATTTAAACTCAACCTTTAAAAACAACTAAATAGTTATGTTATAAAAATAACCTAAAAAAATAAATTCTTCACATTGATTTTTATTTTATTAATAATTAAAAATGGAAAAATAAAACTATTACAAATCCAAGATATAGTACTTACATTTATTAATTTCAATGCCTTAGGAACAACAAATAATAACATGACCGTTTCCATCAATATAAAGGAAAAACCTACAGCCTTTAATTCAAAGCCCGTAATTTCGTTTAAAACCCAAGCAGAAACCGGTACAACACTAGAAGCGAGGAAAAATATTTTCGATATACTTGCATGATTATTAGTTGCATTAAAAATAGTAGATGATGTATACCATATAGAATTAAATACAATTGAAATTATAAATAACAATAATAAATCACGTTCTACTAAAACCTCACCTCTCGTCCATAACTCAATTAGATTAGGGCCAAACATTAATAGGAAAGTAGCAGTAGACACTCCAAATAAAATCCCGATAGATGTAGAAAACTTAAATAACTTTCTTAGGCCATCTAAATTTTTTTCACCATGCAGCCTAGAATATTCAGGCCAAGTAGATAAATGAATCAGATTACTAATTTGGAACGCCATATTAACAAGGCTTCTTAAGCTTGTTAATATTACGACACTTGCACTCCCAACATAAGCATTAGTAAACAATAACATACCTTGATTCGTTATGGCTCTACCTAATGGATAAGCCATGAATGCCAGTCCTAGATTTATTGATTCTTTGAGGCTACTTATATCAAATGCCTTAAACCCAGGTCTCAAATTAGGAGCAATTTTAGCTGAGTCATAAGAAATAAATAAAATACCAACAATATATGACAAAACCATTACAGCCGATATATTTGTAACATTTTTTATACCTAGAATTAACAAACACGCTACTGAGACAATACTAAAAAGCCGTATGGTATTAATTATTACAACTCCCCTAGAGTTTTTGCCAACAGCACGATATATTCCTCCAAATATACCTACTTGCAGGTTCAGCAATGCAAAAACTGCAAGCTCACAGAAGACAAATCTTGCATCGTCTTCACTAATATATTTTAATTTTAAAATACTAGCCAAATCTAGTACATTGACTAGTAGTAAAATTAACGAACCCACAATAATAGATATCCCTAATTGTGCCGTCCATACTGTATGTAAACTAGTTTTAGCACAGGCTAAATCTCCTTTGCTCATAGCTATAGTCATTTTATTCTGAGCGACATTCATCAATCCCATATTTGAAAGTGCTATATATGATGGTAACGCTGATAAAACTAACCACTCTCCATAAAGTTCAATATGCCAAAAACTTAAATATAATGGCACAGTAAGAACTAAATATATTAAACTCACAACCTGAGCATAAATATTAGCTAAAAAGTTAACAGTAAGCCTTGCTTTTAATTTTGTCATTTGTTATTAACATCTTTAATAAATTAGATTAAAGGTTCAAATAGAATCACCATTTATAATTCATCACCAAGTCCTAACCTGCATTCTGTTTTCACATCGTAAATGGTTATAAACTTCTAATTAAAACATAGTTATATAGTCTTAGAATTAAATCAAAATCTAATTATTTTAATTGGTATCGACACAACCTTAAATATATTCACCTACAAAACCAGGTTATAACTTCTGGATTATACTTTGGACAATTTCATAACAGTATTTTTTTTGGGGGGGAGGGCGATTATTACTTAAATATGATATTGTATTACGAGTTTCTATAGGTAATAGTTTCTAAACCACTCGACAAACTCATTCACACCTTCTCGTACATCGACTTCAGGCTTATACCCAGTAGCCTCATATAGAGCTGTCGTATCTGCAAAGGTTTGATAAACATCGCCAGGCTGCATAGGCATAAAGTTTTTCTTCGCTTCTATTCCTAATGATTCTTCTAACGCTTGGATGTACTCCATGAGCTTTACAGGTTTGCCATTTCCAATGTTGTACACACGATAGGGTGCAGAGCTAGTTGCCGGTGAACCTTCTTCAACAGTCCAATCACTATTCTCCTCAGGTATAACATTCTGGATCCGAATGATTCCTTCTACGATGTCATCGATATATGTGAAATCACGGCGCATGTCACCATTGTTATAAATATCGATGGTTTCGCCTTTCACGATTTTATGAGTGAACTTGAGCAGCGCCATGTCCGGACGCCCCCATGGACCATAAACAGTAAAGAAACGTAATCCGGTTGTAGGAATGTCGTAAAGGTGAGAATAAGTGTGTGCCATCAACTCGTTAGACTTTTTGGTTGCGGCATACAGAGAGATAGGATGGTCGACAGAATCATCGGTACTGAAAGGCACCTTTCCATTTAGACCATAAACAGAACTGGAGGAAGCATAAACGAGGTGTTTAACTTTATTGTGGCGACACCCTTCTAAAATATTTAGGTGTCCCACTAAATTGCTGTCCGCATACGCGAGAGGATTATCAATAGAGTAACGCACACCAGCTTGAGCCGCTAAGTGGATTACTCTATCAAACTGTTCACTGACAAACAGCTCTGGGATTGCCACGCGGTCGGCAATATCCAGTTTGATAAACTTAAATAGACGGTGTTCGATTCGCTCTAAACGAGCATACTTCAAGTTAACGTCGTAATAGTCGTTAATGTTATCAATGCCAACAACATCGTGGCCCATTTCTGTCAGGCGTTCGACAACCGCACTGCCAATGAATCCAGCAGCGCCTGTTACTAAGTATTTCATATTATTTTCCTAGACAACCTAAATCCCCCTGTAAAGGGCATATATTGGTTTATATTTATCAACACGAGACACGTACAAAAAAACGTACTGGCGTTAACAAGATTAGTGTTTGTAACCAGCATTTTTCTTATTTAATTTTTATTTTGGTCTGTGCTTCATCACCTCACCGCTTGTGCAATCGAAGCTGTTTTTCCAGCGATATCTATAGAATCCTTCACCTTAAATCGTGAAGTTTTTCTACATTTCATCTCAGACTTCGGTTACGCATAAGACAGTTTTTATTCATTTTGAGACAGTCAGTTTTCGCTAACCACCTGTAATTACTTGATTTGGCCTATTTTGGCTACCCTGCCCCAATAGGCCTTTTTTTTAATTTTCTACTTAGACGTAAACTGAAGTCCTAAAGTATGAAATAGCTTGTTAAACCAAGAAGAGATACGCCAAATATGGCTAATTACCGAAAAATAGCATGCAAACAAAATCAAGAAAGCTACAAACATTACTGATTCACTAATGCCAACAAAGTCAGCCCACAAGCCGATAGCGGCACAAATCGATGCCATCGAACAGATGAAAATTAACGTTGCACCTGGTGAAAGCCCAATACGTTGGCAAATATGGTGTAGATGTTCTCTGTCTGGTTGGAATGGGGACTGACCTTTACGAATACGACGGATCATAATGGTTGCCATGTCCATCAAGGGTAAGGCAATTAACCACAGAGCGGTGACTGGCTTGAAGGCTACAGCTCCTGGTTCTTGCGTGCCACTAATTAGCATCCAGACCACAGTAAAGCCGATGAACATACTGCCTGCATCACCCATGAAGATCTTAAAGCGACGACCTAGTGGGAAACCTAAGTTCAGGAAGATATAAGGAAGCATCGCAGTCACTATCATTAAACAAATCGTCACCAAATATTCATTTCCGTTGTACGCAAAGACAATACCCAACGCTGTAAAGGTGACCGAGGCTAACCCGCCCAGCAAGCCGTCTATGCCATCAACCATATTAAATGCGTTAATTGCGCCTATTACCGCAATAACGGTGATCACTGCGCCAGCGACTTCATTAAGGGCAATGGTTTCGCTCCCCATTAAGTAGCCTAAATCGTGTAAGCTGTGGCCTCCGATGTAAATCATCGCAAGGGATATTCCGGCTTGGATAATAAGACGAATTTTGAAACTTACATCGTAGTAGTCATCTAATGCGCCGAGCACTATAAGCACAGCCGAACAAGATAAGTAGAGTGATAGGTTGTCATTCATTGGTAGGAACAGAAGGAACCCGACCAGTATAGTAGAGAAAATGGAGATACCTCCTACAAGGGGTACGACACCTTGGTGAAGCTTTCTTGCATTGGGTTTATCTACTAGACCTACGCGCTTAGCAACTTTGCGCATAACAAAAAGTAGAACGAACGACAAAATAAATACAAATAAATATGCATTATTCATGATAGCCAACTGTGTTATTAAATAAGTTTGAGGTAAATCTATAACGCATCCGACTGATTTCCTTTACGGATTCCATTGCATCACAGGTCCGATACTGCTAATTCTTGCTTCGCTCGTATCTAGACACGCCGAACTCTAAGAATGAGCAGGTGATTTTTGGGCGTGACAAAACCGAATTAGCCAACGTGGGTTGTAACGCATTGCAAACGCTAATTCCTAATATTGAATATGTAAGTAACTGAGTTCCACCGACACTAGCTCGTGACGGTCATCGGTTCTCAGCCTTTTATAGGCAGGCCAAATACAAAGCTGAACATACTAACTGACGGTTTGGACCGGTAGTTAAGTACTTCTATAAACCTAGTATTTGGTTTTGATAGGTATGAGAAATGAAGATTTAAATTGTAACCTATGCCTAACCAACATTTGCTCGCCACTTTGTTAGCTTTGAGCGTCCCTCTGACAAAAGGGAATTACATAAATTTGTAATAGTTCTCGTTTTTTATAAATCAATCTTGCCAGAAATGCACTTAGATGCTTATTATTATTAAAAGTTATTTCACTTTTCAGATGCTTAGCTTTAGAGACCTCGGAGTTATAACGACTTCGGGCACGCTACCGCCCCTAGGTCTGGCTCCTAGAGGCAATTGAAATGTTCACGATTTAATCGGTTGCATCTCCGATCTGGTGACGAATTGTATAGTAAACTCGTTGCAACGAAAAGCCATTCAATCGAAAAACTTACAAAAAAATAGCTCTTTCCTGACACTTAAAGCGTCAGAAATGTGTCGGTTTTATAAAATTATAATTATCAGACGCCCATTTACGCAGTTAGGACTAAGCAGCCAGTGACGTTGATTCCAAAAGATTAAATGCAAATAATTGCAATAATATGAATTGCATCACAAGCAGTTGCAACTTAACACAGTCAAATTTATGACGAACATCTAAGTCTCTCTAAACTTTCAGTTTTGCCATTTTCTTTCTCCTATTTTGCTTGCCTACAATACGCTCACTTATTCACTATCTGCCTGCTTACCCTACCTACTGAGCGATTTACCGAATCGCTGCCAAATAGTGAGGTTTGGCTACGTGTAATATAGATACTCACAAGCGTAAGCTAGCAAAGGTAAAAGCGTCGTTTTGTTATGAAAGTACTGCACCACGGTGGGAAAAATACGGTTACTGGCTCTTGCCACGAGCTCGTGTTACAAAATGGAAGTGTGCTGATCGACTGTGGTTTGCTACAAGGTGAAGATAATGCTCAGCGGCAGAGTTTGAATATCGACTTTTCTATCTCTGATCTCAAAGCGGTTGTTCTAACCCATTCTCATATCGATCATGTTGGTCGGCTACCTTGGTTATTGGCTGCTGGCTATAAGGGGCCTATTTACTGTACGGAAGCCTCCGCTGAGCTCGTACCGCTTATGTTAGAAGATGGATTAAAGCTCCAACTAGGCATGAGGCATCATCAAAGGGAAAACGTGCTCGATTTTATTCGAACGCTTATTCGCCCTTGCCCTTATTCCCAATGGATAGAGATTGAAGAACATGCCTCTCTTCGCTTTCAACCAGCAGGACACATTTTAGGGTCTGCATATGTTGAGTTTCGTTTATCAAACAATGAGGTTGTTGTGTTCTCAGGGGATTTGGGCCCTCGTAACACGCCTCTCCTACCGGATCCGGTATCGCCTGAAAAAGCTGACTATTTGTTTATCGAGTCGACATACGGCAATAAAGTTCACGAAGATGTAGAGTCTCGCAGTAGGCGATTGCTTTCTATTATTGAGCATGCACTTCAGGATGGTGGCGTAATTGTTATACCGGCTTTTAGCGTCGGGAGAACTCAAGAGTTACTCTTTGATATAGAACAGCTTATTCATGAGCACGCTTTGCAAGATTCACTGCCTATTATTCTTGATTCTCCTTTGGCTAAAAAGGTAACTAATACCTATCGCCAATTTAAAAAGCTTTGGGGAGCAGAAGGGCTTTGTTGCGTAATTCGATGGAACTAAATCAAGAAACTACGATCTGAGCGGCTACGCCCATCAATCGTCGTAGCC